>CAZZBI010000267.1:0-7671 GCA_964652385.1 uncultured Pirellulaceae bacterium | reverse complement strand
AGGCGGCACTCCGTCCCGTCCGACTTCGTGCGTCGCTCGCTCCGTGTCTCGCGAGCCCGCAGCGTCAGCAAGGGGGCTCCGTGCCTTTCAGCTCCGTGCCTTCCGGCTCGGAGTCCAACGCAGCGTTCTGGGGGCGATAGCTCGTAGGGTTGTCGTTCCGCGCGCGACTACGATCAGACCGGCCCGCGCTCGGATGCCGGTGCGGCGCCAGGAACGAATCCGGGAGAGTCCGAGCGCAGGAGTTGAATCGGTCGTTCCGAGGCGCCATCGTAGACGGCCTTGGTCGAACATCGGCTACGCGACGCGGGGGAAATACATGGCTGCCGAGCGATCGTTGACGATGTATTTCTTGGCCATCGCCGCTCTCCTCGGTCCGATGTTCGGCGTCGCGAACGGTGATGACGATTCGCGACTCGGGCCGAGTCGGATTGCCGCCTCGCACGGCTTGTCGCTCTGGACGTCGCAAGTCCCCGAGTGGCTCGCCCGTCTTGCCGACGGCTCGCCCGCACGGGAGCGACTCGTTCGCGATCTGACGCATCGAGCCGAACGTCGACTGGGACGTGAAGTCGAACCGGAACGAGCGATCGCGGCGTTCTCGCACGATCTCGAACTCGTGCTCCGAATGCTCGATGCCGATCGTTATGTCGGCGATGCGATCGTCGTCGTCGACTCGAACGACGGCGAAACGGATTGGCGATTCGCAGCGCGCGTGCATGGCGACCTCGAGTTCTGGACCGAGTCGATCGAGGCGTTGCAGCGAGTTCTCGAATCGTCGGAGATCCGTCGAGGCGGAGAGTCGTTGCCGCAGTCGTTGCCGCAGTCGTTGCCGCCGAACGGTGCCCCCGTGAACGACGCGCCGCCGAAGTGGTCGATGCGTCTCGACGACGACCTCCTGCTGATCGCAGGTCGAGCCACGGCGCTCGATCCTTGGACCGACGAACTCGCGCAGGTCGAAATGCCCCTCGCCGAGTCCGTACCCTTCCGCACGATCTTCGGAGAAGGGGGAGCTTCGGTCTCGAGCGAGACGACCGCGGCTCATTTCTTCGTCGCAAAGGACGAGATTCCCTCACTGGTTGCCCTCGGACGATATCGTCTGGAGCTGATCGCCCTCCTTCCCGATGCGGGATTCGACGAGGCCGGGAGGATCGGATTCGAGTCGTTCCGAGGGGTCGGCGGTTCGTTCTGGACGAACGCCGTCGACGACGCCGACGCTACTGAATCGGACGACGCCGAAACGCTGGTGATCGACGGCGGAGTCGACGCGATCTGGCTGATGACTCAGCCCCCCTCGGGACTCCTCGGCGTCCTGGGGAATCGGGACGAGTTCGATTTCGCGCTGCCGCTCGACGGAGCGGTGCCGTCTCGAGTCGCGATGCTCGCGTTGGACGGCGAACGGCTCGTCGAGGTGCTCGACCGTCTCGCGGCGGTGGATGCCGATTGGTCGACGAGATTCCTGAATCGCGATCAGGTGATCGACCGACACGAATTGGCGGCCGAGATTCTGGATGATCGCGAACTGCTGAGACGGCTTCGGGGGATGGCGACGATCGACGGAGAGTTCGCGTTTCGCGTCGTGGATTCGGAGGACTCGGAAGCGGCGCAGTCGGCGATCGATCGCCTGATCGAGCGCTGGGGGCGTCGCATGCTCGCTACAGTCGGCGTTCTCTCGGACGATGCTTGGTCGTCGGCCGACATCGAGGTTCGATCATCCGGCCCGTCAGGTCGTTACGCCTTGTCGCCCGGCGTTCTGGATCGATGGCGGCAGGCCCAGGCGGATCGCTTTGCCGACCTTCGAGCGCAGAATCAGAGGCGACTGGACGAGGCGCTGGAGGCACATGGACCCGATCACCCCCAAGCCACGACGGCCCGACGCAATCTCGAGATGATCGATCGGATCGTTCCTCAGATCGAATCCTGGGTAAATTGGTTGTCGGAAACCGAATGGGTCCGGCACGAGTCTTGGGTGGCGATGCACTTCGGAGCGGTCGAACGTCCGAATGACGGAATCGGCGAAGAACGCCTGGCGCGATTGCAGGAGCGGGTCGAAGAGCTTCGGAGCGAACGCCGGAACGAGACTCCGATCGCCTTCGAGGCTTCCTGGGTGTCGCCACCGTCGACGTCAACCGGAGCCTCGGTCGATCCGAACTCGATCGTCCTGATCACCGGGCATCGCCGAGGCCTTCGACTCGACGGCCGCTCGACGGTGCGGATCGACTTGAGGTCTCGCGACGAACCACTGCCGCCGTCCGATCGATAGGACGATTCGAGGCGCTGAGAGAGACGCGAGAGGGGCCGGAGGCACCGGTCGGAATTTTCTCACGGAGGCGCTGGGGTCCGGACAAAGGCACGGAGGGGGCACTTCTTGTCTTTCGACGTCGTGTCTCGCTCGCTCCGTGTCTCGCCAGCCCGCAGCGTCAGCAAGGGGACCCCGTGTCTCCCAGCCCGTAGCGCCAAGCGCAGGGGTACTTCGTGGCCTCGGCCTTTTCGACGGCTCCGGACTTCCCGCCCCCGCTTCTCGACCTCCGCCGAACCTGCGACCTGACGCGGTCGATCGTCGATTGAGACTCGATTGAGCGACGTTCGTGTCGGTCTTAGAATGACGCGTTGGGTCACGCGTTTTCGGTCGTCGCCGGCAGGACGGTCGAAGGTCCAGGCGGACCGAGACCGACACGGGAGTGCAGATGATGGCGGAGGCGCCTCGGTTCGTGATGATCGGCGGCTTTCTGGGAGCGGGAAAGACGACCACCGTCGCGCGGTTGGCTCGCCGTTTCTGCGACCTGGGGAAGCGAGTCGCGATCGTCACGAACGATCAGGCGGCCGACCTGGTCGATACGAATCTGCTCCGCTCTCAAGGCTTCGACGTCGGTGAAGTCGCCGGCTCGTGCTTCTGCTGCAACTTCGACGCGCTGACCGGCACGGTCGAGCGGATGGGAGTCGCCGGTCGGCCCGACGTGATCCTTGCCGAGCCGGTCGGCAGCTGTACCGATCTGGTCGCGACGGTGATCCGTCCGCTGCAGCAGATCTATCGCGAGCCGTTCGACATCGCGCCGTACGGCGTGATCGTGAAGCCGAGTCACGGGGCGAAGATCCTCGGCGGCAAGCGCGGCGGCTTCTCGCCTCAGGCGGAATACATCTTCCGCAAGCAGATCGAGGAGGCGGACTTCGTGATCCTGAACCGGATCGACGAACTCGACGCCGACGGCATTGCTGAGATCGAGAACGGGATCGAGACGCAGTTTCCCGGGCGACCGATCGTCCGCACGTCGGCCAAGACCGGCGACGGATTCGCGACGCTGCTCGAAATGCTGGATCAGCGCGGGGCGTTCGGTCGCCGAATGATGGACGTCGACTACGACACGTATGCGATCGGCGAAGCGGAACTCGGTTGGCTCAACGCGCAGCTGTCGCTGGCCGCGGATTCTCCGTTCGACCTCGACCGGCTGTTGGTCGATCTGCTCGGCGACCTGCACGAGCGGTTTGCCGTTCTGGGTGCCGAGACGGCTCATCTGAAGGCGATCGGCATGCACGAGGGGTACTACGCCGTCGCGAACGTCGTCAGCAGCGACAGCCCGGTCGTCCTGTCGCTGCCGAGCGGTTGTCGTTCGGATCGCGCGGAACTGGTCGTCAACGCGCGAGTGGCGATTGATCCGGTGCTGCTCGAGTCCGCCGTCCGTACGGCGATCGAGCAGATCGCGAACCGGCATGAAGTCCGACCGACGATCGGCACGCTGCAGAGCTTTCGCCCGGGGCGTCCGGTACCGACGCATCGTCTGTCGTAGGCCGCCATCGTGCGACGGACCTCGATGTCGCGCCAGCCCGTAGCGCCGAGCGCAGGGGCCCTCGGTCTCGCCCGATGTGAACTCGATTTCGGTCGCGCGGTGTTCGTGACGGGAGGCGCGGAGATCCCTTGCTGACGCGGCGGGCTGGGCACGGAGGCGCGGGGATCCCTTGCTGACGCGGCGGGCTGGGAATCGCTCGCGAGGCGTCGCGCTTTGTCATCTCGGCTTCGTTCGACCGTTTCGTAGACGGGCCGCGAGAACGCTCGTTAGTCTTCCTGACGAGCAGCGAGGCGAAGTCACCGACCGGACAACGGCGGGACTCGTCGCGGCGACGTTCCCACAAGATGAGGTTCGGCCATGCGTGCGTTGACTTGGAAGTTCGGCGGAGCGTTGGTGGTGTGCGGATTGAGTGCCGGCCTGGTCGCCGCTCAGCCGCCGCAGGAACGAGGCGAAGGGGGACGCGGTCGCGGCGCGATGATGTCGCCCGTCATGGCCGCTCTCGATACCGACGGCAACGGCGAGATCTCGGCCGACGAGATCGAACAGGCCGCCGCGTCGCTCAAGAAGCTCGATGCCGACGGCGACGGCAAGCTCGTCGTCGCTGAGCTGATGCCCGGCCGCGGCGGTCCTGGGCGAGGTGAAGGGCAACCGGCGGGCGAAGGGGGACGGCGAGGTCCCGGCGGCGGCCCGGGTGGTCCCGGTGGTTTCGGCGGCGGGCCCGAAGCCCTCGTCGATCGCCTGATGGAAAACGACCGCAACGACGACGGCAAGCTGACTCCCGATGAGGTCGGCGAACGGATGGCGGCTCTGATCGGACGAGCCGACAAGGATGGCGATGGCGCCGCGACTCGCGACGAACTCACCGCCATGGCCGCGCAGATGTCGGGCGCCTTTGGTGTCGGCGGTGGCGGCGGTGGTGGTGGTGGCGGGCGTGGCTTCGGTGGCGGTCCGGGGGGCCCCGGTGGCGGTCCGGGGGGCCCCGGTGGGGCCGGTCCCGGTGGTCCGGGCGGACCCGGTGGCCCTGGTGGGGGCGGCTTCGGATTCGGCTTCGGTGGTGGTGGGGGGATGGAGGCGTTCGTCGATCGACTGTTCCAGCTCGATACCGACGGTGACGGCCTGCTGTCGCGTGATGAACTGTCGAAGTTCGCCGAGCAGATGGGACGCGGCCCCGGCGGCCCGGGTGGCCCCGGCGGTGGTGAAGGGGGACGCGGCGGCCAAGGGGGCCGCGGAGGAGATGGGGGACGCGGCGGTCGTCCGCAACGGCCGGATGGCGGGAACTGATCGAGCGAGCGTCGCGGTCGGCAACGTCCGCCAGGGGACGTGAAGAGCGAGGGGATCCGGTCGCGGGTCCCCTCGCTTCATTTCTTGACTTCGGTTCGATCGAGCCTCGTCGTCGAACGGCCCGAAGCCTGCCGCGGACCGTACTTCGCTCGGCTGGGACCGCTCACGTCTCGCTCTCGGCACGGCCGAGGTCGATTCGCGCCGACGATAGCGGTCCTTTCGTCGCTTGCGCAGCTTCGATCAGGGCGCAGACCGGGAGAAACCACCCGGCGAACGTGGCGGCGAGCGCCGCATGCCTACCCGCGAGTTACGGTTCGACGTTCCGGACGGCAGGCGGCCGCGGAACCGAGCCGAATCACGGGAGTTCCCGGTGCGACCCCTCCGATCCGAACGACGTCCCGGAGCGATCCGCCTGACCGCGCTCGCGCTGGTGATCGGGGCGGGGATCGCCATGCTCCTTACGCTCCCCACGACCGATTCGGATCGGACTGAACTTCGCGAGCTGCGAATCGGCATCACTCCCTGGCCCGGCTACGAGTTCATCCCGTTGGCCGATCGACTGGGATACTTCCGCGATGCGGGAGTCCGCGTCCGCACCGTCGAGTTCGCCTCGCTCGGCGATGCCCGCCGCGCGTTCGAACGAGGACAGGTCGATCTGGTCTGCGTCACCGTCCACGAACTGATCGAATCGCGTCGCCAAGGGGCGCGGGACCCCCGCATCGTTCGACTGATCGACGCGAGCAGCGGTGGGGACGTCATCATCGGATCGCCGCGAGTCGACGATGTCCGAGAACTCGCCGGAAGACGGGTGGCGGTCGAGACCGGATCGATCAACGAATATGTGCTGCGGCGCGGTGCCGAGATCGCCGGCGTCGACGTCGACGAGATCGAGATCGTCCCGATGTCGCAGCTCCATATGGCCGACGCGCTCCGACGCGGCGAGGTAGATGCGGTGGTGACCTATCCTCCGGTGTCGACCGCGCTGTCGGTCGACGAAGGCTATCCGCTGCTCTTCACGACGGCCGAGATACCGGGAGAGGTGCTCGACCTGCTGGTGGTCGATCGGCCGTTTGCCCAGGCGAACCGGAGCGGCATCGCGGCGTTGCTGAACGCGCTCGATCGAGCCATCGCGCATTATCGCGCTCGCCCCGACGACGCGATCGCTCTGATCGCCTCGCGCACCGGCGAATCCCCGTCGAGAATCGCCGCCATCTTTCGCGACGAGGTCGAGATCTTCGATCGCCGTCGCGATCTCGAATCGCGGCACTCGGGTGAGGCGCTGCGGGCAGTGCGCCGGCATCTGCAGGCGATGGGACTCGATCCGGCGCTTGCCGACAGCTGTTTTCTCGATCCGACGATTGACCCGTCGGGGACCACGGCGACATGGCCGGAGTCCTCACCGTGACCGGCGGCGCCGCTCCCGAATCCCCTCGGCGTCTCGCACGGATGCGAAACCTCTCGATCCGCACCAAGCTGCTGGTGTTGGTTTCGGTCGTCGGCTTCGTCGCGATCTCGATCAACAGTTCGCTGACGCAGCGCGAGGTCGAGTCGGATCTGGCGGAGCGGATGCGACTGCGCGCCGGGCTCTTCGCTCGCTCGGCCGCGCTGGCGGTCGAGTCGATCGCGGTCGGAGCGGATCTGCAACGGGTGACTCAGGCGCTGGCGGCCGAACCGGAGTTGGTCGAACTGACGGTGATCGACCTGACCTCGGGACGCATCCTGGCGTCGGAACGGACCGAGCGAGTCGGACGAAACTGGGATGATCTCTTCGACGGTCGCACGATCGACGCGATCGACGACGCGGTACGTCAGCGGCGCGACCGGTTTCTGGTCGATGACGCCTCGGACCGACTGAAGGCGATCGTTCCCTGTTCGCTGCGTTTTTCGGCGAGCGGAACGCATCAGGGGGCGGTCATCGCGACGATGGTCCCCGATCGGATTCGACCGGTCGTCGATCGCTGGGCCGCTCGTTCGACGCGTCAGCAGTTCGCCACCATCGCGTTGCTGATCGTCGCGCTCAGCATCGGTCTCGACCTGTTCGTCGCCGGTCCGACCAAGCGGCTGCGCGACCGTTCGCTCAGACGTTGGGCGGCGGCGGATGCCGGCGGCGTGAAGGACGGCGACGAGTTGGCCGACCTCGAGACGATGCTTGCGTCGGCCGAGCGACGGATCGAGCGGGTGCTGGCCGAACTCGAACAGCTCGATCGGGCTGTCGAGTCGTCGGCGATCGTGATCCGCTGCGATTCCGCCGGCCATGTCCGCTCGACCAATCCCCGCCTGCGCGAACTTTCCGGCTGGAACGAAGACGATCTCGTCGGACGACCGCCTCGCCTGGCCGAACCGGTCGATCGGGCGGCGATCGGTGCGGCAATCCAGCAGCGTTCGACCTGGCGCGGCGAAGTGCGTCTGGAGCGGGCGACGCGCGATGCCGACGGCAACCCGGTCGCGATTCCCTTGTCGCCGCGCGGTACCGACGGACTCTGGCTGGACATCACCGTCGTTCCCTTGGTGGCGAACGACGGGACGAACGAGACGATCTGGATCGGCTTCGACGTCACCGATCGTCGGATCGCCGAAGCGAACGTCGCTCGGGTCCGCCGCGCGACCGAGA
>CAZZBI010000266.1:0-7765 GCA_964652385.1 uncultured Pirellulaceae bacterium | reverse complement strand
TTCGAGCCACGTGGTCGGTGATCCATCATCGGCCATCCCTCGCCCCCGCTTGCCCCGCGTTACGCCTACCGCTTGCCCCGGAGGTACGCCGCCGTCTGCGCGGCCGTGGCCGTCGCACAGACGAACTTGAGCGTGGCCGCGGCGTTGATCCCAGGATCGATGTCGCGCGACCGGCCTGCCGTGAGCGTGAAAGTCACGGGCTGATCGGTCCGACTGGTCTCCGCCACGTAGTCGGCACCGTCCGGGCCGACCTCGTAGACGGCGATCGACTTGCCGCCGAGGTCCGATCCGGTTGGGACGAAGAACCGCATGCCGCGGTATCCCGCGACAGAGACGCCGACCGCGTCGGCAAGGGTCTTGCCGACGACGACCGAGTCCGGTTTGAGAGCACGAGTGAGAACCATTCCGGACCTCCTGTTCAAGGGACGTTTAGGCCATCGCCCATCGATACTCGCACCTGGTGTGCCATTCGGAACCTGGCACGACATTCACAAGATTGCCTGAATCGACTCGTTCGAAATAGAACTTGGCCTGCCAGTCGGTCGAACCCGTGCCGTCCGCGGCTTCGCGGTTCAGTTGGACGAACGCCTGAGCAGCTGTCGCCCGATACTCGTCGACCGTGAATGGCCAGCACAGCGCATGCGAAACGCATGGCTCTCCTGTCTTTTGCGCGTAAGCCGAGCCGGCCAGCTTTACCCCGTACGTCTTACCGCACTGGACCACCGGATTCGATTGCGAGACGTAGTCCTCCATCACGATCGTGTCGCCGCCCGCTGGCGTAACGGTGTCGACGATGTCGGCACGATCCCGTCCGGAGTACCGAACGAACGGAAGCATTGCTGGATACGCGTACCCAACCTGAGCAGTGGTGTGCCATCCGATCGTCCCAGCAACCAGATATTTGCCGTGGACGAACTCACGTCTCAGTGTGTGCGTGGCCAGTTCTGCTGCCTTGGAGTGCACCCAGTCGATTGACTCTTCCAGCGTGATCGATGAAGAGAGGTCGGTGATTTCCCATTGGTCGAAACCTGCTACGTCGACGACCGCTCCGTCGACCCGCCACTCTGTGGCGGCGACAATCGCCTCACCTGCAGCCCCGCCGTGAGTCTGCCCGCCGAAGTCCTCTTTGGTGGAATCGACGGTTGCTTCAATCGCAAGTTCCAGCTCAGAGGGAAACGTCTCAGAGGTGCCATAGACGCCCCACGTCGACGTTGAGAACGCCAAAAACGTCGCGGTTCCATTGACCGCCGTGCTGGACGAATGAGTCGGTTCGTTGGAGGCGTCGGTGGTACCGGCGTCGGTGCATGAATAGATGTAACCATTCGACCCGCGAAATTCGTCGCCGCGAAGCACGTCGGTACCAAGAGGGAATGCGGGCGGTTGCCAGTTCGCACTCCCTACCTTCGCATCGATCAGCAGCGCCTCGATCGTAATGCCGTTGGCGCTACTTGAAGCCCCGTTCGCGTCAGCAACCTTCGTGATTCTGAAGGTGTGGGCTCCCGAAGAGAGACCGCTCGCAATCTTCGTGATCTGCTGTCGAGTGCTGTCGACCGGACCGTATGTATCGAGATAGCGAAAAACGCCGGTCGACGGCAGCTCGTTTGCCGCCAGTGGATCGCCGTTGATGTCGATCCTGGCGTACGTGCCTCCAGTGCGCCTGGTGTAGGCGAGCCAGACGTCTGCGCCATCCGGGACATTGATCGTCGCTTCGATAAATCCCCCGGTCGTCGTCCATTGTCTAGCTCGGCCGGTGACGTGCGAGAAGGCTCTTCCGGTCGAGGCGGTGTTCACCTCACCGAACGAAACGGACGGATTGCCCCAGGGCGAATAGCAGACACCGTAGACCGAAAAGACCTTGGTCCAGCGGCGGTCGTAACAGCTATAGCGAGCGGCTGGTGTTGCAGTTTTTCGTAGATGAAGCCGCATGTAGTCGTTGCGGCCAAGGTGACTCCAGACGTCGACACCCTGTCGAGTCCGCTGAGCGACCACATGATCTCCGTTTCGGCGAAAATCGACATCGTTGGACTGTCTTACAGCGATTGCCCAACCGAGGCTGTCGTACGAACGACCGATTCCGAAGACCTCGTTCACGCCGAAACACTGCTGAGTCATCTACCGCCTCATTTGCTGATGCCGGTCGGCCCCAAGCGGCCGACCGGCTGAACTTGCTGCGATCAGAAGTGGCAGCCAGGCACGACCAGCCGCTGAGGCTGAGCGATCAGGGCCTGCGGCTGTAGGTAGATCGGCTGAGGAGCGACGATCGCCTGCGGCAGCTGATAGCTCGGCACGATCAGGGCCTGAGGCTGGACGACCTGCGGAGCGGCCAGCGGCTGAGGCGGCGGCAGGTATCCGTTGAACTGCTGCTGCAGGATCAGCGGCTGCGGAGCGACCAGCGGCGCGACGAGCTGCTGATGGACGTGCGGCACGACCAACTGCTGCGAGCGGCAGGTGCCGACGGTCAGCCGAGCTCCGCCCGTCTGACGCAGCAGGTCGACGTTCGCATTGCGGGCCGCGATTGCGTCAGCCCGATTGGCCTGGACGAGGTCGCGGTTGCTCCGCAGCGCATCGCGAACGGTCGCCAGAGGACCCTGAGCGGACGCCTGGTGCGGAGCGATCAGCAGCGTGCAGAGCGTCAGCAGCAGCATCACGAGGGTCAGGAATCGGCCGGCGTGCGGCCATCGGTTCGAGTTCATTCTTCGGTCTCCAGTAGCAGGCGAAGGGTTGCGAGCTCGCGTTCGGTCAGCGGCGACAGTGCCGCGCCGGACGCATCGGTCGTCGGCGGCATCCTACCGGTGAGCGCTTCCGTCAAGATGGCCTGCGCAGTTTCCGCGTCGATCGGGTTGAGGGTGCTCGGGTCGGCGAACAACTGCAGCCCGCCCTTGGCGGTGTCGCCGGTGTGGCATGACGCGCAGCGTGCGGCGAGCGTCCGAACACCTTCAGGCACATGGTCGTTCGACGTCGCGGCGGACGGCGGCTGCGGCTTAGGAATCGACTCGGCCGCCGGTAAGTCGCCGGCCGGGACGACGCGGATCACGAATCCGCCGCGGCCGTCAGGCTCGACGCAGATCGAGGCGCCGCCGACGGACAGACGCTGAGCCTGTCCGTGATCGGTGGTCAGAGCAGCGGGCGACTGGGGGCGCGTGGCGTCGATCAGCGCCGCACGGGCCCGCAGCTGCTCGGTCTCCGCCTGGATCGCCAAGGCGTCGACGCCGAATCGCTGGTAGACGTCGAGCGACCGACCGGCGAGCGACTGGGCCGATTCGGTCAGGCGCGCCGCATCGCGCAGCATCTCGCCCGGATCAAGACGATACGGGTTCGCCTGCAGCGGCTGAGCGATCGGCTGCGCCGCGTAGCCGTAGACCGTGCCTGCCAGGCCGGCCGGAGCGACGAGCTGCTGCGGATACGCCAGCGGCGCCGCAAGCAGCGGCTGCGGGTAGACCACCGGGGCCGCGACCTGAGGCGCGACGTGCAGCTGCTGCGGCAGATGTACCTGCGGGCAGACGGGATCGCCGGCGGCGACGCCGGAGGCCAACAGCAGGACGAGGACGAGCGGACGCATGGTCAGGGTCTCCAGGAGGCAGAGCGGATCAGGAGCTCGCCGTAGATCCGCTCGAGGTCGACGCGTCCGATCGGCACGCCGGCGGCGAGCAGAGCGATCGTCGGGTCTTCGGTGATCGCGACACCCGGCGACGGCACCGGAGTCGGCAGAAGCTCGCGGAGCACCGCGGTCGCGTCGGTCCCCTCGGCGACCTCGAACCCGAGCTCGAGGCAGACGCGGCGGGAGTCGACGAGCGGGTACTTCCAGGAGCCGATCAGCTCGGCGGTCGCCGCCGCCAACGTCTCCGCGTCGTGAGTGCCGCCGGTCAGCTCATCGATGGCGGCGTCGTAGTCGAGTCGGCCGCGTTCGAGCAGCCGCTCGAAGTCTCGGCCCGCGTATCGCGTGGCGATCTCCTCGGCCGCCTGCTCGGGCGTGCGGGAGCCATCGCCCAGGATCCGGACGTCGGTCGCGAGGATCGCGGCGACGTCGTTGCGACAGTCGCGCAGGCCGCGGCTCTGGCCGTGGCAGCGGATGCAGCTGAACGCGCCGCCGTCGAGGCGAGAGGTGTGCGGGGCCGGCGTCCGATGATCGGTGACCAGATCGGGCGGGGCCTCGCGCAGGACTCGCCCGTCGCCGTCGGTGATCAGAAACCCGTGCAGGCCGTTCGGCAGCTCCCAGATGATCTCGTGCCCCCGCGGTCGGCCGTCGAGCAGGTGATAGATCGGGTGCCGGCTGGCGTCAGTGTCCTCGTCGAGCAGGTCCTCGGTGATCCAGGCCGAGCCGACGAGACCGCGCAGGGCGAGCACTGCCCTTGCCTTTCCGGTCACCTCCGACCTCACCATGCCGACGCGCCGATCGCCGTCGACCTCGATCGACGTCGAGCGGAAGACGCCGAAGCGTGCCAGAGCGATCTCCTCCTCGGTGCGGCCGCTGTCGTCTCGGAGGTTCGTCAGGCCACGCAGCTCGGGGTAGCGGCCGTCGATCGCCAGCAGGCACTGAGCGGCGAACCGATCGGCTCGCACCAGCGGCACCGAGACGAGCAGTCCCGGCACCGGATGCGACACGCCGTCGCGGCGGAAGTACGGGTCGCTGCTGGCGATCGTGTCCCAGACCTCGCCGACCGACGCGCGGACCGTCGGATCCGGGACGAGTCGATCGAGGTCCCACCGCTGGAGCGTGCCGCCGGCGACGAGCGTCGGATGCTGGATCGTGCCCGATCGGGATGCCGCCAGATTCACCGCGTACGACACGACGTGGTGCGCGTCCTCGCCGAGCCAGGGCGGGACCCAGACGTATCGCACGAGCAGCTGCCGATCGGCCGGCAGCGTGGCCAGATCGGCGACCGCCGCGCGCATCGCGTCCTCGGGGCTCATGACCCGGGTCACGCCCGGCGGCGGATCCGCGGCCAGGCAAGCGGCAATGACGAGCGCAGCGATCATCCGCGATCGACTCCGATTACCCGAGCCAGCTCGCGCGCGATGCGTTCGGTCTCGCGGATCGATCCGTACCACTGCTCGAACAGCTCGCGCGTGGTCGGGCCGGACGGCGTGCGAGTCTTACTCGGGGGGCCGTAGAGCGCGACCATCTTGTCGATCTCGTCGCGCTGCGGACTGAAGAGTCGCGGGTCGTAGGTCGCCTGCATGAGCGAGCCGCGCGGCCCGTGCGACAATCCGAGGGTGTGCCCCGACTCGTGGCAGTTGACCGGCCGATAGACGATCCCGCCCTGCTGATCGAGCTCCGCCACCCAGCGTTCGTCGAGGTCATAGACCTGGCTCGACGGACCTCGCCAGTCAGCCGATCCGGGAAGCCAAGCGTAGGCGAGCGTGCCGCCCGCGCCGTCGAGGCTCTGCCGCGATCCCCGCCCGGTCGTCAGGCGGATGTCCGCATCGAGAGGAGCGGATTCCTTGGCGAACCGGAGATCGCACGTTTGGGCCCAGTCCTCGAAGCTCGCGGCGGTCAGCTCCTCTTGACGCTTTCGGCCGAGCGCGGGGATGACGTGCTCGACGCACCAGGTCAGCTCTCGCTTGCCCCAGCGCGGCGTCCACTGATTGACGTTGTCGGGAACGGTGCAGACGAACCGACGAATCGGATCGGCGGGCTCGTGAAAGTCGGGCATCAGTGGGCCTCGTAGATCTGAGTCAAGCGACGGACGTACGTGGCCATCCGATGCGCTCGGACGGCCGACAGGGCACGGCAGGCGATCCGCTGACGGATCGGCCGAGGGAGCATGCCAGCGGCGACGGCACCGGCCACGCGGCGGTACCGGTGCGACCAGGCGTCGACGAAGGTCCCGCCCTCGGTCAGATGGATCAGGCGCGACGGGTGGCGGTATCCATAGAGCGGACCGTGGATCGGCAGCAGCGGGACCGGATCGCCGTCGGCCGCCAGCTGGGCGATCGATCGGTTCGCCCAGAACCGCCGCAGTCCGGCGTCTCCGGCGCGCGGCGAGCCGAAGGTGATCGCCGCCGCCGAGCGGATCTCCGCCAGCTCGGAGAACAGGGGGAGGACCGTGGCGACCGCCCCGCCTAGCGAGTGCCCGACGAGCACGACGAGGCGCCCTCGAATCAGAGGCGCGAGCGTCCGGTCGAGCACGGTCCGCAGCTCCTCGGCGTGCTCGGCGAAGCCGCGGTGCACCCGGATCCGATAGCCCGCCGATTCGGGGCACGCGCAGCGGACGTTGTCCATCCAGTCGCGCGCGTCGTCCGATCCGGCGATCGCGACGCAGGCGGTCGACAGACTCGACCAGACGTAGCCGCGTCGGTGCCCCGACTGGAACGGCACCAGGTCGCCGTGGCGATCGGCTCCCAGCTCACGCAGCGAGGCGATCGGCTCCGGCTCGTAGGCGTTCCTGGCGTGCCAGGCGGCGAGCAGCCAGTCGCCCGGAGTCGACGGACAGCGGGCGCTGCAGCCCCACAGCCGGTCCGGCGTCCATTGGTCGAGCAACTGGTCGAGTCGATCCGTCATCGAAAAGGAGCCGCCCGAGTCCTCCGGGCTGGTGTCGAAGCGTCAGGCCCGCACCACCTCGAGGGTGATCGGGGCGTCCGGCTCGGTCACGACCGTGATCTTCGGTCGACCGCGATCGTCCTTGTCCGCGGCGATCTCGATCGTCCCGGCCGGCGTGCCGATCCGGATCCGCTCGTGTCGCTTGACCGCATGGCTCCAGTGCTGTCGTCCGTCGCTGGGCAGGTCGAGCATCGTCTCGCTTCCGAACAGGGGAGGTGCCGCAGGTCGCTCCTCGAGCATCCGAGCCCGAGACAGGTACCAGCGGTGAGTCGTCGCCGGGTTGGTGTGCCCGGCCAGCAGCGTGCCCTTGCCGCTCCGCTCGATCTCGGCGGCGGTGATCGCCGACCGGCGGAGCTTCTGGAGGTTCCCCTCCAAGCCGGCGAAGCCGAGCAGCTGCGAGAGCTCGCGGTGACGCCAGGTCGCGTACGGGACCGGCCAGATCACCGCTCGCTCGACATCGACGCCGACGCCGCGGTACGTCGCACCGATCGCGTCGAGAGTCTCAGGCGAGAACTGGACGACGTGCGAGACCAGCGTCTTCCACTGGGTCAGCTCCACCGCGCCGTCCGGGCTGATGTCCCGCAGGGCGAGTCGCGACAGGTCCGACCAGCGGAGAGCCGAGTCCCAAGCGGCGAGCAGCAGCGACCGCCACCAGGCTCGCCGGCGGACGCGTGGCCGCAGCATGTCGTCGGGGAGTCGGTCGACCGCGGCGATCAGGCGACGGACCTCCTCGGGCGACCAGACGTCGCGCTTGGTCGGCGGGCAGCGGACGAGCGTCACGTCCGACGAGTCGATCCGGATCGCGTGGCCTCGGGCCCCGATCCAGGCGGCGACGACCAGCAGGCAGCGGCGGTAGGTCTGGACGGAGTAGCTCGACAGGTGCGACCGCCGCAGCTCGTAGAGCCAGCGGTTAATTCGCTCGGGCTCCAGATCGGACGCGATCGCGTCGCGGCCGAGCCACGCACCGAACCGCCGGACCGCCAAGCGGTAGCCCTTCAGTGTGCTCTCTCGCACGTCACGAGAGATCGCGTACTGGTCGATCGCGTCGAGCAGTCTCATCGGTTGCCCCCCGCATGATCCTAGATCATGCAGGGAAACTGGCTCCGGGGTTGGGCCACTTCGACGGTAGGGTCGAAGCGGTCGTGTCGATCCTCCGGGCCTCATGGCAGCTGATTCGAAATCAGTTGCCGCGAAAGCGGTTGAGGGTTCGAATCCCTTGCCCTC
>CAZZBI010000265.1:0-7800 GCA_964652385.1 uncultured Pirellulaceae bacterium | reverse complement strand
GTGGTGGCGGCGGCGGCTACGGCGGTGGTGGCGGCGGACGTCGCTATTGATCGACCGCTCGCATGATCTGTTCGCGGGGTCGCGATCGACGGATCGCGACCCCGCGTTCCTTTCGCAGCCGATCGACGGCGGCGATCGAAACTCCCCCCCCTCGACGGTTCGACTCGCTCGAACCTCTCCCGATCCGGATTTCTCTCGACGCGATTGCCGGATCGAACGACGCCGAGACCGCTCGGCACCCGCTGCGGTGCCCCTCGCCTCGGCACTCCCAACCTTCGCTCGCGAACGGCTCGACGATGCGAGCCGCGACGAGGCGACTGCGACGAGGTATCTCCGATGCTACGACCGACTCCGACCTCCACCCCGGCGCCGTCGACGACTCCTCCGTCCGGAGCAGCCGTCCAGACGCAAGAGTCGACCGCGAACAATCCTTGGCATGCCCGCCTGGCTCCCTACCGGGCTCCGAATGCCGCCAAGTCGATCTGGCAGCTCACGACGACGCTCGGTCTGCTGGCCCTTTCCTGGGGCGCGGTCTTCGCACTCGTTGCGATCGGCAGCTGGTGGGCCCTGTTGCCGATTCCTCTGGCAGCCGGCCTGCTTGTCCGGACGTTCGTCCTGCAGCATGACTGCGGTCATCGCTCGTTCTTCCGCTCGACGGCAGCCAACGATCGCGTCGGTGTCTGGCTCGGACTGATCACGCTTACCCCCTATCACACCTGGCGCCGGCTTCACGCGGTCCATCACGCGACCTCGGGCGATCTCGATCGTCGCGGCAAGGGGGGCGAGATCCTCCTGCTGACGGTCGACGAATATCGCGCCCGCGGTTTTTGGGGCCGTCTCGCCTACCGGCTCTACCGCAATCCGCTCGTCCTCTTCGGCATCGGTCCGTTCTACCAGTTCGCCATCAAGCAGCGGTTCGCCTACGATCTGCCGAAGACCTGGAAGCGAGAACGCCGGAGCGTCTGGTTCACGAACATCGGAGCCGCAGTGCTGCTGACGCTCGGCGTCCTGGCGTTCGGTTGGCAGACCTTCCTGCTTGCCTACATCCCGGTTCTGGCACTCGGATCGGCGATCGGCGTCTGGATGTTCTACGTCCAGCATCAGTACGAAGAGGGCTACTTCCATCACCGTCGCGAATGGGACTACGTCGACGCGGCGATCAAGGGGAGCTCGCACTTCCGCTTGCCCAAGGTCCTGCAGTGGATGACGGCCAACATCGGCATCCATCACGTGCACCACCTGGACAGCCGCATTCCGAACTACCTGCTGCAGACCGCGCTCGATCAGCAGCCCGAACTCCAGGCCGCCGAGCAGATGACGCTCGCCGACGCCTTTCGCGTCACTCGCCTGAAGATCTGGGACGAGAAGTCCGAGCGGCTGCTCACCTGGGGCGAATACGCTCGCCTGACCGCCGACGAACGGCGTTCGGCGTCCTGAGCTTCGCGCTCGTGCGATCCGTATCGATGAACGGAGGACCCGCTCGGTCCTCCGTTCTCGCTTCTTGACGGGCGTCGGCGCTGGTGGCTCGCGGTCCCCGCTGATCCGGACTCCTTGGTCGGACGGCGAGTTCGCCGAAACATCCCCATCGGCGCCGAACCCCCGGCGTTCCGGCGAGTCGTTCGGCACTCGCCCGTTTCGCACGTCTTCAGTAGCTCCGCGCTTTCGTTCGCGGATGTCTTTCCGAGCGGCGACGCTTTCGGGCTCCCAGTTCATGATCGCTCGGCTGGCCGAACCGACGTGGCGACCGCTTGATCTCCGCGCCGCCGGCGCAGGCGGCGACCGAGCACGCCCCGTAGCGAGACGAGTCGACTCGAACGCCCCCATCGACCTCCGTCGTTCCGAAGCGTCGCGCGACTCCCTACGCGTCGGGCCGATCGGACGGGCGAGAGCGGGTCGAGCGGAGGGGAATCGCGTCGTGATGCGGACGACGGCTCGAGTTCGACCGAAGTTCGACCGAAGTTCGACCGGTGCTCCGACCGATGCGAACGCCTTATGGCATCGGGCCGCATCATCATATGAAAAACCCTACCGGTCGGCGGGTTTGTTGCAGATTGCCCGATCGCGATATATTTCGTCGTCGTGATGTGATAGAGTTCTCGCATCCGAGATCTTCGGGGATCGATCGACGGTCTTCACGCGGTGAATACGCGACGAGACATCGTGGTGGCGGGCAGACGACGTCTCGCGCTGACATGGGCGTTCGGAACATTCCACGAAAAGGCATGATGATGAGCAAGGCGAAGGACGAAGGGACCGGGATGAGCAAGTCCAAGGCGATCCGCGAGTACTATGCCGCGAACCCCAAGGCGAAGCCGCGGCAGATCGCCGAAGCGCTCGTGGCTCAGGGACACTCGGTCACCGCGCAGTACGTCAGCGTGATTCTCTCGGGGGATCGGCGCAAGGCCGGCAAGGTGACGCGCCGCGGTCGCAAGCCGGCGGCAGCCAAGACCGAAGCGGCCGTCGCTCCGGCCAAGGCCCCTCGCGCCGCCAAGAGCGGCTCGGAGCCGACCCTGTCGGCGCTCGAATCGGCCAAGAAGCTGATCGACGCGACCGGCGGCGTGGCGAACGCCAAGGCGGCGCTCGACGCGCTCGCGAAGCTGCTCGGCACGAACTGAGCGACTGACGCATCGCCCGCCGGAGTGCCGCTCCGCGGACGATCGACGGACGAAACACCGAGACCCCGCTCGACCGTTCGAGCGGGGTCTTCGCGTTCGCGGACCTGTCGTCCGCTCGCTCCGGCCGTGCGAGCGGCTCCCCCTCCCGAAAGCCCCGCGCTCGATTCGTTCGCGGTGGCGATCTCCCTCGCGGGCGAAAGCCGACCGCGGTAGCATGAACGGCCTGACGTCTCGATGCCGCCTCGGTCTGACGAGAGGCGGTTCACCTGTTGGTAACGAAGGACATCGATGAAAGCGATCGCGGTGCACCCCGGCAAGCCGAACAGCGTCCACCTGCAGGACATTCCCGAACCGTCGCTCGATTCGATTTCCGACGGCCACGGGGTGCTGGTCAAGGTCCTGAAGGTCGGCGTCGACGCGACCGACAAGGAGATCAACGACGCTCTCTACGGCAACGCTCCTCCGGGCTTCGACTATCTGGTGCTCGGTCACGAGAGCTTCGGCGTCGTGCTCGAGGTCGGGCCCAAGGTGACTCGGGTGAAGCCGGGCGACTATGTCACCGCGACCGTGCGCCGCCCCGGCGGTTCGATCTACGATCGGATCGGCACCTATGACATGACGAGCGAAGAGACGTACTACGAGCGGGGCATCAACCTGCTTCACGGCTACCTGACCGAGAGGTTCGTCGACCACGAGGACTACATCGTGCGGGTCCCTTCGGGGCTGAAGCATCTGCACGTCCTGATGGAACCGATGAGCTGTGCCGCGAAGGCGATCCAACAGGCGTACGAGGTGCAGCGGCGGATGCGGGTCTGGCGTCCGCGGACCGCGTTCGTGATGGGAGCCGGCCAGATCGGCCTGCTCAGCACCCTCGCGCTGCGGCTCCGCGGCCTGCAGGTCTTCACGATGGCCCGCTCGGCGCCGCCGACGCTCTCGTCGTCGATCGTCGAAGGGCTCGAAGCGACCTACGTCAGCCTGTCCAAGACGTCGGTCGACGAGGTGGTCGCCAAGCACGGCAAGGCCGATCTGATCGTCGACGCGACCGGTTCGAGCAACGTCGCGTTCGAGATGATGCGTTATCTGGGCCATAACGGCGTGCTCGTCTGGACGAGCATCACCGGGGGCGAACGTCGCAGCGAAGTCCATTCGGACAAGGTCAATCTCGAGTGGGTCCTCGGCAACAAGCTGCTGCTCGGGAGCGTGAACGCCAACAGCGAACATTTCGAACTCGGCATTCGCGATCTGGCGCTCGGCGAACTGACCTATCCCGGAGTCATCTCGCGGATCCTCACCAATCCGGTCGCCGGTCTCGATCAGTACCGCGAGATGATGCGGCTGCTGGTCGAGGATCGATCGGCCCTGAAGGTCTACGTCGACGTCGCGAGCGAGTGACGACGGCTGTTCTTTCGGAAGGTCCGGCGGCTCGCGATGCCGCCGGACCTTCGCTCCTCTCCGCAGCGAGGCGACCGTGAAGCGTCCCGACAGTGCCGGCGGCTTTCGAGCGATCGCCTACACGCTGCGCAAGGCGCGCCATAGCGGCGGCTTCTGGCGGATGTTCCGCGCCCTCTCGTCGCGCAACGCCTGCAAGACGTGCGCCGTCGGCATGGGAGGGCAGAAAGGGGGCATGGTCAACGAACGCGGGAGCTTTCCCGAGTTCTGCAAGAAGAGCGTCCAGGCGATCGCCGCCGACCTGCAGGGAGGGATCAAGGAGGACTTCTGGAAGACCTACTCGCTCCCGCAGCTCCGTCGATTCTCCCCCTATGATCTCGAGCATTGCGGCCGACTGGTCCAGCCCGTTCGCCTGAAGGCCGGAGACCAGTACTACGAACCGATCTCGTGGGACGAGGCGTTTCGAGGGATCCTGGCGCAGCTGAAGGGGATGACTCCGGACGAGACGTTCTGGTACTTCAGCGGCCGCTCGTCGAACGAAGCGGGCTTTCTGCTGCAGCTGCTGGCTCGGCTGAGCGGCACCAACAACGTCAACAACTGTTCGTACTACTGCCATCAGGCGAGCGGCGTCGGACTCAAGTCGAGCGTCGGGACGGGCACGGCGACGATCGAGCTCGACGATCTCGAACACGCCGACTGCGTCTTCGTCATCGGCGGCAATCCGGCGAGCAATCATCCGCGTCTGATCAGCGCTCTCAATCAGGTTCGTCGCCGCGGCGGCGAAGTGATCGTCATCAACCCGATGGTCGAGCTGGGGTTGGTCCGCTTCCGGATTCCGAGCAATCCGCGCAGTCTGCTCTTCGGATCGAAGATCGCGTCGCAGTACGTGCAGCTGCATATCGGCGGCGACCTCGCACTGCTGACCGGCGTCGCCAAACGCGTGCTGGAACGGGGCGAGGCGGATCTCGACTATCTGATGCAATACGCCTCAGGTTCGACCGAGTGGCTCGACCATCTGCGCCGATTGGAGTGGGACCAGCTGGTCGCGGCATCCGGAGTCGACCGCGAGACGATCGATCGGATCGCGATGCTCTACGGACGCTCGCGCCGTGCGGTCTTCTGCTGGACGATGGGGATCACGCACCACGTCAACGGAGTCGAGAACGTTCAGGCGATCGCGAATCTGGCGTTGCTGCGCGGGATGATCGGTCGGCCGCACGCCGGACTCCTTCCGATCCGCGGCCACTCGAACGTCCAGGGGATCGGATCGGTCGGCGTGACGCCGAAGCTGCAGGAGACGATCTATCAGCGACTGGTGCAGCATTACGGCCTGACGCTGCCGACGACGCCGGGGCTCGACACGCTCGCCTGCATGGAGCGGGCGGAGCAGGGAACGATCCGCGCCGCGGTCTGCCTGGGAGGGAACCTCTACGGATCGAATCCGGACGCGTCGTTCGCCGCACGGGCGATGGAGAAGCTCGATCTGGCCGTCTATCTGAGCACGACGCTCAATACCGGCCATGCCTGGGGAACCGGTCGCGAGACGTACATCCTTCCGGTGCTCGCTCGCGATGAGGAACCGGAACCGACGACGCAGGAGTCGATGTTCAACTTCGTGCGGCTCAGCTCCGGCGGACCGGTGCGACATCAGGGACCTCGGTCGGAAGTGCAGGTCATCGCCGAGCTGGGTGAAGGTCTGCTCGGTGATTCGACGCCGATCGATTGGCGCTCGATGCGGCATACCGGTCGGATCCGCGAGATGATCGCCAAGGTGGTCCCCGGGTACGAAGGGGTCGCCGACATCGACCGGACCAAGCGCGAGTTCGCGATCCCGGGACGAGTCCTGCATGTCCCGAAGTTCCCGACTGCCGACGGACGGGCGGTCCTCCATCGTCACGAGATTCCGCCGCTGCTCTCGGCCGACGGCGAACTGCGGCTGATGACCATCCGCAGCGAAGGGCAGTTCAACACCGTCGTCTACGAGGAAGAGGATCTTTACCGGGGACAAGCGACTCGCAACGCGATCCTGATGCATCCGAGCGATCTCGCGGCGCGGCGCATCCAACCCGATTCTCCCGTCACCGTCACCAGTGCGACCGGACGGATGACCGGCGTCATCGCTCGGGCCTACGACGACATCCGTGCGGGAAACTGCGCGATGTACTATCCCGAGGCGAACGTGCTCGTGTCGCGGCAGGTCGATCCGAAGTCGCGCACTCCCTCGTTCAAGAACGTGCTCGTGTCGGTCGTCGCCGAAGGGCTCGAATCGACGGTGCCGATCATCTGAGCGGCCGGCGGCCGAGTGCGGCGCGGCGCCGATTGACGAGCTCCAGCGCCCGCGGCTCGCGCGCCAGCAGCTTGACGAGTTGCGACGCGCTCGTCCCGAGACGTTCCGCGAGTCGCGGCCAGTCGTCGTCGAGCGACGCCCAGTGATCGAGCAGCTCGGCCAGCAGCGCCGGAAAGTCCTCGTGCTCGACCGAGACGGCGATCCGTCCGCCGCGCGTCCGCGACCGCCAGCGATCGGTCGGTTCCGCCGGGACATGCCGGACGCCGAGCGCCAGACGCATTCTCAGCCGCTGCAGCGCGACGCGATGATTGTCCGCGCGACTGCGCCGCTCGGAGGCCTCGGCGAGGATTCCGGTCGGCTCGTGAGTTAGAATGACGGCCGTCTCGACCTTGTTCCGATGCTGCCCTCCCGGGCCGCCGCGGCGCGTCGCCCGCTGCGAACAATCGACCGCCAATCGCTCGGGAGCGAGCATCGCCGGGTGGGTTCCGGGAACGGCCGATGACGCGCTGCGACCACCGGCGGTCGGGTCGTCCGAACCGGATTCGCGTCGTTCGTCGTTCGATCGTTCGCTCACGTCGTCGCTCCGCGGCTCCGGTCCCCGTCGCGGCTCGGTCCGGCGAGCCGCCCCCCTTGTCCCTGATCGATGCGCGATTCGTTCGCGGCCGGCCGCCGCTCGCTCGCGACTCCTCATCCCAACCGTTCCGGCGGAGCCCGCTGATGGCGCTGCAGAAACTCGGCCCCTACCGACTCGTTCGCCTGATCGGCCAAGGAGGGAGGGGAGCGGTGTACGAGGGGATCGACGAACGTGACGCCGAACGAGTCGCGGTCAAGGCGCTGCCGTCGGCCAAGTCGAACGACGAGGTCTTCGCGCGGCGATTCGAGTCCGAGATCGCGACCCTCATCCCGCTCGATCACCCGAACATCGTCCACATTCTCGGTCACGGACGCGACCAGGGGCATCTGTTCCTGGCGATGGAGCTGGTCGAGGGACCGAGTCTGTACGAACACTATCGCAAGAAGCGGACGCTCTCGTGGGCCGAGGTGGTCGGCTACGTGCTCGACGTCTGCAAGGGGCTGAAGTTCGCTCACGATCGGGGCTTCATCCATCGCGATCTGAAGCTCGGCAATCTGCTGCTCGATCCCAAGGGGCGGGTGAAGCTGACCGATTTCGGCATCGCCCGCTACGGCGGCGTCGAACGGGACGACCTGCGCGAAGCGATCACGGCGCCGGGCGGAGTCGTCGGTACCCTCGACTACATGGCTCCCGAGCAGCTGCGCGGCGAGCCCGCGACGATCCGCTCGGATCTCTATTCGCTCGGCGTCGTCATGTACGTCCTCCTGTCGGGACGTACCCCGTTCTCGTTCAAGAACGTCGCCGACGCGATTGTCACGCTGCGAACCGCCGAGGTGACCCCGATCGGAACGCTCGTCCCCGATCTTCCACCCAGATTGGAACGAGTCGTGATGCGTCTGCTCGAGCGGGCACCGCAATCGCGCTACGGTTCGGCC
>CAZZBI010000264.1:2426-7808 GCA_964652385.1 uncultured Pirellulaceae bacterium | reverse complement strand
GGTGCACGCGGCGGTTCTGGCTCGTGCGGCCTCGTTCGACGAGTCGTTGCCGCGCGACGGCCGGCGCGGCTGAGCGATTCGAGTCGGGACGGCCATGATCGCCGCTCCGGACGACGGCGATCTCGACCAACGAGCGCGGATCCAGGGAAGAACCGGACAGCATGTCGAACCACGAGACGCCTGCGGCCGCCGTTCCGAAACGCCCTCACGCGCGCCCCTTTCGTCGGGCCGTTTTCAGCGGTCTGGCGGTCGTCATGCCGCCGCTGCTGACGATCGTTCTCTTCTTGTGGGCCTGGAACACGATCGAGAGCTACGTGCTGGCTCCGGCCGAGTCGACCGCTCGGATGGTCATCTCATGGTCGATCGCCGAGATCCGCGACCGGGCTCCTGAGGGAACCTCGTTCGTCGACCCGGATGATCCCGACAAGCATCAGCGGGTCACCGACCGAGACATGCGGACGTGGGTCCGCGTCCGCAACCGCTGGATTCCGGAAGAGGTGTATCGCGAGGTCGAGGAGCATCCGCGAGCGATCCCGCCGGTGACCGCCGCCGGCTACTACGACCAATACGTCCAGACGAAGTTCCTGCGCCGCAGCGTGGTGCTGCCGATCTTCCTGCTCGTCTTCGTGCTGGTGCTGTATCTGCTCGGCAAGTTCGTCGCGCGAGGGGTCGGGCGGATGCTCTGGATCGGTGTCGAGCGGGTCGTGGCGCGACTGCCGATCGTCAGCAACGTCTACTCCTCCGTGAAGCAGGTGACCGACTTCGCGTTTCAGGAGAAGGAGACCGAGATCCAGTTCACCCGGATCGTCGCGGTCCAATATCCGCGCCAAGGGCTCTGGGCGGTCGGCTTCCTGACCGGCGACGGCATACCGGACGTCGCCTCGGCGATCGGCGAACCGGTGGTGAGCGTCCTCGTGCCGACCTCGCCGATGCCGGCGACCGGTTTCACGATCGTCGTCCCGCGCAAGGACGTGATCGAGCTGAACATTTCGGTCGACCAGGCGATTCAGTTCTGCGTCAGTTGCGGTGTCGTCTGTCCGCTCCCGCCGTCCGCCCCCGGAGCCTCCGCGGCGGTGCGCGGGGACCGGACGAGCGAAGCGATCCTGAAGCAGATCGAGCATGTCGCGTCGGCCGCGCCGGCCGGTTCGGCTACCGGCGCCTCGCCTTCCCCCGGTTCGGCATCGGCCCCCGCCTCGCCCAACCTCCCCCCCACCTCATCCCCGCCGCACTCGGAGAGCTGATGACCTCCTCGACACCGATCCGTCTCGGCACGCGCGCCAGCCTGCTCGCGCGGTGGCAAGCCGACTGGACCGCCGCTCGACTCCGCGAGCGGGGGCATGAGGTCGAGATCGTCGAGATCGCCACGCGCGGCGACCTCGAGACGCGGCCGCTCGGCGAAATCGGCGGCCAAGGGCTCTTCACCAAGGCGATCCAGACCGCGCTGCTCGAGAACGCCATCGACCTGGCGGTCCACAGCCTGAAGGACCTGCCGACCGATCGGATCGACGGACTCCGTCTGGGAGCGATCCCGGAGCGGGAGCCGGTGGGGGATCTGCTGATCGGGCGCGAGCCGACCGATCTCGAATCGTTGGCTGCGGGTGCGATCGTCGGGACGGGGAGTCTCAGACGGCGGGCGCAGCTGCTGCACGCTCGCCCCGATCTTGAAGTGCGCGACATCCGCGGGAATCTCGACACGCGTCTGCGCAAGCTCGACGACGGCGACTACGACGCGATCGTGCTTGCCGCCGCCGGTATCGGTCGGTTGGGCTGGGACCATGTCGCCGCCTGGCCGATCCCGATCGAGCTGATGTTTCCGGCGGTCGGCCAAGGGGCGCTCGGCTGGGAGATCCGCGCGGACGACGAGCGGATGGCCGAGGTGCTCGCGCCGCTCGATCATTCCCCTTCGCGTTTCGCCGTCACCGCCGAGCGGGCGCTGCTGCGCGAGCTGCGAGCCGGCTGTCTGGCTCCGGTCGGAGCCTACGGAAGAGTCGAGGGGACGACGCTCCATCTGGATGCGGTCGTGCTCGATCCGCAGGGGATCGAACGGATCGACCACCGCCTCTGCTGGGCCGACGTCACGCTCGACGACGCGACGGCCGAAGAGGCGGGCGAATCGGTGGCCAAGGAACTGAAGCAGGAAGGGGCGACGCGACTGATCGACCCCGCGCGGCGGACGAGCGACGGGAACTGAACCGCCGGAACGTCACGCGGCGCGATCGCGATCGGGCATGAGGGCAGTCGCTCGGGCATGAGAGCAGTGACGAGCGATCCCGCCGGGCACCGATCGGTTCGCCAGGGATAACGATACGATTTCGTCGTCCGTCGAGAGGTCGCCGGCCGCGACCGACGATGGGCAATCGACTGCGACGATCTTGGGCGGCAACACGGGTCATCGAGGAGCGACGGACCATGACGGAAGCGCTGGTGGCATTCCTGTTCCTGGCAGCGATGGAGATCGTGCTGGGGATCGACAACATCGTCTTCATCACGATCCTGACCGGGAAGCTGCCCGAGTCGGAGCGGCCTCGCGCCCGGCAACTCGGACTGATGCTCGCGCTCGGCTCGCGACTGGTCCTGCTCTCGCTGCTGTTCGTCATCCAGAAGGCGGTGGAGCCGATCTTCTTCCTGTCGGATCTGGGGATCGACATCAGCTGGCTCGCTTCCGGCGGGCATCACCTGTCCGAGGCCGATGCGATCCGCGAGATCGACGGCATCTCGGTCCGCGACCTGATCCTGCTGATCGGCGGTCTCTTCCTGGTCGGCAAGGCGACGATCGAGATCCACGACAAGGTCAACCATGTCGAGCACGGGACGCGGAACGCCAAGTCGGTCAGCTTCACCCAGGTGCTCGTGCAGATCGCGATCCTGGACATCGTCTTTTCTCTCGACTCGGTCATCACCGCGGTCGGCATGGCGAAGCAGTTGTGGGTGATGGTCGCGGCGGTCGTCGTCGCGATGGCCGTCATGCTCGCGTTTTCGGGAGTCGTCAGCCGCTTCGTCGAACGGAATCCGACGATCAAGATGCTGGCGCTCAGCTTCCTGATCCTGATCGGCGTCATGCTCCTGACGGAAGGAGCCGGGGCGCATGTCGAGAAGGGATACATCTACTTCGCGATGACCTTCTCGCTGGTGGTCGAGTTCCTCAACCTGCGCGTCCGGGCTCTTCAGCAGCGCGCCGAAGGCAAGCATTCATGAGCGACGGCGGGCGAGACGACGAGTTCGATCCGAGCGACGGGATTCCGGATGACGGCGGGAGAGGGGAGAGCGAGCGTCCCACAGGGCGTTCGCGCCGCGACGCGGGAAACGAAGGCCCTCCGTTCGGTCGACCGTTCCGGAACGACGGCCCGCGCAGCGGTCAGCGATTCGCCGGAGGGGACCAAGGTCAGGGAGGCCGGGGTTTCGGCGGCCGGGAGTACGATCGCGGGGAAGGGCGCGGGCGCAGTCCGGATCGCTTCGACGACGCCGACCGCTCGTTCCACCGAAGCGCGATGGCGATCGATCCGCTCCCGCTCGTCCCCGCCGACCTGTCGCGATTGCCCAAGGCGATCGTCCGGACCGCGATCCGCCATCCGTCGATCTACCGCAAGCGGATCGATCATGTCGATCGCCATGCTCGCCCCGGCGATTGGGTGCGTGTCGAGACGGCCGAAGGCGAGCCGCTGGGGTTCGGACTGTTCAACCCGAAGAGCGAGATCACGATCCGGATCGTCTTCGGTCCCGAACGCGAGCTGACCGACGGAGCGTGGGAACAGTCGCTCGAGCGGGCCGTCTCGATGCGCCGCGATCTGCTCCGATTGGATGCCGACACCGACGCCTATCGGGTCGTGCATGCCGAGGGGGACGGACTTCCCGGGTTGGTCGTCGATCGCTTCGGCGACGTACTGAGCGCCGAGGTGTTCAGCGTCGGCATGTGGCGCCGAATCGATCCGATTCTCCGTCGTCTGGAAGCGCTGCTCGGGACTCGTCGGCGAATCGCTCGTACCGCGCCGCATGTGCTGGCTCAGGAAGGTTTCGACGCGCCGCCGCTGACCGGAGCGACGGCCGATGCCGAGGGGCGAGGGGGAGACGCCCGAGTCTCGGACGTGACGATCCGCGAGTTCGGCACCCGGTTCCGGGTCCGTTTCGCCGAGGCGCACAAGACCGGTTTCTTCTGCGACCAGCGCGACAATCGTCGCATGCTGGCCGGGTTCTGCCGCGACCGGACGGTGCTCGATCTCTGCTGCTATTCCGGCGGCTTTTCGGTCCAGGCCAAGAAGCTCGGCGGCGCCGCCGACGTGATCGGCGTCGATCTGGACGAGGCGCCGCTGGAAGTCGCTCGCGAGAACGCCAACCTCAATCAGGTCCGCGTCCGCTTCGTGCAGGCGGACGTCTTTCCGTTCATGCGCGACATGCTCCGGAGCGGCCGGCAGTTCGACGTCGTCGTGCTCGATCCGCCGAAGCTGATCCGCTCGCGCGCCGAACTCGACGAAGGGACGCGCAAGCACTTCGACCTCAATCGCCTGGCGATGCAGCTGGTCGCTCCCGGCGGACTGCTGCTGAGCTGCACCTGCGCGGGGCTGCTCCCCGGCGACGACTTCTACCGACTGCTCTGCTCCGCAGCGCGGCAGGCGGGCGATCCGATCGGCGAAGCGGTCGACGGCGAGTTCCGCCGCCGCGGCCCGCGCGGCATGCGGTTCCTGACCAAGACCGGCGCAGCCGCCGATCATCCGGTCGCCTCGAACTGCCCCGAGTCGGAGTACCTGCACGCCGCCTGGATGCGACTGGACTGAGAGGGGACGCATCGGCGCAGGAGCAGCTTTCGGAATCGTCTGACCGCGGAGTGGTGCGAACCGCTCGCGGCGCGAATCGAGAGCGACCGCCGCGGGCACGATTCCCCGAAGTTGCAAGACGGCGCCCCGAGCTTCTAGACTTTCGATCCTCTTCGAAGGCCGCCGACCGAGCTGCAGCGTCAACCGTGATTCGAACGTCGCCGGGTCGCCCTATGTCGAATCCGATGAAGCCGAGTCCGACCGCCGAGTCGCTACCGTTTTCGGCGCCCCCCGGGCATCCGGCAGGCGATCGACCGCCCCCGAGTCCTTTCGACTTCGGAAAGGGAACCCTCGCCGACAAGAAGACGCCTCCGGTCGTTCCCGTCGTCCGATCGGCGAGTCGACCTCCGCTCCTGACCGCGTTGGCCTATGTCGGCCTCGTGCTCGGGATCGGTGGCCTGGGCTACGAGGCGCTGTCGTTTTCGGTCCTGGGGCTGACCGAACTGATCTCGATCTCGAACCAAGCCGCGCCGCAGGACGCGACCGGGAGTTCCTATCGAACCGCCTCGGCTCCCGAACTGCTCGATCGCGAAACGACTCGTCGGCAGCACGAGCATCTCAGGCAGATGCGACC
>CAZZBI010000264.1:0-2416 GCA_964652385.1 uncultured Pirellulaceae bacterium | reverse complement strand
CTATCGGATCGCTCGGATGCTGTTGCTCGGCTGTTCGTCGATCACGTCGGTCCTGTGGCTGATGGGAAGCCTTTCGATCCTGGCGAATCGACTCTCGGCGCGCCGCTGGCTGACGGCCGCGTGTCTCCCGTCGATCCTGCTGAAGATCGGAGCGATTGCGGTCGGAGCGGTCATCGTCGCCGCGAACGATCGCTTGCGAACCGAAGTGATCTACTTCGACGCCGATCCGGCTCAGGTCGCGGCGCTCGGTCGACTTGCCGTGAAGGACTGGTTGACCTTCCTCGTGACTCAGGCGGTGCCGGCGGGATTGCTGGCGATCGGCTACGGCATCATCCTGGTCTGGCTTCGGGTTTCGCCGGCGGTCCGCGAGCATCTGGCCGGCCGCTCGGCACAGGGAATCGTCCCGTGTGCCGATCCGGCCTGAGACGTTCGGGAAACGGAGTTCGGCACGAGGCGTTCGGATTTCGGAACTCGAGTTTGCGAAGGGGTTCGTGATGAGGGAGCGTCAAGTTCGTCGCGAGCCGAAGCGCGCCGCGATGCTGTCGATGATGATGGCGGCTTGGGGCGCGATCGGTAGCCAAGCCCTCGCTCAGGAAACGGCGCCGAGCGAGGTCGCCTGGCCTGCCGTCCGCTCGATCGAGACGCTTCCGGCGCGGATCGCCTTCGGCAGCTGCGGGCATCAGAGCAAGCCGATGCCGGTGCTGCGGACGGTCGTCGATTCGGCCCCGGATCTCTTCCTGTATCTGGGGGACAACATCTACGGCGACACGCGCGACATGGCGGTGCTGCAAGGCAAGTACGAGATGCTCGGTGCCAAGCCGGAGTTTCGGGCGCTGGCCGAGCGGGTGCCGATCCTGAGCGTCTGGGACGATCACGACTACGGCGAGAACGACGCCGGCAAGGAGTATCCGAAGAAGGCCGAGTCGCGCGAGATCTTCTTCGATTTCTGGCGTGTGCCGGCCGACGACCCGCGGCGCGAGCATGAGGGGATCTACGGCGAACATCGGTTCGAGGCGAACGGGCGCGTGCTCCAGGTCCTGCTCCTCGACACGCGCACCTTTCGCGATCGCCTGGCCCGTAACCCCGGGGACGATCCGTCGTTCAAGAACGACTATCGCCCCGATCCCGATCCGACCAAGACGCTGCTGGGCGAGGTGCAGTGGCGCTGGCTCGCGGAACGTCTGAGGTCCAAGGCCGACCTGCGGATCATCGCGTCGAGCATCCAGTTCGGTCACGAGTACAACGGCTACGAATCGTGGACCAATCTGCCGAGCGAACAGCAGCGGATGATCGACCTGATCGGCGAGACGCGAGCGAACGGTGTCCTCTTCGTGTCGGGAGACGTCCACTGGGGCGAGATCTCGCGGCGCGAGCCGTGGGGAGACGAGGGATATCCGCTGTTCGACGTCACCGCGAGCGGGCTGACCGAGAGTTGGCCGTCGGTCGAACCGAGTCGCTTTCGGGTCGGCGAAGTAGTCCGCGAGAATCACTTCGGGCGGATCGTGGTCGACTGGACCGTCGCCGATCCGACGGTCCGGTTGCAGATCATCGATCGCGAGGGGACGGTCCGCAACGAAGTCACGACCTCGGTCGAAGCCCTCCGGTTCCCGACCCGGTAACGCCCGACCCCACCCCGCGCCTCGAGACCTCCCCAGCGTCTCCGTGAGAAATCCTCCGACCGGTGCCTCGTGACTTCCCTCGGTGTCTCACTCGGCGCCTTCGTGCCTCCCCCCCTGCTCGGCCTTCGACCTTCCGTCCTGCTTGGCGAAAGATTCCTGGCGGCCTGCACCATTCCTTCCCAAGAAGGACCGGGCTACGATCGAACGTGAACGGCAAGGTGCGGATGGCGGTCGGGCTGTCGCTACCTGGCAACGGCGGCGCGAAACGGAAGGCGAGCGACAGTCGGGGCATTCGAGCGGCGATGACGACGGAACCCCAGGAACTCGAAAGCTACCGCGGCTATCTGGCGGTCTTGGCGCGAGGTCGGATTCCGACCGAACTTCAGGCGCGTCTCGATGCGTCCGACATCGTGCAGGAAACGCTGCTCGAAGCGCATCGGAAGTGGGATCAGTACCGGGGAGGCGCGGATCGCGGCCGCTTGGCGGCGTGGCTCCGGAGTCTGCTCGCCTGCAATCTGCTCGATCGGATCCGCACCGAAAAGCGATCGCGGCGTGATGTCCGGCGCGAGCGGGCGATGGCCGATGCGCTCGAGGCGTCATCGCTGCGACTGATCGAGTTGGCGGCCGTCGCCGATTCGACTCCCAGTCTGAAGGTCTCGTTCGACGAACAGGTCGCGCAGGTCGCCGACTGGCTCGAAGGACTTCCGGCGACGCAGCGCGAGGCGTTGCGACTGAGGTACTGCGAGAGCTTGCCGGTAGCACAGATCGCCGCGACGATGGGGACGACTCCGCAGGCG
>CAZZBI010000263.1:0-7869 GCA_964652385.1 uncultured Pirellulaceae bacterium | reverse complement strand
GTACTCCTTTACCGCTTGCTCGGGTCGATCGTCCGCTGCGGGCATGGATCGTCGAGCGGACTTCGAGAAGACGAGCGGGACGATGCGACGTCGGGCGCGGAAGGCTCGGACGACCTTGCCGATTCGTCGGGTCCCGGAAGACTGCGGAGATTGTAGCGGCGACCGATTCGCGTCGGTAGCAGACTCTGAGGGTTGTATCGCGAGCGACTCGCGCGACGATTCCAATCGTCGGCGAATCACTGCATGCTCGCGCACGGCGCTTCCGAGAATCAGGTTCAGCCCGAGGGACCGAACGTGACGGAACGCGATCGCCGCGGGCCCGGATCGCAGCCCGGAGAGCGGACGCCCCAGGTCCGACCGGAACACGAGCAAGGAGCAGATTCGATGGTCCGATACCGCATCCGCATCGCGGCGATGCTGGGGATGGCGCTGGCCGGGTCGTGGTCGGCGTGCACCCTTCCGGCTCAGGAAGCCGCCGGCGAAGTTCCCGTCGTCGAGGCGCCGGCCGTTCTGCCTCAGTACGCGGGCGAGGAAGGCTATGCCGCTCCCGGCATCGACGTCTTCCACAACTACTATCCGAACACGATGTCCGGCGTGAACAGCGCCTCGATGTACCCCGCTCCCTATCCGACTCCGGGGATCGCCGGGCACGTCTACTACACCTACCAGCCGCTGATGCCGCACGAGTATCTGTATCAGCACACGCGGACCTACTACAACACGTACGGCGGTCCGGAGATGTTCTATCAGGATCCGGGTCGCTACGGCGCTTGCGGCGGCAACGGCTACGGTCTGAACAAGACGACCGTCGTCTGGCAGAGCGGCGCGTTCTACTACGGTCCGAACCCGCTCCGCGTTCTTCCGTTGCAGCAGCTGCGAGGCGTCACCGGACGCCTGCAGGGGCTCGGCGGCTGCTCCACCTGCCGTTGATCGCTACCGTCGCCTTCGAGGAACCGAACCGATGAACAAGTCCTTGCTCGTGCTGACGCTGCTCGGCCTGGCGGCGACGGTCGCTCCGGTCGCTGCTCAGGAACCGGGGACCGCCGGCGCCTATCCGCGCCGCATGGCGGTCGTCCGCAATGCGGTCCATGACCGCTACCATCCCCATCCGTTCTACGCCCACGGTCGTCGCGGTTACGATGCGACCTGGACGCACGAGTGGAACCAGCAGATGGCCGCCGGCCTCCCCTGGCATGGCGCCTACTACTACCCGCAATACGGCCAGCCGCTGGCGCTGATCGTTCCGCCGACCGCGTCGTACATGACGAACTACAGCTGGGGTGTCGGCAACACGACCAGCACGCCGATCTATCACCAGTTCGCTCGCCCCTACCCCGGGCCGGCGACCGGTGGCGGCGAAGCGTTCTACGCCCCGCCGCTCTGGCCGAGCAACACGAACCAGTTCGGCATCTACCCGGTCCGCGGACCGTGGTGAGAGCGATCGAGCGGCATCGCTGACGTGCCGCTCGGAGTCGATCGAACGCCTCCCGAACGGCGTCGTTTCCCCGCGGAGACGACGCCGTTCGTCGTTTCGGGACCTCTCGCGACGCCGCGATGCGGGTTCGCTCGTTCGCGTTCGCCAGTCCGCCGTTCGGAGCGACCCGGTTCGTCGCGATACTCGCCGCCGCTCGTCTCCCGCAGCCCCGTTCGTTCGAATCCCCCGCTCGCGACGTTACACTGGCGGGCTGCCGTTCGGAGCCGGTCGACCGTCCGCAGCTCGACGAACGGGTGTCTTGCCGATCGCCGCACGCCGGCGGGAGCGCAATGCGATGAGAGCGTCCGGCCAGCGCCGCGAATCCGTCCTTCGGAATCCTCCCGACGACCGTCGTCGATTTCTCGGGGCTCTGACGCGTCAGCCGTTCCGATTCGAGCCGTCCCGTTCGGGTGCTTGCGGTTCCCGCCTGCGAAAGCTCTCCGTTTCGAGGATGTTCGTCCGAACGCTGCTCCTTCTGCCGGCTCTGCTCGCCGCGCTCGTCTCGCCCCTCGTGGCGCAAGACCAGATGATGTTTCTCCGGCTCCGCGACGGCTCGGTGATTCTCGCCGAACTGCAGGAGGCGTCGCTCCCCTGGGTCGAGATCGCGGTCGACGGTTCGGCATCGATCGAGCCGCTGCCGGTCGCCTCGCTCCGCCGACTGGATCTCGTGCCCAACCCGATCACGCGGCGCCTGGACGAAGTGCGCAACTGGATCCGCGATCTCGGCGGAGACGACTACGCCGCCCGCGAAGCGGCTCAGCTCCAACTGCTCGATCGAGGCGCCGAGTTTCTCGAACTGCTGCAGGCGCAGAGCGATGTCGGCGACCCCGAGGTGCGGTGGCGCGTCAAGGTGATCCTCGAAGCGATCGGACGGCGCTCCGAATCATCGCGGCGGCTCGAGTTCGATCGAGTCGTGCTCGAAGCGGAAGCCGACCCCCGGTGGCTCGAACGACGGCGCCCCGACGGAAGTCTCGCGGGGAACCTCGGCGAGTTCGAACTGCCGATCCGCTATGCGGGAGCCGAGCTGAAGCTGACTCGCGATCGGATCGCCTCGATCTGGCGTCCCGGTGCGGACGAGCAACCGGTCGAGCGGCGGCAGGGGGAACGGATCACCGTCGATCGTCTCGATCGCTTCCCCTCCGGTTCGTACCGCCTGGACTTCGCGTCGACCCCTGATCTTCAGAGTCCGCCCGAGGGGACCAAGCTGGACGAGGCGTATCGGGCGTTCGGCGTCCGGATCTCGACCTCGCTCGTCGGCGGCTCGGTCACCACGTTCGACTACACCGTGACCGGAGCCCCCAGCGGCAAGCCGTCGGCCGGCGGGCGAGCGGCGTCCGAGAACGAATCGAACTTCGAAGGGATCACGACCTTTCGATTCCACCTGCCGGGACGCGCCGACATTCCGGCGACGATCTCGACCTTCGGCTGCTACCTGTCGCGCGTCGAGAAAGGACAGACCAAGGTCCGGTTCTACGACACTCAAGGAGGGCTGATCGAGGAACTCGAGACGACCAAGAGTCCGTGGGACTTCGTCGGCTTCGCGAGCGCACGGCCGATCGCCCGAGTCGAAATCCACCCGACGAGCTCCGATCGCAACTATGCGTTCGACGACGTGCAGTTCGATCCGCCGACGCTCCAGGGAGACGCGGCGTCGCAAGAGACGGTCAGCGTGGCGCTGCGCGACGGGCAGGTCCTTCGCGCCGCCGGCATGGAGGTGACCGAAGGGGGATTGCTCCTGACCGAGCTGACCATCGGACTGGCGCGGATCGAGATTCCGGCCGATCAGGTCCGGCTGCTCGTACCGAAATCCGATCCGTTCGATCCCGCTGCGGCTCCTCCGCGCCTTTGGACCCGCACTCGCATGGGAGATCGGATGATGATCACGGCCGATGCGTCGGGCGCCCATCCGCTGCGAGCCCCCGACCTGGCGCTCGGCATCGATCAGCTCCAGGCGCTCTGGCGAAGCACTCAGCCCGATATCGAAATGGCACTTGCCGTCGCGCACGAAGAACCGGGGTGGCTCGACGCCGACGGCGACTTCCAGGTGCTGCGACGAGCGGCCTTCGCCGCTGACGGTATCGAAGGGACCTCACCCGATCCGGCGTGGAAGGAGGTCTCGACCTACGACCGTCTGCCGCCGATCCTGCTCGCACCGCCGGTCACGGCGTCGGACGAGACGCCGATGCTGCGAACGATCGACGGCGAGCTGTGGGTGATCGACGGCCGCCGATTGGCCTATCGAGGGTTGTCCCCCGACGGAATCGTGCTGGCCTTCGGCGATCGCGAGCTGCTCTTTCCGTACGGTCAGGTCGCCGTGCTGCGGTTGGGCGCCGAGACGATTCGTTGAGCCGCGCGAGGTGTGGCGACGATTTCCGGTCGCCGAGAGCGGCGCGCTCGACGGACGATCGCGTGCTGCTCCCGAGTGACTGCGAGAGTTCGTCACTTCGGCGTCGCTGACCACCGCGCCCGACGGCGGTCGATCGAGCGGGCGTCGGAACCGACTGCCGATCGGCGCGATTCCCGCCGTCCGATATGCTGAGCCGCGAGTCGATCGCCCATCGTGAGCGCGGGAGAGACAGCACGCATGGCAGCCAAGAAGGTCGTCACCGAACGTTCGGACGAGGATGCGTACGATGTGGTGGCGGTCGGCGCCCATCCGGACGATGTCGAGATCGCCTGTGGCGGCACGCTGGCCGCTCTTTCGGATCTCGGCCGCAAGGTCGCGATCGTCGATCTGACCGACGGCGAACCGACGCCGCTGTCGCCGAGTCCCGAGGTGCGGCTGGCCGAGGCGCAGCGTGCGGCGGAGGTGTTGGGGGTCGATCGGATCGTGCTCGATCTGCCGAACCGGCGCCTGTTCGACGATTTCGATGCGCGCTGCCTGCTCGCGACCGTCTTCCGCAAGCTGCGCCCCAAGGTGGTGATCGGCTTCGGAGGGAAGACCCCGCTCGCCTCGCCCGATCATTGGCAGGCGATGCAGATCACCGATGCGGCGGTCTTCTACTCGCGATTGACCAAGTGGGACGAACATTTCGAGGGGCTGCCGGTCCACACGGTGCAGCGGCAGCTCTATTTCCGCCTGGCGTTCGAGCCCGATTCGCTCGCCGAGTATCCGGGGCATTTCGTTCAGGACATCACCGCGACGCTCGAGCGGAAGCTCGAGGCGATCGCCTGCTACGAGACGCAGTTTCCGCCGAACAAGCGGCACGTCCTCGAACGGGTGCGAGCCGCCGCGATCCTGACCGGAACGGCGGCCGGAGTCGGCGCGGGAGAGGCATTCGTCAGCCCGCGACCGATCGCCACTTCCGATTTGGTGACGTCGCTCTTTCCGTGAGCGGAACGGCGTGAGTGAAGCGAAACTCGATCGACGGGCACTTCGACGGCTAGACTGGGGTCAGGTCGCACTAGGGAGAAGACTCATGTCGATCGAACTGCCTCTCGGAACGATGACGCTCGCCGACAAGTTGGCCGTGATGGAGATGATCTGGGCAGATCTCTCTCGGCAACCGTCTGATCTGCCGTCTCCCACATGGCATCGAGAAGTCCTGGAGGCGAGGCGTTGCTCCGCCGACTCCGGGACGTTGAAATTCTCGGATTGGGAGGTCGCGTTCGCCGAGCTGCGAAAGGAATTGCATGAGGATTCGTCTTCTCGAGACCGCTAAGGACGACCTCGGAGAGGCGTGGAGATTCTATGAACGAATCTCCACGGGGCTCGGTGATCATTTTCTCGATTGCCTGAAGGCCGATATCGGGGCGCTTATGTTCCACGCAGGCGTCCATCAGATGTCGAGCGGCTTTTATCGCATGCTCGCGAAGCGGTTTCCGTTTGCCGTCTACTATCTGATCGAGGACGATCGAGTCGACGTCTACGCCGTTCTCGATTGCCGACGTTCTCCCGAATGGACCGTACGCCGACTTGGGCGGGATCGCTGAACGACTGGCTTTCGCGGCCGTGATGCAACCGGCAAGTCGGAACGCGACGGATCGGACCGTAGTCGCTCCGTCCGGCTACTGAGTCACCGACGCGCGGCCGACACCGGCGGTGCTCGCTTCGCGGTCGGCCGGTCGGTTGCCGCTCCGGATGCAGACCAGGCACATGTCGTCGTCCGGCGTGCGACGCCCCAGATGCTTGCGGACCGCTCGCACGATCGCCGTGCCGCTCGCTTCGGCCGTCGAGCCCCCTTCGGCCGCCAGGATCGCCGTCACCCGATCGATCCCCAACTGCTCGTCGTGATCGTCGCAGCACTCGAAGATTCCGTCGGTCATGAAGACCAACTGGTCCCCCGGCTCCAGCTTCAGCACGAACTCCTCGTAGGCGAAATCCTCGAGGATTCCGAGCGGCAGTCCGGAGCGATCCCGTCCCGGCTGCTCGACGCTTCCGTCGGCCCGGCGATGCAGCGGCGCCATGTGCCCCGCATTCACCAGCGAGATCGACGCGTGGTGCGGATCGATCAGTCCGATCAGCATCGTCACGAAGCGATCGAGCTGCAGTTCGGCCAGGACCCGATTCAGTCGCGAGGCGGCTGCCGCCACATCCGGCTCGATGGCCAGCGAGAACCGTGCCTCGGACGAGATCTTCGCCATCAGCAGCGCCGCGGCGACGCCGTGACCGACGACGTCCGCGATCACGACCGCCAGACGACCGTCGGGGAGTTTCACATAATCGAAGAAGTCGCCGCCGACATGATTCGCCGGGTCGTAGTAGTCGAAGAAGTCGAACCCGCGCAGTTCGGGGCGCTTCAGCGGCAGGAAGCCGTGCTGCACCTCATGAGCCAGTTCGAGATCGCGAGCCAATTCGCGTTGTTCGAGCGCCAGGTCGTGCAGCCGCGCGTTGTCGATCGCGATTCCCGCCTGCAGCGCGACGGTCGCCAGGACGTCGAGATCCTCCTTCGAGAACCGGCGCGACGGATCGAGGCTGTCGAGTTGGATGACGCCGAGCGCCTTGCCTTCGCCGTCCAGCAGCGGAGCGCACAGGAACGAGCGGATCTGCAACCGAGCCACGCTTTCGCTGACGTCGAACCGGACGTCGCTCGACGCGTCCCGCGACAGGACCGCCTGACGCGAACTCATCACCAGCTTGACGATGTCGCGACTGATCCGCATCGTCTCGCCGGTCGATTCCAGTCGCGTCTTGCTCCAGCGCGGAACCAGCTCCCCTTCCTCGTTCTTCATCACGATGAAGCCGCGGTCCGCCTGGACGAAGATCCGGAAGAGCGCATCGAGGACCTTGGGAAAGACCTCGTCCGCAGCGAGCACCTTGGAGAGCGCCTGGCTGATCTCAAGCAGCGCCTGCAGACGCGCCTGAGGGGTCGCCTGGAGCTGCCCCGGATGGTGGGACGCCACGTCGACCTTCGACATGATCGTCGTGTTCTCGGACGTCTGTCCGTCTTCGATCACGACGGTATTGCCGGGGCGCAGTCGATCGCTGCGCGGGCGGACGATCGAGCTCCCCGCGTCACCGGTCGCCGCCGCGAGCGGGTCGACGAACTGGAACGCGACGTCGCAGATCTTGACGACATCGCCCGAGAGCAGGCGCCGCCGAGCCTGGACGCGCTCGTCGTTGACCAGCGTTCCGTTGCGGCTCTTGAGATCCTCGATCCAGTACCCGTCGGCCAGATTCAGGATCCGAGCGTGCTGACGACTCACCGCGCCGACGTCGATCACGATCTGACAGGCCGGATGGCGACCGATCATCGCCTCGGCCGACGTGAGGTCGTACTCCCGCCCCTTCTGGGCACCGAAGACGACTCGCAGCAGCGCCATGCGCGTTCCCCGGAAGGAGTCTCCTGAGCGGAGCGGACCCCGACTCGATCTTCCCGAGATTCTAACGACCGCCGCCTTCGGCCGACAGGGTCGACCTCGGCGCTCGGCCTTCGTCATGCGGCTCGGCCAACCCCTTTCGCGTCCCGTGCTTGCCGCCCCCCCCGGCGCGGCGCCACACTGATCCGTCGCTGCGCTGACCCGCCGCGACATCGATCCTTCGCCACGCCGGTCCGACGCCGTACGGCATGGTCGATGCGTCGATTCGTCGGCCTGACGAAACGCGTTCGTGCCGGACGTCGTTTTCCCGCCGCGTGTTCGCCCGGTCGGTTCGGTGCACCCCCCAATGTCCGCAACTCGCCGTCCGCTCCGCGAGGCTGCGCGACTCGCGTCACCCTCACCATCGTAGACCGTGATCGCGCCGCCGATCCGGTTCCCGCCTCGATCTCGGCTGCTGCCGCAGGGATGCCAGGAATGAGTTCGCTGTACGTCCTCAAGGGACGCGACCAGGGAAAACGCTTTGCCCTCGAAGAACCGATCGTTTCGATCGGTCGCGAGACGGGGAACACGATCCGTCTGCGCGACACCGAGGTATCGCGGCGTCATGGCGAGATCCGTTCCGAACAGGGGCGATG
>CAZZBI010000262.1:0-7902 GCA_964652385.1 uncultured Pirellulaceae bacterium | reverse complement strand
CCGCAGAGCCGCTACGCAGCTACATCGCCCCGGCTCGTCCCGCGCCGAGGGGGTGCGACATCGACATCGGACTCGCCGCGCGGCTTCCGGACTCCCCGTTGTCGCACTGCCGCGCGTCGGGGACGACGCGGGCCTACATTCGGACGCCCGGTCTCTACTCAGCCTGGACGGCGATTCGCTCGACGAATGCTTCGAGCTCGCTCAGATACGCGTCGGTCATCCAGTCGTTGTGGTCGGCTCCCGGCACCACGACGAATCGCTTGTCGCCGCCGGAGCTCTCGAACAGACGCCGTCCCGACTCGAACGGGACGACCGAATCACGGTCGCCGTGACTCTGCAGCAGCGCCCCTCGAAAGTCGGCGAGCGCAGCCGCGGAGTCGAGCTTGGCCTTCGGGACGAGCCAGGCCAAGGCCGGCGCGTGCTTCGCTGCCACGTCGCGCATCGACGCGAAGGTGCTCTGAAGGATCAGGGCGCGCGGCGGCGAGTCGGCTGCCAGGCGACAGACGATCGCTCCGCCGAGCGATTCGCCCATCAGCACCATCTCGCTCGGGTCGACACCAGTTCGCTCGCTCAGCCAGCGCCGAGCGGCTCGCGCGTCGTCGACACAACCGGCGACCGTCGGCTCCCCTTCGCTCCGACCGTAGCCGCGATAGTCGAACGCCAACACCTCGACCCGCAGTTCCTGCTGCAGATAGCGGAGCCATTCGACGCGATCGGCGACATGCCCGGCATTGCCGTGAGCGTAAAGGAGCGTGGCGCGCGGCCGATCGACCGGCAGGAACCAACCGTGAAGCCGCGTCCCGTCGTCGGCGACGAACTCCGCATCCTCGAACGCCAAGCCCTCAGGGTTCCAATTCCCTTGCGGGTACTTCGTCGGATGAAAGAGAAAGAGCTCTTCCGGACTCGCCACCGTCCGCCGATCCGAGCGGACGGTCGAGGGAGGTTCGGGTTCGTCGGTCGGCTGGGGCGCAAGGAAATCCCTCGCACGTTCCGCTTCGGGGGACGCCGAGACCTCGGACGACTGCCCCACCGCATCGGTCACCTCGGCGGACCGATGTCGGCAGCCGTAGGCCGTCGCGCCGACGACCGCCGCGATCGCCACTCGCCCGGCGAGTCGAATCAATCTCATCGAGTCCCTCCGAGCAATCGCCCCGCCCGCTCCCCAGTTCGTCATCGGCTTCTATCGTCGCAGATAGGCGATCAGGTCGGCCAGCTCCTGGTCGGTCAGCGTCTCGGCCAATCCGTCCGGCATCAAGGAGCGACCGCTCGGAGCCACCTCCTCGATCTCGCTCCGCTCGAGTACCTGCAACGCGTCCTTGGTCTGCACTTCGATCCGATCGGGAAGCTGTCGCACGATGACTCCGACGATCACCTGCCCGTCGACCGTTTCGATCAGCGACGTCCGGAAGGCGTCGGCCGTCTCGGCACTCGGGGCGCCGATGTTCTCGACCAGGTAGGCCAGATTGGAGCGTTGCGATCCGGTCAGATCGGGCCCGATCGTTCCCCCCTCGCCCCGCAGCTTGTGGCAGTTGCCGCAGACCTTGGCGAAGAGTTCATGACCGGCCTCCGGGCGCCCGGCAGCGAGCAGCGATTCGGTCAGGCGAGCCGCCAGGCGATCGCGAGCCGCTCGATCGTCGAAGACCAGCAGCGATGCCGGCCAGAGTTCTCCCGTGCGCCGTTCGAGCTCGGCGTCGCCCAACGAACCGAGCTGCCGCCATTCGTAAGGCCCGACCGCTTCGGAGGGGACCCGGCCGTCGGCGACCGCGTCGAGCAGCTGTCGAGCCGACGAGGCGCGCGCGGTCAGCGTCGCCAGCGCCGCACTGCGCGCCTCGGGACGCATCGACTCCCAATTCGCGATCAACGTCGGAGCGACTCGCTCGTCGTCGACCGAGCGGAGCGCCGCGACCGCCGCCGGACCGATATCCCGATCGTTGACTCGATCGAGCAGGAACTGAGTCCCTTCGGCGGCGCGAGCCCGCCCGAGACTCTCGAGTGCCTGAGCGCGAGTCGCCGGATCGAGATTCCCGTCGGCCGCCAGATCGATCAGACCGATGATCGATCGCCCCTGTCCGAACAGCGCCTCGAGTTCGGTCAGCGCCAGCCGCACCGTCGAATCGTCGGTCGCCGGGAGTTCGGCGACCCACTCGCTCCAACCGGCCGGAGGTTCCATCCGCGAGAGGCCGCGCGTACCGTCGCGCATGCCGATCAGCAGATCGGCGCGGCGTTCGAGCGAATCCTCGTTCGTCGCGCCGGCGAGGAGCATCGCCCCGAGTTCGGGGCGCTGCGCCAGATCGCTCGCCAGTCGCCGCGCGACGAACTGCCGCAGCTCCCGCTGCTCGAACGACCGAAACGCCTCGATCCCCTTGGCCGGATCGTCCGCGACCGCCTGACCGATCCCGTACCAGATCATCAGCCCCAAGCGGTCATCGACGGCGGCGGCATTGCCGGCGAGCGTCATCGCGATCGACAGTCGCTCCGAGATCGGCAGTCGTTGCAAGGCCGAGGCGATGGTGAGCGGCACCAGTCCGTCCGCATCGCCGGCGGCGAGCCGCGACAGTTCGGGGAGCAGTGCCGGATCGACCGCCGCGCCGTCGACCGCCATTCGGATCGCCCACCGCCGAAGCGGCTCGTCGCGGTCGTTCATCAGACGCGTCAGTTGCTCGGTCGTCAGCGATCGAACGGCGTTGGCGGCCCAGAGGGCTCGAAGCCTCGCGAGTCGATCGGATCCGGGCGAGGTCGTATCGATCCGGGTCATCGCTCGTGCAAAGAGCGAATCGCGCCGCGGCGCATCGTCGGTCGCTTCGCTCCAAGCGGCGAGCGCGACGAGCGCCCGACGCGACCACCAGTTCGAGCCGTCGATCACCAGGTCGACCAGCCCCTCGGGCGATTCGGGCCACGTCGGTCGCTCGGCGAGCGAGTCGCCGTAGGACAGCGCGAAGATCCGGCCGCTCGATCGCGAGACGCCGTCGTTCTCGTGGCATTCGCCGGTGTCGGACCAGTCGGCGATCCAGACCTGACCGTCGGGGCCGGCGATCAGATCGATGCCTCGGAACCAAGGGTCCTGCGACAGGAACGGATCGGGAAGATGCCGAGCCACGAGCCCGGCGCGGTCCGCCTCCAATCGATCCCGATTGATGCGGCGACCGTGCAGGTTGATGGCCAGCACGTCGCCGCGATACTCGCTCGGCCAAGCCGTCTCCTGATAGATCAGCAGTCCGCTGTGCGCGTGCCCTCCTCCGGCTCGATCGGTCGCATCCGAAATGCCGTTGCGGATGTCGCTCCAACGTTCCTGCGGATTCCAGTGGATGTGATCGGCCGTCTGCGGCATCAGTCGATACAGGTGCGGATCGAAGTCGTTGCCGTACATCCGCTCGAAATGGACTCCCGGCACGACATGCCAGAGATGGCCGATGACCGTGTTGATCATCAGCAGCTCTCCCTCTTCGGTCCAATCCATTCCCCAGGGATTGGTCGTGCCGCGCGCGATCACCTCGAATCGCGCTTCGGTCGGATGGTAGCGCCAGACGCCGCAGTTGATCGGCGTGCGGCGTTCCAGCGGCGTTCCCGGCGCACCGACCAGACTCGTCGCGAGAATCCCGTGGCGGCCGTAGAGCCAACCGTCGGGTCCCCAGCGCAGACCGTTGACGACGTTGTGGCGTACCGAGCCGGTATCCCAGCCGTCGAGCAGCACGACCGGCGGGCCGTCGGGAACCAGATCCTCGTCGGCGTCAGGGACGAAGATCAGCTTGCCGTCGTCCAGGATCCACGCCCCTCCGAAGCCGATCTCGACACTGGTCGTCAGCCCTCCCTGATCCCAGAAGACGGTGCGTCGATCGGACCGTCCGTCGCGATCGACATCCTCGAGCACGACGATCCGATCGCGCAGACTCCGTTCGAAACCGACCGCCGCTTCGGCATAGGTGTAGTTCTCGACGACCCACAACCGCCCATGACGATCGGCCGCGATCGCGATCGGTTGCCGTACGTCCGGCTCGCCGGCGAAGAGCGTCATGCGAAAGCCGTCGGGAAGAACGAACGACCGCGCCGCTTCGTCCGGTGCCAAGCGAGTCGACGGATCGCCCGGTTCGGTATCGCGCGTCGCGGCGTCGTCATCCCAACGCGGCGCATCGATCGGATCGTCCGACGTCAGACCGAAGGTCGGGGTCGACGGCGTCAGCACGAACACCAGCACCACGAGGGCTGCACACGGTCGCGATCGGCGAACGCCGGACGAGAATCGCCGAACGGCCGAGAGCAGGCCGGCGCGACCAGCCGGGCGGTGACTCGAGACCGAACGCAGGACAGGAAGACACATGGCGGGAATCCGATGTAGGTGAGCGACGGGAGCCACGCGATCGATCGGGCGACCTGAATCGAGTAGCGACCATCGGTTATCATTCGCCAAGATCTTATCGGGTCGGAGAGTCGTTCGGCGAGCGGCGCCCCTTCCGACTGCCGTTCCCCGAGGTCAGGGTCGGGCGATGACGATGCCGCTGCTGTTGTGGATCGCTCTCGGGCTGGGACTGGTCGTCGTGGCGGCCGGAGTCGTCGTGATGACGTTGCGACGACGCTCGAGCCGGGCGCCGGTGGCGAGTCACGTCGTCGGCGACGGGTCGGACGAGATGCCGATCGATCTGCTGCCGACGATCGATCTCGATCGACTCGAGTCGCTCGAGATCCCTCCCCTCCCCCGACTCGAGCTGCTGGGAACACGCAGTCGCTTGGCGGTCCTCGTGCTGGCTCCGGTCGGCCGCGGAACGCCGTTTCCGTCGCGCGAGCACTGGCGCGAAGTGGTCGATCAGGTCGTCCCGGGATTGTCGCGGATCCTCGATCACCATCGCCCCGTCTTTCGGCGCTGGCCCGAACAGGTCAGTCAGCACGGCTTCATGCATGCCTTTTTTCACGCGATGCGGAGTGCTCAGGACGGCTCGGAATGCTCCGGCTGGAGTCGCTTGGCGGGGCGAGTCGAATGGCGCGGGACGCCGATCCTGATCGGAATGGTGCTGCGGACCGACAGCCCGCAACGGGAATCGACCGAGGTGGAGCATGCCGGGCGGTGGCTCGATCTGCTCAAGGTGAGACGTTCGTGAAGGAGCGGCTCGATCACTCGGCAACGCGTGCCGAATCCGACTCGCACCGACTCGAATCGAGTCTCGGTCGTGCGATGCGAACACGGTTCGAGCGACGAAGCCTCACCCGGAACCGATGTCGCTCGGCCGCGCCTCGGGGACGACGCGGGCCCACCCCTCCGTCACGCTCTCCCGGACGCTCCCTCATTGATCGTGCACCGAGCGCGACCCTCGACATTCCGAGAAAGGAAAGCGAATGAGCGAGCGAACGAGCGATGACGCCGACGGTCGCTGGCGGCGTACTCCGCAGCAGCTGCGCGACGACGCGTTCGCGATCTGGCGAGCCGGCGTCGATGCGGTGCGCGGGGAGCGGCTGATCGCCGATCACCTGAGTCTTGTCGACGGCGGCATCGCGATCGGCGACGACTGGGTCGATCCGAGTCGGTTTCGGCGGATTCGAGTCCTCGGAGCCGGCAAGGGGGCGTCGGCGATGGGCGAGGGGATCGAGCGACTGCTCGACGGACTCGACGGCCGAATCGCAATCGACGGCTGGCTGAACGTTCCGGAGGGGACCGAGCGACCGCTTCGCCGCATCCTCCAACATCCGGCTCGCCCCGCCGGTCTCAACGAGCCGACGCCGGCGGGGGTGATCGGCACCGAACGGCTGCTCGCGATGGCCGACGAATGCGGCCCCGAGGACTGGTGCTGGATCGTGCTGACCGGCGGCGGTTCGGCGCTGTTGCCGGCCCCGATCGCCGGCCTCTCGCTCGACGACAAGATCGCGACGACGCGGTTTCTGTCCTCGGCCGGCGCGAACATCCTGGAACTCAACGCCGTTCGGCGTGCGTTGTCGCGGATCAAGGGGGGCGGTCTGCTCGGCCATGGGCGCCCCGGGCGAGTCGACGTGCTGATCCTGTCGGACGTGCTCGGCGATCCGCTCGATGCGATCGCTTCGGGACCGACCGTTCCGTCGAGCACCGGAGCTCGCGAGGCGATCGGGATCCTGGAGCGGTTCGATCCCAGGGCGCAGAGCACTCCGCCGGCGGTCTGGCAGGTGCTGCGCGAGCGAGCCGCGGCCGAGCGAGCCGCGGCCGAGAATTCCGGCTCGGCGTTCGCGGCGCGTCACGGTCAAGCGAACGCGCCGAGCGGCTGGAACGACGTGCGACATCATGTGCTCGGCAATCTGGCGGTCGCGATCGATGCGGCCGGAGTCGAAGCGGAGCGGCGCGGTTACCGACACGTGATGCTCGGCGCCAGGCGGCCGGAAGGGGATGTCCGCGACGTCGCTCGGCAATGGCTCGAACGGGTCGCCGCGATGCGCCGCGAGGGGATTTCGGATTGTCTGATTGACGGAGGCGAACCGACGGTCACGCTCGCCGATCGATCGATTCGCGGCCTCGGCGGACGCAATCAGCAGCTGATCGTCGAAGCCTGGGCGAGATGCCGCGAGGGAACATCGGTAGCGCCCCTGCCTGCTGAAGCTCCGACGCCTGACGGCTCGCCGGACACTGCGAAGAGCGGACCGCTCGACGGCCTGCTGCTGCTCAGCGGCGGAACGGATGGCGAAGACGGACCGACCGATGCGGCGGGAGGCTGGTTGGATGCCGAGGTCGAACGTGCAGCGCGCGAACAGGACCTGGATCTCTGCGACGCGCTCCGCCGGAACGATACCTATTCGCTCCTGGAACGCTGCGGCGGGTTGCTGACGACCGGTCCGACCGGAACGAATGTCGGCGATCTGCGCGTGACGCTGTCGGCCGAACCGGCTCGTCCGTACCGCGTCGCCGAGAGGGACGCACCGGGGCGAGAGCGACGAGACGAAGCGTGAGTTGCCGGGGTCGCGAGGGCCTGCGGACCGACTGTCCGAGCCGCTCGTGTCGCTGCGTCGGCGAGTCGTTGGAGCGGTTTTTCTCGGGGTTTGGGGGGAGCGACGGACCGCTCGATCGATTGACGCTGTCGGTCCCTACTGATACATTCCGCGTTTCATGCGCAGAGCTTAGGGACGACCTGCACAGAGTCGTCGAACGCTGCGACGCACCTTCCACTCCTGGTTCCCGAGGAACGTCGGCTCATGGCTAAGCGGATCTACTACTTCGGCAAGACGCGCACGGACGGACGCGGCGTCGGCAAGAACATCCTGGGCGGCAAGGGACTGAACCTCGCCGAGATGACCGCCATCGGCCTGCCGGTTCCTCCGGGCTTCACGATCACCACCGAGGTGTGCGCGGAGTACTACAAGGAAGGTCGCAAGCTTCCCGAAGGGCTGATGGACGAAGTCCGCAAGACGGTCAAGGTCCTCGAAAAGGAGCTCGGCAAGAAGTTCGGCGACGACAAGAACCCGCTGCTGGTCAGCGTCCGCTCGGGCGCGGCGATGAGCATGCCGGGGATGATGAACACGATCCTCAACCTCGGCCTGACCGACGTCTCGACCGCCGGCCTTGCCGCGGCGACGTCGAACGAGCGGTTCGCCTATGACGCCTATCGCCGACTGATCAACATGTTCGGCGACGTCGTGATGGAAGTCGGTCACGACCATTACGAGGAAGCGTTCGACAAGATCAAGAAGAAGTACAAGGTGTCGCAGGACACCGAGGTGCCGGCCGAAGGGATGAAGGAGCTGTGCGAGGCCTACAAGGAGGTCTATCGCAAGCACACCGGCGAGCCGTTCCCGCAGGACCCGTATCGCCAGCTCGAACTGGCGATCGAGGCGGTCTTCAAGAGCTGGATGCAGCATCGCGCCGTCCGCTATCGCGAGATCGAAGGGATCCGCGGTCTGCTCGGCACCGCCGTGAACGTCCAGTCGATGGTCTACGGCAACATGGGTGACGACTCG
>CAZZBI010000261.1:4930-7940 GCA_964652385.1 uncultured Pirellulaceae bacterium | reverse complement strand
CCCTGGAGCGTCGCGCGAATCGGATCCTCGAGCACTTCGGCTCGCGTCCGATACTCCTGGTCGCCGACCTTCAGGATCACCTCATAGACGCCGGGAACGACCGGAGCGGTCGGGCGTCCCTGAGGGGCTCCCGGTCCGCCGGGGCCGCGACGTCCGCGCCCGCGACCGCCGCCGCCCGGTCCGCGCTGACCGCGGAAGTTCCAGTCGACGCGGTGGAATCCGGCTTGGCGAGGCGCTTCGAGTCGCGCGACGGTTTCCCCCTTGTCGTTGACGACCTCGAGCGAGATGTCGCGCGCTCCGACTTCGCTTTCCAGACGGTACGCGATGCGGGCGCCGGTGATCGGATTCGGTGCGCTCCAGCCGCGATTCCCCGATCGTTCGTCCTGCGAAACCGGCTGCCAGAGAATCTCGTCCCGCACCGGGAAGAGCGCGGTCGCTCCTTCGGTCGCGAAGTTCACGGCGCCGAGCGCCCCCAGATCATCGACGACCCAGAATCCCTGAGCATGCGTGCCGGCGACCAGATCGAGCTCGCGCGGATGAATCACCAGATCATGGACCGCCAGGCGCGGCAGACCGGCTCCGAAGCGAGTCCAGTGCGCTCCGCCGTCGGTCGTCACCTGAACGCCGAACTCGGTGCCGACCAGCAGCACGGCGGCGTTGCGCGGATGCTCGACGATCACGTTGATCGGCTCCGGCGGCAGGTCCGACGCGATCGACTCCCACGTCTCGCCCCCGTCCTTCGTCCGAAAGACGAACGGACGGAAATCATCCTCGCGATAGCCGGTGAAGGTGGCGTACGCGGTGCGGCGGTCATGCTGCGACAGGACGACGCGCGACGCCCACCACCCCTGCGGCGCGAACGGCAGCTTCGCACCGACATCGATCCAGGTCGTACCCCCGTCGCGGGTCCAGTGCAATCGGCCGTCGTCGGTCCCGACCAGCAGTTCGTCCCGATCGAACGGGCTCTCGGCGATCGTCGTCAACGTGCCGTGCGGAACGTTGCCGCTGATCCGCACCAGATCGCGGCTCGACAGGTCCGGACTGATCGCCTCCCAATCGTCGCCGAGGTTTCGCGAACGGAACAGGCGATTGCCGCCGTAGTAGAGCGTCCGGTTGTCGTGCCGACTCATCACCAGCGGCGAGTTCCAATTGTACCGATCGGGGAGCGCGTCGGCGTCGCTCTGCGGCGGCCGAATGCCGCGCGATTCGCCGGTCGGCTTGTGACGTCGATAGAGCGCTCCGAACTGCGATTCGCCGATCACCAGGTCGGCGTTGCGCGGATCGACCTGCACGTAGAAGCCGTCGCCGCCGCCGATCCGGTACCAATCGGTCGGCACGATGCCGCCCGGATTGCGAGAGCGGGACGGTCCGCCCCACGAGCCGTTGTCCTGGGTGCCGCCGTAGACGTGATACGGCACCTGCATGTCGACGGCGATCGCGTAGAACTGGGCGATCGGCAGGTTGTCGAAATGCGTCCAGGTCGCGCCGCGGTCCCACGATTCGTGATAGCCGCCGTCGTTGCCCAGCAGCAGATGCCGCGGATCGGCCGGATCGATCCAGAGGGCATGGTGGTCGACGTGCACGCTCGGAGCGCCGTCGTTCGACCAGGTCTTGCCGCCGTCGCTCGAGACCATCACCGGCACGCTGAGCACGTAGATCCGCTCGGGATCCTTCGGATCGACGCGAACCTGACCGTAGTAGTAGTCCGGATCCCCTCCGACCGGCTGCGTGTTCACCTTGGTCCAGGTCGAGCCGCCGTCGTTCGAGCGATAGAACTCGCCCCCTGTCTCGCGCGTCACGCTCGGCGGGAGCGTGATGTCGAAACCGCGCTCCCCCTCGTCCTGTGCGACTCGCAGTCGGAATCGATCGCCGGGGCGCAGCCGCCCGAGCCCCTCGGCCAACGAGGTCTCGTCGACGATCGCCGTGTCGCCGATCGCGATCAGCTTGCGGTCACGCGGCACCTCGGCTCGCGCAGCCGCTCCGTTCCGCTCGATCGAAGCGATCGTCGCCACGCCGTCCGCGAATCGGACCGACAGGCCGAACGGCAACGACCAGGTCCCGTCCTCGTTCTTCTTCGGCGGTCCGACCGATGCGCGATCGGTGATCAGGTTGGCGTTGGGAACCGCGGCGTACAGGAAGTTCGGGTCGCCGGCGAACATCGCCAGTCCGATGCGGCCGATCTCGCCACCGGGAAGCCCTCCCGCAAGACGCGTCCAGGTCGCTCCGGCGTCGGTGCTCTTCCAGATCCCCGAACCGAGACCGGCTCCGTCGAAATTCCAGGGTCTGCGGATCCGCTCGTAGGTCGCCGCATAGACGACGTTCGGATCGCGAGGGTCGATCAGCAGATCGGTGGCGCCGACCGACGGACCGACGTAGAGCGTCCGCTCCCAGGTCACTCCGCCGTCCAGCGAACGATAGACGCCACGCTCCTCGTTCTCGGTGTACAGATGCCCCATCGCCGCGACGTAGACCCGATTCTCGTCGGTCGGGCTGACGACGATGCGGGCGATGTGGTGCGAGTCGATCAGACCGAGGTGCTTCCACGTCTTTCCCGCATCGTCCGAGCGATAGACGCCGTCGCCCCAGTACGAGCTGCGCTGGTTGTTCGCTTCTCCCGTACCGACGTAGATGACGTTGCCGTTGCTCGGAGCGATCGCCAGGTCACCGATCGACACCGTCCCTTCGTTCCGGAAGACGCACTCCCAGGTCGTGCCCCGATTGGTCGAGCGCCACAGACCGCCCGAACCGGCCGCCGCGTAGACGATCGACGAGTCGACCGGATCGACCTCGATGTCGACGATCCGGCCGCCGAAGGTGGTCGGTCCCAACGGACGCCAACGGAACGCTTCGGTCCACGAGCGAGGCGCCTGGGCCGCAGCCTCGTCCGCTTCGCCTGCCGCTTCGTCATCGCCCTCCGCGGCAGGTTCCTGAGGCTGAGGTTCCTGAGGCTGAGGTTCCTGAGGCTGAGGCTCCTGAGGCTGAGGCTCCTGAGGCTGAGGCTCCTGAGGCT
>CAZZBI010000261.1:0-4830 GCA_964652385.1 uncultured Pirellulaceae bacterium | reverse complement strand
GCTGAGGCTCCTGAGGCTGAGGCTCCTGAGGCTGAGGCTCCTGAGGCTGAGGCTCTTGAGGGGCCGGTTCGGTCGTCGGCTCTTGGACCGCGGCGCCCAGCGCGAACGGCGCGGCGAACGGTGCGAAGGAGATGAGAGACGAAAGGGCGACGGCGACGAAGCCGGTCGCCGAGCGGCGCGAGAGGACGGCGCAAGGCATGACGGAGTCCGCGACAGAGGTGCGATGTTCCCGCGGCCGGTCTCCTGGGACGAGGACCGACGCGGCCCCAGTATGATCCGCCCGGCGTGGGCCGACCACCGGGAAGCCGCCGGCGGAAAACGCAAGCGGCCTGACGCCGCTTCGGGGGCGGCGTCAGGCCGGCGGCTCCCGATCGGTTCGATCGGGAGCTTCGATTGAAGATCGCGTCCGTTGCCGGATCAGCCTGCCTGTCGCCAGGCAGGAGGCGAGGCTCGATAGAGACCGGGATCGTCGATGCCGTCGCCGTCCCAATCGCCGGTGATCGGACGATCCCCCGTCTCGCCCATCTCGAAGACCCGATCCGCGGCGTCGATCTCGCGGTTGCCGTTGGTATCGAGGATCCAGGTACCGGCGCGGAAGACGCCGATCTCTTCGATGCCGTCACCGTTCCAGTCGCCGATGACCGGCAGGTCCCCCTGCTCGCCGAACTCGAACTCGCCGTCGGCTCGGGTCCAGCGACCGTCGCCGTCCAGATCCAGACGCCAGGTCCCGTTGTGGAAGACGCCGATCGTGCGGATGCCGTCGCCGTTCCAGTCGCCGGCGATCGGGACGTCGATCGGATCGCCATAGGCGAAGACGTGATCGATCAGGTCCTGACGTTCGAGACCGTCGGCGGTCAGCTTCAGCGTGCGGGCTCCGTCGGTCGCTTCGGCGGTCCCCGGCGGGACGTTCTTCGGATCGCGCATCCGGCGGTTGTCGGGATCGGGCAGACCGGGATCGGTCTCGATCGCGACCGGATCGCGCGGCCACATCGGACCGTAGATACCGATATCGTCCTTGCCGTCTCCGTCCCAGTCACCGGTGACCGGTCGATCCTGCGACGTACCGAGCTGAGCGTAGAGATCGTCCTGGTCCCAACGGCCGTTGCCGTTGATGTCGACGAACCAGTCCCCTTCGTTGTAGATCGCCACCTCGTCGGTGCCGTCGCCGTTGAAGTCGCCGACGACCGGAATTCCGTCAGGAGCTCCGAACTCGACGCGACGGACCTCGGAGGCCTCGCCCGTCGTCTCGTCGAACTTCCCTTGCGTCCAGTTGCCGCGCGTCATGTCGATCGCCAGCCACTTCTCGCGGCTGAGGAACGACGCCGATTCCCAGCCGGGTCCCGGTCCGACGGTCGGATCGGTGTTCCCGCGCGGCGTCCCGTTGTTGATGACGCTCAGGTGCCAACTGAAATCGGCCGTCGGATCCCAGTGACGGAACCGGACCTGCAGGTTCGGGCCGACCGACTGCTGCCCGTAGAGGGCGAGCGGGATGTTCGGATCGAGTCGGTTCTGGACGAGCGTGGTCGGCGGCAGTCGCGGCGGCTCGGGAGGGGGAAAGAACGGCGTGCTCTGCACGCGGACTTCCGAGAAGTTGTTCAGCTGCGACTGTTGTCCGACTCCGAGCGCGATCCGCAGGATCGCGTCGTTGTTCGTGTTGACTCCGGCGGACAGCGTCGAAAGGACCGACGTGTCGATGCCGAAAGCCGGGTTCACCGCGACGCCCGACGTCGTTCCGGCGGTGTCGAGGTGATCGGTGTAACCGTCGGGCTGGATCTGGAAGACCGCGTAGTTGCCCGCAGGGAGTCCGGTGAAGATGTAGAAGCCGTTGGCATCGGTCGTGGTCCGGATCGGCCCCGACGCATAGACTCCCGGAGCCGCGGCGGAGGCCATGATCGGTTCGCCGGTGATGCCGTTGCGCAGCTCGAGAACGACTCCGGCCAGACGGGTGTCGTCCGACGAGAGCTGACCGTCGCGCATCGCCGCCAGTTCGGCCGCCGAGTAGGTCTGACCGAACAGCGCGTTGATCGTCGCTCCGTCCTGATAGACGAAGCCCGAGATGCTCGCGCCGGGGACTTCGCAGAAGTCGTAGCCGCGCAGCTGCAGCCCCGAGGTGATGGTGATGCTCGAGACCAGATCCTGTCCCGCGACGACGCCGGGACCGACGGTCGAGGTCCCGTCGACGTAACCGACCTGCTGTCCCTGATGGAAGAGACCGGTCGGCTGGTACTCGAAGACCGAGTATTCGCCGGGGCGGAGGTTGTCGAACAGGTAGAGCCCGTCGGCGCCGGTGACCCGAGTCGCGATCACCTTGCCGGTCGAGTCGCGCAGCTCGACCGTCACGCCCGAGATCGGTCGCTCGCCGATTCCCGGCTCATAGACACAGTCGCCGTCGAGATCGGTCTTCACCCGACCGCCGATCGACCCGAGCTTGATCTCGCCGAAGTCGTAGTTCGCTCCGGTCTGACCGCCGAGAATCACGATGTTGTCGAACCGATCGGCGCCGACCGTTCCGGTAGCGACGCCGTTGACCGCCCCCAGCGATTCCTTGCCGTCGATCCAGCCCGCCGGCTGCGTCTCGACGATCCGATAGGTGCCTCGGTACAGGTTCGAGAAGACGTAGTAGCCGGTCCCGTCGCTCTTGGTCTCGGCGACCTTGTTTCCGTTGGCGTCGAAGAGCGAGATCGTGGCTCCGGCGATCGGCGGTTCTCCTGCCTCGCGCAGGCCGTCGTCGTCCAGATCGTGGTAGACTTGACCGCTGATCTGAGCCGGTTCGACTTCGCAGAAATCGTAGTTGACGCCGTTCTGGCCCGGGCCGAGCACGATCTGCGTGAGCTGATCGACGGTCGCGTTGCTGCCGACACTGATGCCGTCGATCGTCCCGACTCCGGCCGTTCCCTGCAGGTACGGGAAGTTCGCCGGCATGATCTCGACGACCGAGTAGGTGCCGGCCGGAAGATCATCGAAGCGATACTTCCCCTGCGCATCGGTGACGGTCGAGCGGATGACGTTCCCCGAGGCGTCGTGCAGTTCGATGATCACGCCGGGGATCGGGCGATAGCGCGGATCGCCGAACGAGACGCAGTCTCCTTCGGGCGTCTTGATCTTCACGTGCCCCGAGATCGAACCGTATCGGAGCTCGCCGAAGTCGTAGTTGACTCCCTGCGATCCGCTGTTGAGCACGATCTTCGACAGATGATCGCCCGGGTTGACGACCGTACCGACCTTGATGCCGTCGACCGTGCCGGGCGTGTCCTTGCCGTCGACGTAACCGGCGGGCTGCACCACCTCGGTCACCGTGTACTCGCCCGGAGCGAGACCGGTCACGGAATAGAAGCCGTTGGCGTCGGTCGTGGTCGTGATCGACAACTGCACGCCGATGGTCGAGACGGGGGTGATCAGGAGCTGGACGCCGCCGATCCCCTCTTCGCCCGACTCGCGGATGCCGTTGTCGTTCCGGTCATGATAGACCTGGCCGCTGAGTGATGCCCCGCGCGCCTCGGCGAAATCGTAGTTGACGGCATGCTGGTCGCCGAGCGGGATCGTGATCTCGGAGAGGACGTTCTCGCCCGGTGAGGTGCCGACCGCGGTCCCTGCGACCGTCCCCGGAACCTCGCCGACACTGAAGTCGTAGCCGGTCGGCTGCTGCTGCACGACTCGGTACGTTCCCGGCATCAGACCGAGCGACGAACCGAACTCGTAATGCCCCGAGCCGTCGGTGAGCGTCGTGACGGACGAGCCGTTACGGACGACATCGACGTAGTTGCCGTTGGCATCCTTCATCTGCAATCGGAGCGTGACGCCCGAGATCGCCTCTTCGCCCGAATCGCGGATCAGGTCGAGATCCCGGTCGTGCCAGACGTTCCCCGCGATCGTCACCGGCTTGGGAGTCAGCGTGAACTGATCGAGCGCTCCGGCGGTCCGGTTCTCGATCGTCGCGAGGCCGTTGCCCGTCTCGCGGTTCTGCTTGGTGGGCAACATCGACAGGACGCCGGTGTCCTGGACGTCGTCCGACCCGAAGCCGAACTGATACTGGAAGATGCCGTCGGTGGAGCCCTGGCGCGGCGCGAAGTCGTAGTGCGGATCCTGGAAGACGGCGGTCACGGACGAGCCGGCGAACTCGATGCCGCTCGTGACCTGATCGTCGGGCTTGTTCGAGAAGAACTGATCGACATCGATCGTGAAGACGAGCACGTCCCCGGCGCGGAAGTCCTCGATGTCGAGCACGATGCGCGTCCCGCCGTCGACGACCGAGACGCGGATCTGGTCGGCGGTCACGCCGATGCTCTTGTTGCTCAGCGTGAACGGCGAAGCGCCTCCCGAACCGTTCCCTTGCCCGTTCTGGTTCGAACCGACGGTGTCGAAATAGACGTCCGGCTCGGAGAGCGCATTCGGATTTCCGTCCTGATTGCCGTCGATCACGACGCGCGAAAGCGTGGTGGTCGACGAGCCCCCCTGGAACGCCACGTAGAAGGTGTCGCCGGCCGAGTCGGTTCCGCTGTCGTCCTCGATGTAGACCGCACCGACGAGAACCGGGTCGGCGTCGAGCACGCGTCGCGGTTCCATCACTTCGAAGTGACAGCTTCGGGCTCCGTCCAGCGGCAGGTCGCGAGTCCTCTCGCGCCCGTCGAACTCGGCCCCCTCGGGTCGCTCCTTCCGCGAGACGACACCGGTCAGGTTGCGCAGCGACTTCCAGATTCCCAAGGTTCCGTCTCCCAGCGAGCGGGATGCGCTTGGTCCCCAGCCCGCGCCGGCTGCTCCACCATCGGCGGCGCCCTCGGCGCACGCGCGACGTCGGGGAAGGGACCTTCTGGCTCTGGTATCGGCCACCCC
>CAZZBI010000260.1:0-7973 GCA_964652385.1 uncultured Pirellulaceae bacterium | reverse complement strand
GGAGACATCCGCATCGCCGCCGTCAGCCTGCCGGCGGGAGTGCGCGGCGTCGCCTTTTCGCGCGAGAGCGTCGTCGCAGGAACCTGGGCGGGAGACATCGTGCTGAACGCCGACTATCCGTTCACCTCCCGAACGCTGATCGAGGTGCTGGTTCACGAACTCGGCCATTCCCTCGGCTTCGATCATGTCGAGGGGGTCGATTCGGTCCTCAATCCTTCCAATCAGCGGACCTCGCTGACGACGTTCGACCGACAACGACTGATCGATCGTTGGGGGACGCGACGTCTGGATCCCAACGAGCTTCAGCGATCCAACGATGCGTGGGTGCGAGCGACGCGGCTGAACCTCGGCTACACGCGCGACGGCGAACTTCCGGTTCTGGCGTTCGGCGATCTGGCCGGCGTCGGTGACGTCGACCTGTTCGAGTTTCGTCCCGAGGCGAAGGTCGGCGATCGGATCGCGTTTCAGTTTCGGACGCTCGGCAACAGCATGGTCGCCGCCTCGTGGGAAGTGCTGGACGACGCGAAACGGGTGGTCGCAAAGGGAACGGTCAGCTGGGAGAGCGGCGGCATCGGACGCGTCAGCCTTCCGATCCGCAATCTGACTCGACGCAGCTACCTGCGGATCCGCGCCGCGAACGAGCTGTTCGCCGTCGGCAGTTATGCGATCGTCGGATACTACCCGAACCGCCTGACGACTCCGTCGCGACTGATCAACCAGGCCTCGCGATGGAACTACTCGCATCTGGATCAGAGCGAGGCGCGTTATTTCTTCCGCGAAGGTCCCGACGCGTATTTCTTCGCCGAGGATCTGCTGGCGGATGATGTGCTGGCGAATGCGGTTCCTCTCGATCCGCAACCGGTTCCCGCGTCGGCCGATCTTCATCGGATCGACGCGAGCATTTCGTACGACGCCGATCGGGACTTCTACCGCTTCGACGTCTCGTCCGAGAACGACGGGCGTCCGTTGACGATCACCGTCCTGTCGCGCGATGACGGACGGCTGATTCCGTCGCTCGAAGTCTGGACCACCGAAGGGGCCTCGGTCGGCCACCGGATCATCTGCGACGGCAACGGATTGCTGGTCGTTCAGGTCGATGCGATCGAAGCCGGGACCTATGCGGTCTCCGTCCAGGCGAATCCTCGTTCGATCGCCCCTCACACCACCGGCAACTATTCGCTCGATCTCCGCTGCGATCGCCCGACCATCCTGCTGTCGCCGGCCGGATTCGGCACGGTCTTCGGCGACGAACCGCTCTTTCACACGATGCGGGTGGCCGAGAGTCGGATGTTCCACTTCGGTTTCTCGGCCGCGCCGCACGCGGCGACCGAAACGCTGCTCGTCGCGACGTTGTACGACGAACTCGGCTCGCCGGTCCATCGCGTCGCGACGAGACCCGGCGACTTCCGGTCCTCGCAGAGCGTCATGCTCTCGCCGGGGAGCTACGTGCTGCGGATCGAAGCGATCACGCCGGATGGCTCGGCGGGCGCGGGGACCGACTACGTCTTCGCCGGCGTGCCGGACGCGGACAACGAGGGACCGGGGCTGCTCGATCCGACCCTCTCTCCGTTTCCGAAGTGCGATCCGCTGCGCGACGTCTACTGCTATCCCGAGTTCTCCTCCGAGGCACCGTTCATCTGGGTCGACGGCATCTCGCCGGACTTGTCGCCCCCGACCGATCCGGCAAGCACTTGGGACGACGTCGATCGACTTTACTGGCCCGGAATCTTCATCGTCTGAGCGACTTGAAGGTCGTTGTCGGCAGCACGGCCCGACAGGGAGCGGGGCTGCGGTACGCGAGGAACGACGGATGGAGCGACCGGATGACTGGATCGACCTGACCGACCGCTCGCTCCTGCGCCGCTTCCGGGACGGTCAGGGGGACGCCGCGACTGCGCTCTATCTGCGCTACGCTCAGCGTCTGCAGCGACTGGCCGATGCACAGACCGATCCGCGGATCGCCTTGCAGGTCGACCCGGAAGGGATCGTCCAGTCGGTCTTCAGGACCTTCTTCCGCCGAGTTTCGGACGGCCACTACGACGTCATCGCGAGCGACGAGCTCTGGAAGCTCTTTCTGGTCATCGCGCTCAACAAGATCCGCAACACCGCAGCACATCATCGCGCCGCGAAACGCAATCCGATCGGCGTCGCGTCGCTGGACGACGGCATGCTGGCGACGGTCGGCGAACAGGATCAACAGGCGATCGTCGCGCTGCGACTGACGATTCAGGAGGTCCTACAGGAAATCCCCGAAGCCCAGCGGCGAATCGTCCTGTTGAGGATCGAGGGGTTCGAGGTTCAGGAGATCGCCGACCAGGTCGGTCGCAGCAAGCGATCGGTCGAGCGGCTGTTGCAGGAGTTCCGCAATCGACTGCGAGCGGTCATCGAGCCGCAATAGCCCGCCGACCGGGAGGCGCGAATCGCCATCGGCCGCGTGGCCGCGGCGACGTTCGCTCGCCCCCGTCTCTCTCCTCGCTCTTCCCTCGACCGAAAGCGAATCCTGATGCTTCAGCGCCCCGACTCTGCCGACGATGCAGCGACCCGCTCGGCGACGCGGCGCGACGACCTTTCCGATCCTCTCGAGACGGATGGCGGCGGCTCCGATCTCGAGGCGCTGATCGAGGAGTTCGAGACGCGGTGGCTCGCGTCCTCGCGGAGACTGAACGAGTTCCTGGCAAGCCGACCGCCGCTCGAGCCGTCGGCGCTCGCGGAACTCGTCCGCTGCGAGATGGAACATCGTTGGCAGCGGGGCGAGGAGCCGACGGCGGACGACTATCGGCGTGACCTCCCCTCGCTCGACGCATCCCCCGATGCGATCGAAGGGATCGCTTTCGAGGAGTATCGCCAGCGCTCGCTGGCCGGGCGCCCGCTCCCGCCGGAACATTGGCGCGAGCGTTACGGCTCGGCCGTCGAACGCTGGCCACTGCTGACTCCGGCCGGCGACTCGAAACACCCCCCGTCATCTCTTGCCCGTCCCGAACGATCCGGCCGCTCCGAAGGTCGACCCCGATCGGCGTTGCACGGATGGCCGGCAGGGTCTCGCTTCGCCGGCTTCGAGATCGTCGGCCCGTTGGGCGAGGGCGCACACGGGACGGTCGTGCTCGCCACGCAGCGCGAGTTGGCCGATCGGTTCGTCGTCCTGAAGATCTCTCGCGGGGAAACGTGCGAGCCGCAGCTGCTGGCGGAACTGCAGCACACCAACATCATGCCGATCCTCAGCCTGCACCGCGAAGGAGAGTTTCTGGCGATCTGCATGCCGTTCCTGGGGGCCGCGACGCTGCGTGACGTGCAGCGCTCGACGAACGTCGGTTCGGGGCGCACGCGATTCGACCAGGCCTGTCTCGAGACGGTGCTCGATCGGAAGAGTCGCGAGATCCGTCGCTTGCTGAGCGACGGTGAGCGGACGCTCTCGGAAACGTCCGTCACGGCGCGTCGCGATCCGAACGTCCTGCTGGTCGAGGCGGGGCGAGGCCGAGTCGGCGCGATCCTCTGGCTGGTGGAGCGGATCGCCGAGGGGCTCGCTCATGCCCATCGACACGGCATCGTCCACGGCGACCTGAAGCCGGCGAACATCCTGATCAGCGACGACGGTCAGCCGCTGCTGCTCGACTTTCATCTGTCGCAATGGATCGCGCGCGACGGAGGGATTCCCGAGGGAGGAACGCTCCCGTACATGGCTCCCGAACACCTGAGAGCGATGAGCGGCGACGGGCGAATCGATCACCGGAGCGATCTCTATTCGCTCGGCACGATCTTCTACGAACTGCTGACCGATCGCCCCCCCTATCCGCTCCCCGAGCTGATCGACACCCAAGCGATCGATCGACTGCTCGAAGGTCGCTCGAGTCCGCCGCCGCCGATCCGCAAGCTCGGCCACGATACCAGCGTCGATCTCGACTCGATCGTGCGCAAGTGCCTCGCCGCACGTCCCGAGGATCGCTACGCCGATTGCGACCAGCTGCTGGTCGATCTCCGTCGCCACCGCGAACATCGCCCGCTCGTCCACGCCCCTCGACGGTCGATGATCGAGCGGGGTCGAAAATGGTGGCGTCGCAACGGATCGGTCGCCGTCGCGAGCGCCGTGGTCGGAACGACCGCCGTCGGCTGCTTGGCCCTCGGTACCTTTCTGGCGATCCGGACCGGTCAGCTGCGATCGCTCGAGGCGATCGACGGTGCGAGGCGTTTCGAAGAGCGACTTGCCGCCGCGACGGCGCCGCTGACCGAAGTCGGCGCTGTCGACACGTTGAACGACGAGACGTTCTCGGAGGGGCTCGCGCTGCTCGCCGAGCGCGGCGCGACCTCGCCCGAAGTATGGAGCGGTCGCGATGCGATCGAGCTTCTTCCCGAGTCGCTTCGGGCGGAGGAACGGTCTCGCATCGGCCAAGCCTACTTCTGGTTGGCGCATGCCGAACTGCAGCAGGCGCGGCGCGAGTCCCGAGTGCCGTCGGCCGAGGCGATCGCGTGGAATCGCCTCGCCGACCGGTTTGCGGAGACTCGATCGATGCGATCGGCGATCGACCGACAACATCGTCTGTTGCAAGGGGAGGAGCTTGCCGATCTCGACGAGCCGGCGACGCATGACGACGCGATCGGAGAAACGGCGGCCGAGTGCCTGATGACCGCGTCGATTCTGATCGCGCGACGCGAGGTCGCCGACCTGTCGACCGACCCGCTGCTCGATCGGATCCTGCAACGGGCGATCGAGCTCGATCCCGATCATCACGCCGCGTGGTTGATGCGAGGCAACGAGCACGCTCGACGCGGGCTGCTGACTCAGGCGATCGCCGACTTCTCGCTGGCCGTCGCTCTCGCTCCTGGAAATCCTCGCAGTCGCTTTCATCGAGGACTTGCGCGATTCCAGGCGCGGGAGTTCGCCGAGGCGGCGGAGGACTTTCGCGCGGTCGTCATCGCGCAGCCCGACTCGACCGCCGCACGATTCAACCGTCTCGCGTCGCTCTACGAAGCGGGAGATCTCGATGCGGCGACGCATGAGATCGATCGCTGGCTCGATTCCGATCTGCCTCGCTCCGGCCGATTCTGGTTCACCGTCGCCAAGGTCCGCGCGCGAACCGGAGACTCGGCTCGTTCGCAGGAGGCGTTGCTGGCGGCGGCCGACGCGGCGCCCGAGGATGAAGCCGATCGGCTCGCGATCACCCTCGCGCGGCTGCAGCTCGGCCGAACCGATGCGGCGATCGCGATGCTGCGAGAGACGATCGAGCGATATCCGACGTCGGTCGCGGCGCAACAGAACCTGGCCCATCTGCTCGGCGAACGCGCCGAATCGCTCCCCGACTCGATCGCCGCGATGGACAAGGTGGTGTGTCTGACCGACGGGGATCCGAAGCGTCACGCCGCCGCGCTCGCCGCTCGAGGCGTCCTTCATGCGCGCGGCGGAAACGCCGAACAGGCGCTGGCCGACGGCAACGCCTCGCTCGAGCGCGATCCGTCTCCCGAGAATCGTTGCCAGCTGGCCGCCATCCATGCGCTGCTGGCCGACGATCGGGAAGAAAGCGCCGTTCGGTTCGATCGTGCACTGCGCCAATTGGCCCGGGCAGCCTGGGACGATCCGGCCCTCGTTCGTCGCCGACTGGCTCAGGACCCCGACCTCGCCTCGCTCCGGAAGGTCCCGGAGATCGAGGCGCTGTCGGAGCTGCTGGCGCGACTCGGTTCGCTCGCCGAATGAGGCCGACGGATCGACGCCGGTGGCTCGGCGCGTCGCGACCGTTCGCGCGACGCGCCGGCGGGGACCGACCGATCAGTCTCGCGGCCGCGACTCCGGCGGAAGCCCTTCGGTCAGAAACTCGGTCAGCAGACCGTACAGATGCCGCGTCGTCCCTCGCCCCTCGGAAATCGAGTGGGAACGTCCCGGATACGGCATGACCGAGAACGACTTTCCGGCCGCCACCAGCTGGTCGATCAGCAGCTCGGTTCCTTGGTAGTGGCAGTTGTCGTCGCCGGTGCCGTGCACGATCAGCAGTTCCCCCTCGAGACGCGCCGCATGATTCACGGGTGAGCCGTCGCGGTATCCCTCGGCGTTGTCGTCCGGAAGTCCCATGTATCGCTCCTGGTAGATCGTGTCGTACAGGAGCTGATTCGGTTCGGGAGCGACGCTCATTCCCAAGTGATACCGATCGGGGTAACGGAAGAGCGCGTTGAGCGTCATGCTGCCGCCGCCGCTCCATCCCCAGATCGCGACGCGCGACGGATCGAGCCAGGGGCGCGATTCGCAGAGCGCCTCGAGCGCCTCGGCCTGGTCCTGCGGCGCGATGATGCCGATGCGGCGATAGATCGAACGACGCCAATCGCGCCCCTTGGGGACGCGCGTCCCTCGATTCTCGATGCTCATCACGACATAGCCGTGCTGCGCCAGCATCGCGTGCCACAAGCCGCGGCGTCCGTCCCAGGCATCGCGGACCGTCTGTCCCCACGGTTCTCCGTAGACGTACACCAGGATCGGATAGCGGCGATTCGGATCGAGATCGGGCGGGGTCATCAGCCATGCATCGCATTCGATCCCCGACGCCGTGACGACCGTCGTCAGTTCGGTCGTCGGCATCGCGATCGTGGCGAGCTTCTCGCGCAACTCGGCGTTGTCGGCCGTCACGCGGACCGTCGCATGATCGGGGAGCGAAATCAGTTCGTGGATCGGCGGCCGAGCGATCGTGGAGTACGAATGCGTCGCCCAGCGACCGTCGGGCGAGACCGAGTAGTCGTGCCAGCCCCGATCCTCGGAGGGCGTGACTCGCGTCGCCCGCCCCGAGTCGATCTCGATGGCGTACAGGTAACAGCGAGGCGCATCGCCGGGAGAGGCAGTCACCCAGATCGTGCGCCGCTCGCGATCGATCCCCTTGATCTCGATCACGTCCCACGACTCCGATCCGATCTCGCGGAGCGAGCCGTCGGCGGTCGAGACCAGATACGGGCGTTTCCAACCGCTCCGCTCGCTGAGCCAGACGAACGAAGCACCGCCGTCGAGCCAGCGAAACGGATTGAGATTGTCGACCCAGGCCGAGTCGCTCTCGTGGAGCAGTTCGGCGACCTTGCCGGTCGACGGTTCGGCGACGAAGACCCGCAGATTCTGCTGGAGCCGATCGAACTGCTGGATCGCCAGTTTCCCGTTCCCGGGAATCCAATCGAACTGCGGCACGTAGTGCTCGCGAGGGTCTCCCGGCAGATCGATCGAGGTCGTCGCTCCCCCGGACGCCGAGACGATGCCGACACGAATCGCCGAGTTCCGCTCGCCGACCTTCGGGTACGGAAAGGTGGTCAGCTGCGGGTACTTCGACGAGGTGTTGTCGATGATCGTGAAGCGAGGGACCTCGGACGTAGCGAACTTCAGATAGGCGATCCGCGTTCCGTCAGGACTCCATCGGAACGCATCGCGGATGTCGAGTTCCTCCTCGTTCACCCAATCCGACGTGCCGTTGACGATCGTTTCGGAACCGTCGTCGGTCAGACGGACGATCGAATCGTCGGCAACCGATTCGACCCAGAGATCGTTCTGACGGACATAGGCGACATGCGATCCGTCGGGGCTGAAGCGGGCGAACATCAGCGACGACGGAGGTGCGTCACCGCCGAGCCGCTTGAGCCGACGCGAATCGAGATCGAGCACCCACCAGTCGCCTCGCGTGTTGTAGCGCCAGACGCGGCGACCTTCGGTGAAGATCAGCACGCGTCGCTCGTCGGCCGACAGCTCGAACTCCTCGATGCCGATCGGCCGATCGCTTCCTGCCGGAGTCAGATCGGCGGCGGTCGCGACGACGGTCGACGATCCGTCCGCCGGATCGACTCGCACCAGTTCGTTCCCCTGCGCCCCATGTCGGACTTCGAACCAGTCGCTTCGGGTTTCGCTCCAGACGACTCCCGGCCCCCCTTGCCCGTTGAACTCTCCCGACGCGAACAGTCGGTCGAGGGTCAGTCGCGACGGATCGGCAGCCGGCTGCTGCGCGAGCGCCGCATCGGTCCCGACG
>CAZZBI010000259.1:0-7986 GCA_964652385.1 uncultured Pirellulaceae bacterium | reverse complement strand
GTCTCAAGACCCAAGTCTTCGAAGGCGGGATTCGCGTGCCGCTGATCGTGCGCTGGCCGAATCGCATCGCGTCAGGGACGACCAGCGAGTTCCCGGTCGCGTTTCAGGATCTGCTGCCGACGCTGCTCGAAGCGATCGGCGAGGCGCCGGTGAGCGGGCTCGACGGCATTTCGCTGCTGCCGACTTGGACGGGTGAAGCGGAGCGTCAGACGCCGCGCACGCCGCTCTACTGGGAACTCGGTTCGGCTCAGGCACTGCGGATCGGCGACCACAAGCTCGTCCGGCTGACCGATCGCCAAGGAGCGACGCGCACGATGCTCTTCGACCTGGCGAGCGATCCGAACGAGACGACCGACCTTTCGGAACGGGAACCCGCGGCGCTGACGACGATGCTCGACCGGATTCGGGCCGAGCGGACACCGAGTCCGGAGTTTCCGTCTCCTTACGATGACGGCCGCTGAACGCCGTTCGAAAGGTGGTTTCCGGTTTCCGGGGGATCTACAATCGCCCTTCGGCGACCGGGACCTCGCGGGGCCCGTCGCTCCGAGTCGTCGCGCGATTCCCTCCTGGCTCGCGGCGCGACATCGTCTCGACCGATCTTGCCGATCGGTCGAGCGGCTCGGCTCTCCCCTCCCCCGCTCCCTTCGCCCGAGGCTCGACCATGAAGGTGGCCCCGTCGTCGATCGGATTCGGAGCGTTCGGCGCCGCGCGGACGGTTCGTTTCTCCCGAGTGTTCGGCGCGAATCTCGTCGGCGCGATCGTTTGCGTCGCGATCGCGAGCGGTGCGAGCGGAGTGCTCGCTCCGACGGTTGCCGCTCAGGAAACGCCCTCGCCGGCGGTCGAGCCGTGGAGCGACGAGGATCCGGAGGGGATCGCGTTCTTCGAGGAGCGGATTCGTCCGATTCTGATCGAACGCTGCTACGAGTGTCATTCGTCCGAGAGCCAGGCGAGCGAAGGGGGGCTGCGGCTGGATGATCGACCGGCGTTGCGAGCCGGCGGAGACTCGGGAGCCGGCGTGGTGCCGGGAGAACCGAGCGGCTCGCGTCTGATCGACGCGATCCGTTACACGACCGACTTCTACGCGATGCCTCCGGACGGGAAGCTGCCGGATGCCGTCATCGCCGACTTCGTCACCTGGATCGAACGCGGCGCACCCGATCCTCGCGACGGTTCGGCGGTCGAGACCGCTCCGCACGCTTCGATCGACTGGGAGAGCGCTCGGACCTTCTGGGCGTTCGTGCCGCCGGTCGATCGCCCGGCGCCGGGGGCCGACGTGACTCGCCGGCGCCTCGATCGAACCGGTCAGGCGATCGAACCGGCCGGACCGATCGACGCCTGGTGGTCGGCTCGCATGGGCGATTCGCCGGTCGTTCCGGCCGAGCGGGCGTCGGCCGAGACGCTGCTGCGGCGCGTGACGTACGACCTGCTCGGTTTGCCTCCCGAGCCGGAGCGGATCGAGACGTTCGTGCGCGATCATCGCCCCGATGCGTTCGAGCGCGAAGTCGATCGGCTGCTCGCCTCGCCCCGTTACGGCGAGAAGTGGGGGCGGCATTGGCTGGACGTCGCGCGCTACGGCGACTCGAACGGTCTCGACGAGAACCTCGCCTATTCGAACGCCTTTCGCTATCGCGATTGGGTGATCCGTTCGCGCAACGACGATCTGCCGTACGACGAGTTCATCCGTCTGCAGATCGCGGGGGATCTGCTCGGCGACGATCGTGACCCGATCGGCGCGGTCTCGCTCGGCGGCGGAGCCGCTCATGACGAGATCGACGTCGTCGGGACGCTCGTCGAACGGGCGCGCGACGAGCGATTCGCGGCGCGGATCGCGACCGGCTTCCTGTCGATCGGCGCGAAGATGCTCGCCTGCGACGACGGCCGCAAGATGGAACTCGACATCATCGACGAGCAGGTCGAGACGTTGGGCAAGGCGGTGCTCGGGATGACCTTCGGCTGTGCCCGATGTCACGACCACAAGTTCGATCCGATCCTGCAACGCGACTACTACGCGCTCGCCGGGATCTTCAAGTCGACGCGCACGATGGAGAACTTCAACGTCGTCGCCGTCTGGCACGAACATGAACTGGCGACCGACTCGGAGCTCGCTTCGCGCGAAACGCTGCGCGGCGAGATCGCGACGCAGCGAGCCGAGATCGCGACGCGACGGCAGGAGGCGAACGACGGGGCGAATCGCGAAACGGTCGAGCGCCGCGACGACTATGCGATCGCGATCGCCGAACTCGGCAGCCGAGGGGCGATCGAAACGACGGACGGACGGCGCTCGATCGCGGCCGAGAGCGAACGGGATCGATGGCCGAGCGAGGCGCTCGAACGACAGGCCGAGGACTTCGATCGCGGCTCGCTGGTCGTCGATCGGGAGCATTGGGGGAAGTCGATCGGCGTCCTGCTCCAGTCCGGTTTCGCCGAGTACGATCTGACGGTTCCGAGCGCGGGGCGCTATCAGCTCGAGCTGCGCTACGCGGCTGCCGAGTCGCGTCCGATCCGGATTCTGCTCGATGGCCGGGCGGTGAACGAGTCGGCAGCGGCCGAGCCGACCGACGGCTGGAGCGAAGCGGAGCAGCGCTGGTCGGCCGAGGGGCTGTTCGAGCTGTCGGCCGGTCGGCACGTGCTCCGCCTGGAACGCGAAGGGGCGGTGCCGCATCTGGATCGTTGGGCTCTGATTCCGATCGGCCGGAACGACGACCCGCTCGCGACGCATGCGGCGGAGCGATCGCTTCGACGGGCGATCCTCGCCGCGGGATTCGCTCGATGGTCATCGACGGTGCCGATCGAGACGCGTCGCACGCTCGGTCGTCTTGCGGCGGACGACGCGGAATCGTTCGTCGCGGCGCTGCAGGACTCGATCGCTGCTGCCGACGGGACCGATCCGAGCGACGAGGTGCGAGCTCTGAGGAGCCTCGCGGTCATGCTGCAGCCGGGCGGAGCGGCTCATCCGGGAGACGATCTCGCCGCGTGGTGGACCGACGAGGAACGCGAGGCGATTACCGGACTCGAGGCTCGCGCCGGCGAACTCGAGGCGAGCGTGCCGACCTTTCCGTTCGCGATGGGGGTGCGCGAAGGGAAGCCGGAAGACCTGCTGATCCACATTCGCGGGAACTACCTGACGCTCGGAGAAGCGGCGCCGCGCGGGTGGCCGCAGGTGCTGACGTCGGTCGAAGCCGAATCGTCGATCGACGCCGAGCGAAGCGGTCGCGCGGAACTGGCCGAGTGGCTGGTCGACGCGCGCCATCCGCTGACGGCGCGCGTGATCGCGAATCGACTGTGGCGTTGGCACTTCTCGGTCGGCCTGGTGAGGACTCCCGACAACTTCGGTCTGCTCGGCTCCCCACCGACCGATCCCGATCTGCTCGATCATCTGGCGATCGAGCTGGTCCGCGGCGATTGGTCGCTCAAGCGTCTGCAGCGACGGATCGTCACCAGTCGCGTGTATGCGGGAGCCGCCGAGGTCGACTCGCACAACGCGGCGGTCGATCCCGAGAACCTGATGGGGTGGCATGTGCCGCGCCGGCGATTGAGTGCCGAGGAGATGCGGGATTCGCTGCTGATGGTTTCGGGGGGACTCGATTGGCGGATGTTCGGCCAGCCGCTCCGCAATCCGAATCGGGAATACGTCAGCGGGACCGCACAGAATCCGGCGACCTACGCCTCGCAGCAGCGGACCGTCTATCTGCCGGTGCTGCGGAGCGCGGTGTACGACGTGCTGCAGGCGTTCGATTTTCCCGATCCGGCGGTCGCCAACGGCGATCGGGCGACGAGTACCATCGCGCCTCAGGCGCTCTTCGCGCTCAACGGCAAGCCGGCGGTCGAGGCGTCGGATCGACTCGCTTCGCGTGCGTCGGCGATCGAAGACGAAGCGGAGCGGATCGAGTGGCTCGTGCGCCAGGTGCTCGGTCGTGCGGTGCGCCCCGACGAGACGCCGCGGTCGATCGAGTTCATGGCGGCCTATCGTCGACGACTGCTCGACGAGGGGATTGAGGATCGGGGGGAGCAGGATCGCCGGGCGCTGGCGGCTCTGGCGCGGGTGCTGCTGGCGACCAACGAGTTCGCGTTCGTCGATTGAGCGGGAATGCGGCGATCGAGAGGCCGGAGGACCGGGGAGTCGATAGGGCTCCGGTCACCGGGTGACCGAGGCGATGAAAACGGCGGATTGCGAAACGTGGGGCCGCGCGAGCAAGACGCTCGCGACGACGACCTTGGGCTCGGAGTATCGCGAACCGACTTGACGGAGAGCGGGACGATGGGGCGAGACGGATCCGGTCGAACGACTCGGCGGCACGCCTGTTGGGACTTCGAGGCACGTCCGACGACGCGCCGCGAAATGCTGCGACGCAGCGCCGTGGGCTTCGGCTCGCTCGCGATGGCGGGCCTTCTGTCTTCCGAGGCGTCGCGCGCGGCGGAGGGATCGGTCGATCGGAGCGGTTCGGACGGTCCGCTGGCGATTCGCCCACCGCATCATCCGGCCCGGGCCAAGCGAGTGATCTTCCTGTTCATGCACGGCGGCCCGAGTCAGGTCGATACGTTCGACCACAAGCCGCTCCTCGAGCGGGACGACGACAAGCCGTGTCCGCTCGAACTCCCGCGGATCGTCAGCGGTCCGACCGGTACGCTTCTGAAGAGTCCATTTCGATTTCGTCCGTACGGCGAGTCGGGGATTCCGGTGTCGGAGATCTTTCCCGAGGTCGGGGCCTGTGTCGACGACCTGTGCGTCATCAACTCGGTCCACGGAAGCAACTCGCGGCACGGCGCGGCGTTGCTCGAACTGCACTGCGGTTCGGATACCTTCATCCGGCCGAGCATGGGCTCGTGGATCACGTACGGACTGGGGACCGAGAACGAGAACCTGCCGGGTTTCATCACGATCTGTCCGACTCTCGGCCATGGCGGAGTGAATGCATGGAGCAGCTCGTTCCTGCCGGCTCATTACCAGGGGACGCCGATCGGAACGTCGAGCGTTCCGGCCGAGCGGGCGAAGATCCCGTTCCTCGAGAACGCTCACTCGACCGCGGCGGCGCAGCGACTGGAACTCGACCTGCTCGGCGAGTGGAACGCGCGGCATGCAGCCGAGGCGGGGGCCGATCCGTTGCTCGAATCGCGGATCGAATCGTTCGAGCTGGCGTTCCGGATGCAGCGCGAGGTGCCGGAGCTGCAGGATCTGTCGGGCGAGACGGACGAGACGAAGCGACTGTACGGGATCGACCAGGAGGCGACGAAGAACTTCGGCATCCAGTGCCTGATGGCTCGTCGCTTCTGCGAGGCCGGGGTTCGTTTCGTGCAGGTGACGCACAGCTACAAGTGGGACCAGCATGGCGGGCTGAAGCAGGATCATGCCCGCAATGCGCTCGAGGTCGATCGTCCGATCGCCGGGCTGCTGAAGGACCTGAAGCGCCGCGGTCTGCTCGACGAGACGATCGTGCTGTGGGGAGGGGAGTTCGGGCGGACGCCGGTCTCTCAAGGAGGGCGAGACGGGCGCGATCACAACCCGCATGCCTGCACGATGTGGATGGCGGGAGCCGGCGTGCGGACCGGTCTGCGCTACGGTCGCACCGACGACTACGGCTACTACGCGATCGAGAACAAGGTTCACTTCCATGACGTGCACGCGACGCTGCTGCATCTGCTGGGGCTCGATCACGAGCGGCTGACCTGGCGGCATGCGGGGCGCGACTTCCGTCTGACGGACATCGCCGGCCGAGTCGTGCATGACATCTTGGGTTGAACCCGCGACGGCGAACGCAGTTGGGCCAGCGCTACCGGTCGGCTGCCGCGGGTGACTGGCGCAGAGGCCTGGGTTAAGATGGCCCGCTCGTGTCCCTCCCGCGGGACCTCGTGATCTTCGACCACCACCGAACCAGGAGCCGCGCCCGTGGGTGACCTCGGTTGGAATCCCCCTGCCGACGACTCGGATCAGGATCGCGGCGTACCGTGGTTCAAGCTGCTGAACCGGTATCACTGGTTCGTGCTGATCGTCGCGGCGCTCGGCTGGCTGTTCGACACGATGGACCAGCAGCTGTTCAACTTCGCGCGGGTCCCCGCGATGAAGGAACTGTTGGCTCCCGGCCCGGGGCAGGTCGCACCGCAGGACTCGGTCGATTTCTACGGCGGACTGGCGACGGCGGTCTTCATGATCGGCTGGGCGACCGGAGGGCTCGTCTTCGGCGTGCTCGGGGATCGGATCGGCCGAGCGCGGACGATGCTTCTGACGATCCTGCTCTACTCGCTCTGCACCGGCTTCAGCGCGATCTCGTTCGGCGTCTGGGATTTCATGTTCTACCGGTTCATCACCGGTCTGGGCGTCGGCGGGGAGTTCGCGGTCGGCGTCGCGCTCGTGGCCGAGGTGATGCCGTCGCGCGCTCGGCAGCACGCGTTGTCGCTCCTGCAGGCGCTCTCGGCGGTCGGCAACATCGCGGCCGCGACGATCAGCGTCTGGCTCGGGCATCTCGAGACGATCGGAGTGATCGGCAACTTCGATATCGGACCGTTCCGCGTGTCGAACTGGCGACTGATGTTCGTCATCGGCACGCTTCCGGCGCTGCTGGCGATCCTGATCCGCGGTCGACTCAAGGAGCCGGAGCAGTGGACTCGCTCGGTCGGCTCGGACGAGACGCAGGGGACCAAGCCGATGGCCGCCGGTTCGTACCGCGAACTGTTCGGCGATCCGCGTTGGCGACACGGAGCGATCATCGGGCTGGCGCTCGCGACGAGCGGCGTCATCGGCGTCTGGGGGATCGCGTTCTTCAGTTTCGATCTCGTCCGGTCGGTCTTCCGTAAGCAGGCCGATCAGGAGGTGCGCGAATCCGGTCTGATCCAGGCGGACATCGGACTGATCGCCTTGGCGCTCGCCGATCCGACGCTGCTCGATCAGGAGATGGACGGCAAGAAGCTTGCGGAACGAGTCGCACCGACTCAGCTGATCGGCACCGAACCGGGAGCGCGAGATACCGATCTGCTCTGGTCGGCGATCGTCGCTCATCATGCCGACAAGGGAAACGAGGTCGCGACCGACGAAGGGCTCGTCGCGGCCTTGCCTGAACGAAGCGCCGCGGCGCTCGATAAGCACCGCGAGACGTTCGATCGCCTGTTGGCTCAGGCCCGTTCGTTCGATCCCGAGTCGCTCGCTCCGCGGATCGCCGTTTGGGACAAGGGGTTCGCGGAAGGGGGCAAGCCGGTCGAGTCGCTCGACGGAAAGCCGCTGGGGGTTCGCTTGGCGACGTACCTGGGCTGGCGCAACGGCGACATCAGCGGCGAATTGACGAAGTGGTCGGGGTATGCGGGGATCCTGCTCAATCTCGGCGCGTTCTTCGGCATGTACTCGTTCGGTGCGGTGGCGTCGCGGATCGGTCGTCGCCCCGCGTTCCTGCTGGCGTTCGCCATCGCGGCCGGCAGCGCGATCCTGCTCTTCTCGATGCTCCAGACGCGGACCGATGCGCTCTGGATGTTTCCGCTGATGGGCTTCTGCGTCCTGTCGCCGTTTGCCGGTTATGCGATCTACTTTCCCGAGCTCTTTCCGACTCGCCTGAGAAGCACCGGGACGAGCTTCTGCTACAACGTCGGACGCTATCTGGCGGCGACCGGTCCGCTGACGCTCGGCTATCTGACCGGGACCGTCTTTGCCGACAAGCCGGAACCGCTCCGTTGGGCCGGCGTCGCGATGTGCGGCGTCTATCTGATCGGCGTGCTCGCCCTGCCGTTCGCCAAGGAGACGAAGGACCATCCGCTGCCGGACTGAGGCGGAGGTGCTGTCGTGGGGCGGCGGTCGCGGTTTTCGTCGTGCGATGGAACGCGGTCGCAGCAGTCGTCGTGTTGCGACCGCCCTCGGTCGCAGTGTTGGTCGTCGTGCACGGGGGACCCCTTGCTGACGCTGCGGGCTGGGAGTGCACGGGGGACCCTTGCTGACGCTGCGGGCTGGGAGTGCACGGAGCGACTGTGTTCGGAGTCAACCGGCTTCGGCCGGTTTTCTCTCCCAAC
>CAZZBI010000258.1:5596-8000 GCA_964652385.1 uncultured Pirellulaceae bacterium | reverse complement strand
CTATCTGGTCGAGGGCGTTCCGCCGGCCGAGGCGAAGTATCGGACGTGCGTCGAGTGGTTCGACGAAACGTGCGGCGAGCTGCTGGACCATCTGGAAACGGCCGGAGTCGCCGAGCGGACGATCGTCGTCTATGTGACCGACAACGGCTGGATCCAGCGAACGGCGGCGACCGAGGTTCCCGAGGGGTGGCGGCAGAACTTCGCGCCGCGCAGCAAGCAGTCTCCCAACGAAGTCGGCGTCCGGACGCCGATCATGATCCGCTGGCCCGGCCGCGTGCCTGCGCGACGCGACGAATCGACCGTCGTCTCGTCGATCGATCTCGTGCCGACGCTGCTGCGCGCGGTCGGCGCCGAGGTTCCCGATGGGATGCCGGGAGTCGATCTGCTCGAGCGGAACGGCGAGATCGTCGGGACGGCGCTCGAACGGCGTGAGGCGATCTTCGGCGAGCACTACGTGCACGACGTCGTGCTCGAGGACGATACGGCGCGGCTGTTGACGCGCTGGACGATCAGCGGCCGCTGGAAGCTGCTGATCTCGCATCGCGGCGACATCACCGGTCACGAGGCTCTGCATGGCGGGCGCCAAACGGCGGTGCAGCTGTACGATCTGCTCGCCGATCCTCACGAGAATCGCAACCTGGTCGCGGAGCAGCCGCGCGAGGTCGAACGACTGCGCGGACTGCTCGACGCCTGGTGGGCTCCCGAACGCCCTGCCGCTTTCGAATGAACGGCGGCGACGACAGCGAGCCGACGCTAGCGCAGCAATCCCTGGAGCCTCGCGAAGAAGATCGCGTTCAGGCTCAGGCCGCACGTCACCTCATCCAACAGGAAGTCGTCGAGTTCCTCGAGCGGAACGAAGCGGACCTCGCGGATCGCTTCGCTCCGGGAGGCTTCGGCTCGATGCGTTTCGCCGCGCGGAATCTGAGCGACGAAGACTTCGATGCTGCCGGCGAAGAGACCGGTGTTCGGATTGACTCGGCCGACCAACCGGACCGAGCCTGCCTCGAGCCCGGTCTCTTCGAGCAGTTCGTTGCGGGCATTCGCTTCGCCGTCGAGTCCCGGTTCGCGAAACCCGCGAGGCAGTTCCCATTCCCAGGATCGAGTCGCGTGGCGAAAGATGCGGACGAAGCCGACCGCATCTTCGGTCAGCGGGACGACGACGGTACCGTTGTGGCCGCCGAGCGCCGCCGACTCGATGATCCGGGAATAGGTCCCCGTTCGTCCGTCGGGGAAGCGGACCGGATCGGTGACGACCATGAACCACCGATTCTCGAAGACGATGCCGGTGGTCGGATCCCCCGGTTCGGCATCGAGGATCTCGATTTCGCCCGCCTCCGAGTTCCCTCGATCGCGCATCGCCTCGGGCAGTCGCTCCAGATAGTCGCTCATCGCCGGACTCCTGAGGAGAGCCCGCGATCTCGAACGGATCGCCGCGCCCCGCGATTCATCATCCCTCAGCGGCGCCGCCGAGTCACCCGGGGCCGGCATTCGATCGGCCGGATCGAACGATCTCGTCCGGACGCCGCGGTCGCGAACGATCGTCGCGCCGGGTAGCCTGTCGTCGTCGATCTCATCACCGCGTCTCGAGGATCGCTCCGATGCCGAACCCGATCGATTCGCCGCGGAACGCCGTCGTGGTGGCCGGCCTGTGGGCGCTGTTGACGCTCTGTTGCCGGACCGGCGTAACCCCCGCGTCCGCCGACGAACCGCGTCCCCCGAACGTCGTGCTGATCATGTCGGACGACCAGGGGTACGGCGATCTCGGCGTGCACGGCAATCGGATGATCCGCACGCCTCGCCTGGATGCGCTGGCGCGCGACAGCCTGCGGCTGACGAACTTCCACGTCGATCCGACCTGTTCCGAGACGCGGGCCGCGCTGCTGACCGGTCGATACTCGTGCCGAGTCGGCGTCTGGCACACGATCCAAGGTCGCTCGCTGCTCGACGAACGGGTCCCGACGCTCGCCGATCGATTCGTCGCCGCCGGTTATCGGACCGGGATCTTCGGCAAGTGGCATCTCGGCGACCAGTACCCGCTGCGGGCGCAGGACCGAGGTTTCGAGCGGACGCTGACGATCGGTGGCGGAGGGATCGGCCAGACGCCCGACGCCTGGGGAAACGACTACCGCGATCCGACGCTGACGAACGACGGTCATCCCGAGCGGTTCTCGGGCTATTGCACCGACCTCTTCTTCGATCACGCGATCGAGTTCATCGAGGGTTCCCGGGATCGCCCCTTTTTCTGTTACGTGCCGACCAACGTTCCGCACTCCCCCTACCGCATCGACGATGCCTCTCGCGACGCGGTGCGCGAACGGGGCGTTCCCGATCCGATGGCGGCGTTCTATGCGATGATCGAGAACCTCGATGCCTATCTGTCGCTGACGCAGCTCGGCATCACGCT
>CAZZBI010000258.1:2512-5586 GCA_964652385.1 uncultured Pirellulaceae bacterium | reverse complement strand
TCGGCCGTCTGCTCGACACTCTCGATCGACTCGGCATCACCGACGACACGATCGTCATCTTCCTGACCGACAACGGAACGGCCGCCGGCGTCATGCCCCGGCGCGACGATGATGCCGCGGCATGGACCGGTTTCGATGCCGGCATGCGGGGTCAGAAGGGATCGCCGTACGAAGGAGGTCATCGTGTCCCCTGCTTCATCCGCTGGCCGGCGGGCGGTTTCGAGCCCGGTTCGATCGATCGCCTGACGGCGCACCTGGATCTGGCGCCGACGCTCGTCGAATGGTGTTCGTTGCCGATCGACCTCGCAGGCTTCGATGCCGATCCGGCAACTCGTCCCTATCCCTCCGATCCGACTCGTTTCGACGGTCGCTCGCTGGTGCCGCTGCTGCGCGGCGAGGCGTGGCCCGAGCGGACGCTGGTCGTCCATTCGCAGCGCCGCCCGATCCCCGAGCCGCATCACCAGACGGCGGTGATGACCGAGCGCTGGCGCCTGGTCCGCGGCAGCGAACTGTACGACGTCGTCGCGGATCCCGCCCAATCGCGCGACGTGGCGGCCGAGCATCCCGATGTCGTCGCTCAGCTGGACGGGTTCTACGAACGCTGGTGGCAACGCGTCTCGGTCGAGTTCGATCGACCGGTGCGAGTCCGTCTGGGAGCCGATGCGCACCGGATCGTCACGCTGACCGCTCACGATTGGCACGCGCCGCAGGAGGCGATTCCGTGGGACCAGTCCCATATCCGTCGCGATCATCCCGGTAACGGGATTTGGAAAGTGCAGGCGATCGTCGCGGGCGATTATCAAGTCGAGTTGCGCATGCGTCCGACGGGAGTCGACTATCGATTCGGCGCCGGCACCGCGGTGCTCCGGATCGACGATCGAGAGGTCGAAGCCGACCTGACGGCGGGGAGCGATGTCGTCAGGTTCGAGGTGCGTCTCGAAGCCGGGCCCCTGTCGCTGAGTTCGACGGTCCGGGAGGAAGGGAAGCCGGAGCGGGGAGCTTATTTCGTCACGATCGAACGACTATGATCGGCGAGGGATTCGGATCCGCCGCCGCAGGTCGCTACAGGCGGTCGCGGCTCCCCTCGCTCCTTGCCGCCGAGTCCCTTCCCGCCCCGCTCCCCACCGCCGAGATCGAGAGGCTCTCGATGCCGCCGCGTGCTCGCGTTTCGTCCCTTGGCCTGTCGGTTGTCGTTCGCACTGGCGCGATTCGTCGACCCACCTTGTCGCACGGTCGAACCTCGACTCGAGGTCGAACGACGTCGCTCGGTCGAACGACGGCGCGGCGAACGCTGCCGCTGCTCGGCCTGATCGCTTCGCTCCTCGCGGCATCTTCCGTGTCGGCTCAGACTCCCCAATGGATCTGGAATCATCCGCAGGCGGCGACGTCGGGGAGCACCGACCCGACCATCTTCCGCCGATCGTTCTCGCTGGAGTCGGACGCCGCGGCGCTCGTCGTGACGGTCGCCTGCGACAATCGGTACGAGCTGTTCGTCGACGGTGTCGCCGTCGGTCGCGGCGAGAACTGGCAGCGTCCCGAGCGGTTCGTCATTCGAGGGAACGCGGTTGCCGGCGAGCATGTCGTCGCGATCCGCGGCATGAACGACGGCCCCGATCCGGCCGGTCTTGCGGTGACCATCGAGCGCCAAGATGGCGAGCGGCGAGCGACGATCGCGGTCAGCGACGGCGACTGGTCGGCGGCTAGCGAAGCCGATCTCGACGAAGGCTGGCGCCGCCGTGAACTGAATTCGACCGACGGCTGGGTGGCGGCCAGCGTGCTCGGGCCGGTCGGCACCACCGCGCCGTGGCTCGACCGAGTCGCGTGGAGCGACCCGACCGCCGTCGAGCTGACTCGCGCCGTTCGACCGGCTCAGGAGCGTTTCGAGTTTCTGGACGGCGACCGGGTGACGCTGATCGGCGGGACCTGGATCGAGCGACTGCAGCAGGATCAGTATTTCGAGACGCTGGTGACGGCCGCCTATCCCGAGCGGAAGATCGTCTTCCGCAATCTCGGCTGGAGCGGCGATGAGGTGACGGGAATCGCCCGCGCAGTCTTCGGCTCGCCGCAAGACGGCTTCCGCCGACTGCAGGACGATCTGATCCGGACCGCACCGAACGTCATCCTGATCGGCTACGGCGGGAACGAAGCGTTCGGCGGTGCGGCGGGGCTCGACGCGTTCCGTCGCGACTGGCTCCGGCTGACCGAGTTCCTCGAGTCGACCGGCGCGACGCTCGTCTTTCTCTCTCCCATCCATCACGAACGGCTCGGTCCCCCGCTCCCTGATCCGACCGCGATCAATGCCGAAATCGATCGGTACGCGTCGGCGATCGGCGATTGGGCTCGCGAACGCGGGCATCACTACGTCGACCTGCGCGATCCGGTCCCGGCGACCGCCGAGCGCGGGTACGTTCCCGACATTCGCGATCGGCTGACCGACAACGGTGTCCACTTCACCGAGTACGGCAACTGGCGAGTCGCGTTCGCGCTGGCCGAGCGGCTGGGAGTCCCGATCGAGCCGTGGTCGGTCACCGTCGATCTCGCGAAGGGGAGTATCGAAGCCTCGGCGGGGCGAGTCGGTCCGCTCGAGGTCGTCGGCGAACGGGTCCGATTCGAGATCGACGAGCCGCGACTTCCGCTCCCGGCCCCCCCGCGCAACGTCCCTCGCGGAGGCGAGTTGACCGGCCCGCCGGAGCGGCTGGCGATCGCCGGCCTGGCGCCGGGAACCTGGGGGCTGAGCATCGACGGCCAGCCGACGATCCTGGCCGATGCGCGGCAATGGGCCGAGGGGATGACCGTGCCGCGCGGCGGGACGATCGATCGGATCGAACAGTTGCGCCGTGCGATCGCGACCAAGAACGAACTGCACTTCCACCGCTATCGCCCCCAGAACGAGACCTACCTGTTTCTGTTCCGCAAGCACGAACAGGGGAACAACGCGGTCGAGATTCCGCAGTTCGATCCGTTGATCGAACGGCAGGAACTTCTGATCGACGAACTGAAGCAATCCGGTAGCGTCCGTTACGAGCTGATCCGCATTCCGGACGGCGAATAGGACGCGCCGATGTCGCGTCTCG
>CAZZBI010000258.1:0-2502 GCA_964652385.1 uncultured Pirellulaceae bacterium | reverse complement strand
TCTCGCGCGCCCTCGATCGGTCGGCCGAATCCTGACCGATCTCGACGCCGAAACCGACGCCGGCGATGACGCTTCCGGGCTTCGTCCGCTGTCCTGTCCCGCCGTTGTCTCGCCTTGCCCACGAACTCCGCTTGCCCGTCGTCTGGTGCGATCCGGTCGCCGACACGGTCTCCCCGCCGCTCAGGAACGCCGCTCATGGTTCGGATCGAAACGCTCGTCTTTCTTTCTCGGATCGCGACCGCTCGTCGGACGGCGCGCCAGCCGAGCTCGTCTCGGCGGGACGGTTCATCTCGTCCCCGAGGCACGTTCCGCTCGCTGAGCGCGGCGGCGCTGCTGGCGACCTTCGGCGCGGCGCTCGGACCCGGACTCGCACCGGCGCAGCGCGAGCTGACCGACATTCCCGATCCGTCGCCGCAGAAGGAGCTCGAGACGTTCCGGATCGGCGAGGGGTTGGCGACGAATCTGTTCGTCGCCGATCCCGAGATCGCCAAGCCGATCCACATGAATTTCGACGGACAGGGGCGACTGTGGATCGCGTCGAGCGAGACGTATCCGCAGATCCGCCCCGGAGAACCGGCGACCGACAAGATCCTGGTCTGCGAGGACACCGACGGCGACGGAGCGGTCGATCGGACGACCGTCTTCGCTGACGGACTGCTCGTCCCGACCGGCATCCTTCCGGGCGACGGCGGGTGCTACGTCGTCAACAGTACCGAGCTGCTCCATTTGTCGGACACCGACGGGGATGGTCGAGCCGACACGCGGCGCGTCGTGCTCAGCGGCTTCGGTACCGAGGATACGCACCATCTGCTCCACTCGCTGCGCTGGGGACCGGACGGCTGCATCTACATGAACCAGTCGATCTACATCCACAGTCACGTCGAGACGCCGCGCGGGGTCCGCCGAATGAACGGCGGCGGCATCTGGCGATTCCGTCCCGAGACGATGGAGCTCGAGACGTTCTGTCTGGGGTTCGTCAATCCTTGGGGGCATCACTTCGATCGTTGGGGTCAGTCGTTCGCGACCGACGGCGCGTATGGTGAAGGGATCAACCATGTCTTTCCGGGGAGCGTTTGGGTGACCAGCCCCGGAGCGACCCGGATCATGCACGGTCTGAATCCGGGGAGTCCGAAGCACTGCGGGCTCGAGATCATCAGCGGGCGTCACTTCCCCGAGTCGTGGCGCGGATCGATGGTCACCAACGACTTTCGCGCGAACCGGGTCTGTCGGTTCGTGGTGACCGACGATCGATCGACCTACGCCTCGCGACAGGAAGCCGAGATCATCCGAACCGACCATGTCGCCTTTCGGCCGATCGACGCCAAGATGGGACCCGACGGCGCGCTCTACATCGCCGATTGGTACAACCCGATCATCCAACATGGCGAAGTCGACTTTCGCGACGAGCGGCGCGATCACGTGCACGGTCGAGTCTGGCGAGTCACGTACGAGGGGCGCGAGACGCTGGCGCCGCCGACGATCGTCGGAGCCGAGATCGACGAACTGCTCGATCTGCTGACCGTCCCCGAAGACTGGGTGCGACTGTGGGCCAAGCTCGAACTCAAGGGGCGCCCCGCGGTCGACGTGATGCCGAAGCTGCGCGCCTGGGTCGCGGCGCTCGATCCCGATTCGCCGGAGTTCGAACATCGCCGCCTGGAAGCGCTCTGGACCTGCCAGAACTTGCGCGTCGTCGAACCGGAGCTGTTGACGGCCGTGGCGCGGAGCGCATCGGGCGAGGCGCGAGCGGCGGCGGTCCGAGTCGCCGTCGACTGGCGCGGCGCGCTCGGCGAAACGGCCGAAACGTTGTTTCGCGCGGCGGTGGTCGATGATCATCCGCGCGTCCGATTGGAGGGGGTTCGCGCGCTCGCCGGCAGCGGAACGGCGGAAGCGGCGGTCGAGGCGACCAAGTTGCTCGCGCGTCCGATGGACGAGCCGCTCGATTTCGCGCTCTGGCAGACGCTGCGCGATCTTCGCGCCGCTTGGCTCCCGCGTCTGTTGGCGGGCGAACTCGATTTCGACGGCGACATCGATCGGATCACCTTTGCGCTGAAGGCGGTCGAGGCACCGGGGATCATCGAGCCGCTGCTGCAGTTGGCGGGGCGGGCCGACCTGGCGACCGAGCGTCGCTCCGGCGTGTTCGTGCTCGCGGCCGGCCAGGCGACCTCCGAGGAACTCGATCGGATCATCGCGGCGACCGAATCGGTCGGAACCGATCCGGCCGAGCGGCTGAGGCTGCTCGAACGGATCGCCGACGCGACCGCCGATCGTCGAGTCGGCCCGGCAACCGGTTGTCCCCCGGCGATTGCCGGAATCGCGAGCGAAGATCCGGCGGCGCGAAGATCGGCCATCCGGATCGCCACGATCTGGCGGCTGACGGCGGCGATCGAACCGCTGACCGAACTGGCTCGCTCGACCGACGACGACGGGACGTTCTCGGCGGCGATCGCGGCGTTGGGACGGATCGATACCGACGCCTCCCGCGCTGCGTTCCTGGGGTTGGCC
>CAZZBI010000257.1:0-8002 GCA_964652385.1 uncultured Pirellulaceae bacterium | reverse complement strand
GTTGGGAGAGAAAACCGGCCGAAGCCGGTTGACTCCGAACACAGTCGCTCCGTGCCCCTCGTTGTGCTACCTCTCTCAGTCCGCCACACCGACGTCGACCTCCCCACGCGGATCGATCACTCGGCGAACTCAGCTGCTTCGCAGCTGAAATCCGATCGTCGACGATTCGATGTCGAAATGGGTAGCACCACGAGCTCCGTGGTCGAAGCAAGGTTTCGTCGTGCGGCCGAACGAGCTCCGAGGCGAGAAACGCACCGAAGTCAACCCGACCTCGGGCACGGAGTGCCCGGGGCCACCGTCGTGCGACCGACCTCGGTCGCAGCGGTCGCACCAAGGCACGGAGACCTCGGTGTTCTCCGCAAGTGGTTTCCGCTCGTCTTCAGGCGGCCGTCAGGTACTTGGCCAGGCCCTGCTCTCCGCGCTTCGGGCCGGCAAGGAACGTCGAGATCGTCGGCCGGGAACGTCTAGGCCGAAGCCGTCCGCCAGATCGGCTGATCGCCGATCGAACCGAAATCGGTGTCGGCGACGAACAGACAGCCGGCGTTCGGATGCTGCGCCAGGCGCTCGGGACTCAGATTCTCCGCGGCGGTGGTCAGCACCAGCCGGACTCGACGCGCGCCGTCGGCCCCCATCGCCTCGACAAGCTGCGGGCAGGTAACTTGCGGCGAACCGTCGACGCGCCACCGCTGAATCGCTTCACCGCTCGTCAGATCGAAGCGGATCGCATGCCCCGCTGCCGCCGGCTCGGGATCGAACATCGCGATGATCACTTCGCGTCGTCCCGGCACGGCGATCATCCCGTCGGGATAGCCGGTGACGTGCGACACGTCGAGAGCCGACTGCGGCGGCGACAGTGTCCCGCGCTCGACATCCAGTTCGTAGCGGACGACGCGCCGCGTCGGCGTATCGATGTCGAGCAGTTCCCAGCGTCCGTCCCCCAGACGATTCGCGATCTTGCCGTTCGAGCAGGTCTGATCGCCGCGCAGCTTGAAGAGCTTTCGATCTCGTCGACGCAGGAAATACAGTCCGGCAACCGCGCGGGTAAACGTCAGCTCCTTCGCGCCGAACACCACGCCGTCGTCGAAGACGACCGCATCGTTGATGATCGTTCCCGGCTCGTCCGAGTCGATCTCGTCGGTCAGCCGCTCGACCGAACCGTCGCTCGTGTCGAACAGCACGACATGCCGTTCGAGTCCGATCAGAAAGACGCCGTCCCGATCGGTCGGAAATGCGAAGCCGGGACGCCCCGGAAGCGGCGAAACCGTATCGGAGCCGGTCGTCAGATCGAAGCGGTGCAGCGCCCCCGACTTGCTCTCGGGCGAGGTCTGGATCGTGATCCACGAGAACCGATTCGGTCCGAGCGCATACGGCCCCTCGGGCAGATAACCCCAGCTCGCGGGCTCGGGGCGATGCAGCAGTTCGGTCGTGCGAGTCTCCACGTTCGGCCTCATCGATCTCGGGGAACGGCGGAATGCGAGCGAGCGTCCGAGACTAGCCGCGTCGCGTCGATTCGACCAGACCCGACTCGTTCGGCTCGAACGACGACGTGCGGCGTTTCGACCGCTCCGACCAAGGTTCAGCGAGACGTCGGAAGGACGATCCGCAGTGTCGTCCCGCGCTCTGCTCCGCGCTCGATCGCGAGCGATCCGCCGAGTCGTTCCAGCCGATGGCGCATGCCGCGCAGACCATGCCCTCCCGCGCCGAAGCTCGGATCGAATCCGATGCCGTCATCGTCGATCGTCAACACGAGCGAACGATCGCCGTCGCGCCGCGACTCGATCCGGACTCGGCGAGCCTGACCGTGACGCAGCGCGTTGCGAAGCCCCTCGAGCATGATTCCACCCCAGTCCCGGATCGCATCGGCATCGTCGGGCCACGCCTCGAACTCGAATCGGACATCGAACTCGGGCGATTCGACTTGCCACCGTGCGACTTCGGCGGCCAACGCCGATTCGATCTCGAGGCGGACCGTCGCCGGATCCTCGGGCACAGGGGCATCGAGGCGACGGATCAGGGCTCGCCCGTGGCGCGCCGCCGAATCGAGCAGCGCCCGGACGCGCTCGAGCGTTCGGCTCAGACGAATCGGATCGACCTCGCGACCGCCGTCGAGCGATTCGACCAGCAGCTTGGCGCCGACGAGTTCCTGCAGCAGTCCGTCGTGAAGCTCGGCGGCCAGCCGCAGCGCGATCGGCGCCGCCGTTGCCGCTTCGTCGCTGGGTTGCGATCCTGCGACGGCAGGGGCGGCCCGCGCGGACGAGGGGCGCGGAAAGACCTTGTCCGCCTGCCATCTCCCGTCGACGCGCGCCAGCAGCGCGACGACCTGTCCGAACCGATCGCGCGCCAGCGCCTGATCCGGTCCGTCGGACGGTCCGACGATCTCCGGTCGCTTGCCGATCATCAGTCGCGCGACCTGATCGTCGTCCAGATCGATCGTCGGCAGCTCGGGGAGCCCGCGAAGCGGATCGATCAGCAGCGCACCGATCTCGTCGCTCCCGAGCTCTCTCAGGCGATCGAGCGGAATCGCCTCCTCGACTCGAAACGGCCCGATCGCGGTTCGGCGGAGCGAGGTCATCAGACCGGCCGATCCGACCGCGCGGCCGAGATCTCGGGCCAGCGAACGGATGTACGTTCCCGAACCGCACTCGATCTCGAGCCGCAGGTCGGGGGCGTGGTACTCGAGGAGCGAGAGGCGACGGATCGAGACGGTGCGCGGAGCGAGATCGGGCGGTCGACCTTCGCGCGCCAACGCATAGGCTCGTTTCCCCTGGACCTTGACGGCCGAGTACGCCGGAGGGATCTGCTCGATCTCTCCCAGGAACTGCTGCAGCGCTCGATCGAGCGTCGGGCGATCGGGGAGCGGACCGGGAACTTCGGTCAACGCTCCCTCGAGATCGTCGGTGTCGCTGGTCCACCCTAATCGGAACTCGGCGACGTACGTCTTCCCCTGCGCCTGGACCCGATCGATCAGCCGCGTCATCGGGCCGACGGCGACGACCAGCACGCCGGTCGCCAGCGGGTCGAGCGTCCCCGCATGACCGACCTTCAGCGGTCGGAGGGCCCGCTGCACGACGTTCACGACATCGCGACTGGTCACGCCGCTCGGCTTGTCGACGTTCAGGAAACCGAGCATCACCGGCGAAGTCCTTGCCACAGGGGGGAAGCGTCGCTCGCGGTGCGACGCCAGGCCCCTTTTCTACCCGCGAAGTCCAGGGAGGACACGGAGGGGTGTGCACGAGGCCGAGGGGGCAAGGTCGGTTGCCCAACCTCCTCCCCGGATTCGTCTTGTCCGAATTTCGTCTCCCCTGCTACTCTCCGGAGCGCGGGCGCATGGAGTGCGCTCGCGACCGATGTTCGATCTCCCGAAGCAGCGAACGGTAGCGACCATGGATGGGAACCGTCCCGCAGGCGAATCGCGAGGGCATGTCGCGATTCTGAAGCACTGCGTTCTCGGAGCCGCGATGGCGTTGGCTTCGACCACGTTCCTCGCCGCTCAGGAAGCCCAATGGATCTGGGCTGCCGGCGTGGCGAAGGATCGGGTCGGCGAAGGGGCCTGCTACTTCCGGCGCACCTTTCAGATCGGCACTCCCGAGCAGGCCGAGATGACGATCGCGGCCGACGATCGATACGAGCTGTTCGTCAATGGACGACGGGTCGGTCAGGGAGAGGGCTCGCGCCAGCTCGACCGCTACGATCTCGGCGGCGTGCTCGATCGAGGCAAGAACGTCATCGCGATCAAGGTCGAGAACACCGAAGGAACGACCGCCGCTCTCGTCGCTCGGGTGCAGGTCAAGGAAGCTGAGGGGGGCTGGAAGTCGTTCTCGACCGGCAACGGTTGGAAGACGAGCAACCGTCCGCTCCCGCTCTGGCAGATGCCGATCTACAACGACCGCCGCTGGCCCGCGGCCCAGTCCTTCGGGCCGCTCGGAAGCACCGAACCGTGGGATCGGGCCAAGGGAGTCGCGGTCCAGCTGCAGCATCAGCACGAACGCTTCCGCATTTCGCGCGAGTTCCGCGTCGACCGACTGCTGGACGATCCTCAGACCGGTTCGGTCATCGCCATCGCCTTCAACGAATTCGGGCAGCTGATCCTGTCGCAGGAAGGGGGCCCGCTGCTGATCGCCTCGCCCGACGAGGACGATCCGACGAAGCTCGGCGAGCCGCGGGTCTTCTGCAAGCTGGTCTCGAGCTGCCAGGGACTGCTGCCGCTCAACGGCGACCTGTTCGTCACCGGCCAAGGGCCCGACGGTGTCGGTCTGTATCGCCTGAGCGACGTCGATCGGGACGGCGAACTCGAGAAGGCGGAGCGTCTGATCGCCTTCACCGGAGGGCTCGGCGAGCACGGACCGCACGGGTTGACGCTCGGTCCCGACGGCATGCTCTATTGCATCATCGGCAACTTCTCGAAGCCGCAGGTCCCGTTCGCGCCGACCAGCCCGGTCGTCGCGACCTACGAAGGGGATCTGCTCGAACCGAAGATGGAAGATCCGGGGGGGCACGCCGTCGGCGTGAAGGCTCCCGGCGGCACGGTAGTGCGCTGCGCTCTCGACGGCAGCGGTCTGGAGCTGGTCGCGGCCGGACTCCGCAACTCGTACGACCTGGCATTCAATGCCGACGGCGAGCTGTTCACCTACGACAGCGACATGGAGTCGGATATCGGGATGACCTGGTATCGACCGACTCGCGTGCTGCACGTGGTGTCGGGAGCCGAGTTCGGTTGGCGAAGCGGGTGGTCGAAGTGGCCCGACTACTACGTCGATTCGCTCCCCCCCCTGGCCGAAACGGGGCGCGGTTCGCCGACCGGCATGGTCTCGTACGACCACTTCATGTTCCCGGCGAAGTACCAGGGAGCGCTCTTCGTCGGCGACTGGAGCGAGGGGCGGATCCTGGCGGTGACGATGCGTCGCAGCGGCGCCGGCTACATCGCCAACACCGAGGACTTCATTCGGGGCGAGCCGCTGAACGTCACTGATCTGGATGTCGGCCCCGACGGTTCGCTCTACTTCGCCACCGGCGGTCGCGCGACGAGCGGGGGCATCTATCGGATCACCTGGACGGGCAACGTCCCCGACTCGGTCAAGGATCTCGGCGACGATCTGACGAGCGTCATCCGCCAGCCGCAGCTGCAGTCCGCCTGGGCGCGGCAGCGCGTCGCGGGGTTGCGAGTCGAGATGGACGACGAATGGACTCAAGGGATCCGCGGCGTCGCTCTCGCGACCGAGAACCCGGCTCACTACCGGACGCGCGCTCTCGATCTGCTGCAGCTGTACGGTCCCAAGCCCGATGCGGCTCTGCTGGCGCTGCTGGTCGAGGATCCGGCGGAGCAGGTTCGCGCCAAGACGGCCGAGCTGTTGGGGCTGGCGGCGGACGAGCGCTGTCGCGAACTGCTGACCGAACTGCTCGACGACGAGGATCGACTGGTCCGACGCAAGGCGGCCGAAGGGCTGGTGCGAGCCGGCGCAGTACCGGAGCTCGCGTCGATCCGCCGTCTGCTGATCTCGGACGATCGGACCGAGGCGTGGGCGGGACGGCGACTGCTCGAGCGTCTCGATCCCGCGACCTATCGGGACGAGATGCTCGCGACCGACAACCATCGGCTGTTCATCCAGTGCGCGGTGGCGACGATGATCGCCAAGCCGAGTCTGGCCGCGAGCTACGACGTGCTGGCGCGCAGCGCCGAACTGATGCAGGGGTTCGTGTCGGATCGCAACTTCGTCGATCTGCTCCGCGTCATCGAACTGGCGCTCGAGCGAGGCGAGGTCGATCCGGCGGAGATTCCGGCGTTCGCCGAAGCGATCGCCGACGAGTTCCCCTCGGGCAACTCGATCATGAATCGCGAGCTCGCCAGGATCCTGGCCTATCTGAAGTCGACCGAAGGGGCCGAGCGGGTCGCGGAGTATCTGGCGTCGAGCGGCGCTTCGGACCTGGACAAGATCCACGTGGCGATGATGCTCCAGACGATCCGGACCGGTTGGACCTCGGACCAACGGCTGGCGCTCATCGGCTATCTCGAGCGAGCACGACTGAACGAAGGGGGAGGCAGCTACTCCTACTACGTGATGGAAGCGGCAAAGGAACTCGGCCGCTCGGCGACCGACGAAGAGATCCCGCTGATCCTGGCCAAGGGGGACCGCTGGCCCAACGCCGCGGTCGGCGCCTTCTATCGACTCCCGCAACAGTTGCCCGAACGGACGGTCGAGCTGATCCGCGGCATCGACGAGCGGACGATCGCCTACGACCCCGACGACGATTCGTTCAAGCAGCTGAAGATCGGCATCGTCGCGGTGCTCGGCCGCAGCGGAGACGAGCGATCGATGGCCTACCTGCGTCGTATCTGGGAGCGCGATCCCGAGCGTCGCGGCACCGTCGCGATCGGCCTGGCTCAGCAGCCCGACGGCGAGAACTGGAAATACCTGGTCGACAGCCTGGGCGAAGTCGACGAAGCGATGGCCCGCGATCTGGTCACGAAGCTCGCGGCGATCGATCGACGTCCGAGCGAAGCGGATCAGTTCCGCACGGCGATCGAGTTGGGACTGCGGCTGAAGGAGAACGGATCGACCGACGTGATCCGTCTGCTCGAGCACTGGTCCGGCGAGAAACTGACGATCGACGGCGATCCGTGGGATCGTTCGCTCGAATCGTGGCAGGATTGGTTCGTGAGGCAATTCCCCGGCGAGGCGCGCGTCGCCATCGACGAACCGACCTCGGCCGACGGCTGGGATCTCGAGGAACTGGTGGCGATCGTCGAGGCGAGTCAGCCGGACGAGGCGTCGGTCAGCCGCGGCAAGCAGCTCTTCGCCTCGGCTCGCTGCGCCGCCTGTCATCGATATGCCAACTCCGGAGAGAGCATCGGTCCCGATCTCACGTCGATCGCGCGACGCTTCCAGCGCCGCGAGATTCTCGAAGCGATCGTCGATCCGTCGAAGGTCGTCTCGGACCAGTATCGGACTCAGATGGTCGTGACGCTCGATGGTCGGCAGGTGGCCGGTCTGGTCACCCGCGACTCGAGCGGCGACTACGTGGTGTTGAAGTCGGACGGCGAGAAGACGACGATTGCTGCCGAGGATGTCGACGCGGTCGAGCCGGTCGCGACCTCCTCGATGCCCGACGGTCTGATCGATTCGCTTTCGGGTGAAGAGGTCTCCGACCTGATGGCATTCCTGACTCAAGGGACGGCGGCGCCGATTGCCGTCCGGCCCGAGACTCCGACCGAAACGAGTCGATGGCGCTGATCGACGAGCGAGTCCGGTCGGCTCGTTCCGACCGGTTCCCCTCCTCTCTCATGACATCGGTGTCGCATGCCGTCGCTTGCTCGTCTGTTCGTCTGCTCTTCGCTGATGCTGTTGCTGCCGGGGACGACGATGAGGTCCCTGGTCGCTCAGGAGACCGAGGTCGCCGTCGACATCGGCGCGACGGATCCGGATCCGCTGCCGACCGAGCTCTTCGACTATGTGGCTCGTACCGAAACGGCATTCGCCTGCGACCGAGTCGAGCGGCGCGAACTGCCGACCGGCGGCAGCGTCACCGACTATGTCCTCGTCTCGCAGACGTGGCAGGAGATCGTCTGGAAGCATTCGCTCCAGGTGCACGAGCCGGCGGAGCTGACGCTTCCCAAGCACGTCATCCTGTTCGTCACCGGCGGGCGAAGCGGCGATCCGCCGAAGCCGCGCGACGAGTCGCTCGGCAATCTGCTGGCTCATCTGTCCGGTTGTCGCGTCGCGATCCTCTCGCAGGTACCGAACCAGCCGCTGCTCGGGGACCGGGTCGAGGACGATCTGATCACCGAGACCTGGCTCAAGTATCTCGAGACAGGGGACCCGAACTGGCCGCTGCTGTTTCCGATGGTCAAGAGCGCGGTGCAGGCGATGAATGCGCTCGATCGGATCGCTGCCGACGAGTGGCGGAGTGACGTCGAGGGATACGTCATCTCGGGAGCATCGAAGCGCGGCTGGACGAGTTGGCTCGCGCCGGTCGTCGACTCGCGGATCGTGGCGACCGCGCCGAT
>CAZZBI010000256.1:0-8040 GCA_964652385.1 uncultured Pirellulaceae bacterium | reverse complement strand
GTCGGTCGGCTCGGCTGACGGTCGGCTTTCACGGACCCCGGAACGGGAGTGAGCCGCGTGCGGCGGATCTACCTGGACTACAACGCGACGACGCCGATCGCTCCGAGCGTGCAGGAGGGGATGCTCCCGTTCCTGGCGGAGCATTACGGCAATCCGTCGAGCGACCATGCGCTCGGCCGGGCGGCCGACGAAGCGCTCACCGATGCGCGGGGCCGAGTCGCGTCGTTGATCGGCGGCGATGAGGACGAGATCGTCTTCACCTCGGGAGGGACCGAGGCGGACAATCTGGCGTTGATCGGCGTCCTGTCGCGCTACGCTCCGGACGACGCCCATCTGGTGATCTCGGCCTTCGAACATCCGGCGGTCGCCGAGACCGCAGCGTACTTGGAGGGGCGAGGGTACGGCGTGACTCGCGTCCCGGTGACCGCCGACGGACTGGTCGATCCCGAACGGGTCGAACGGGCGATCCGGCCGCAGACGCGTCTGGTCAGCATCATGCACGCCAACAACGAGATCGGAACGATCCAGCCGATACCGCGGATCGCCGAGATCTGTGCTCGGCGCGGCGTGCTGCTGCACTCCGATGCGGCTCAGTCGGCCGGCAAGGTGACGACGCGAGTCGATCTGCTCGGCGTCGATCTGCTGACGCTGGCCGGTCACAAGCTGTACGCGCCCAAGGGGGTCGGAGCGCTGTGGGTTCGCCGCGGAACGCCGATCGAACCGATCCTGCATGGGGGAGGGCACGAAGCGGGGTTGCGGGCAGGGACCGAGAACATCCCGGCGATCGTCGGCTTCGGGATCGCCGCGTCGCTCGCAGCGCGTTCGGTCGAGGCGGCCGCCGAGCGGATGGGGATGCTCCGCGATCGACTCGAAGCGCGGCTGGCCGAGGGGATCGGCGACGAGCTGTCGTTCAACGGCGCGACCGTTCCGCGACTTCCCAACACCTCGAGCGTCAACTTCCCCGAGACGATCGGCGCGGCGCTGTTGGCTCGGATCCCCGAACTCTGCGCCTCGACCGGGTCCGCCTGCCACGCCTCGACGTCGCTGCTCACGCCGACTCAAAGCGCCATCGGCCTGCCCTCCGATGTCGCTCGCGGGACCGTCCGCCTGAGTCTCGGCTGGTACACGGACGAAGCGGAAATCGATCGCGCCGCGGAGCTGCTGCTCGACGCCTGGGAGGGACTGCGATGAACGGAGCCGATGCGCACGGCGGAACGACGGGCGCCGTGAATCGTCTGTCGACCGGTTGGCCCGAGCTCGATGCGCATCTGGGCGGAGGGTTGCTGCCGGGGACGCTGACGCTGCTGGTCGGAGCGACCGGAATCGGCAAGACGCAGCTCGGGGTCCGCTTTGCGCATGCCGGAACGGCTCAGGAGGGGCGAGCGGGAGCGATCCTCGATCTCGGTGCGCGAGGCGACTCGCAGAACCATGTTCCCTACGCGCAGCGACTGTGCGGGTGGGAATGGCCCTCGGGGGGCGAGCTGCCGGCGATCGGCCCCGACTTCTTCGCGCAGTACCGACAGCTCGGTCCGTACCGTTCGGCCTTCGAACGTCTCGGACGACGCGTCACCCGCGATTCGCTCGACGCCGAACAGTGGGATGCCTGGCAGCGCGAGCTCAACCGGCGTCTCGAAGGGACGATCGCGTTCCTGTACGGCCACTTGTGTGCCGGCAGTCGCCGGATCGTGCTCGACGGGATCGAGCCGGTCGATCGCCCCGAGGAGAGCGTGCAGCTCGAGCTGATCGAGTACCTGGACCATCAGCTCCTGCACAAGGAAGCCGAGTGGGTGGCGCGAGACGTCTTTCGGCAGCACTATCGGGAGCTGGCCGATCAGGTCGCAACGAACGCCTACGATCACCGAAGCGTCGCGGCGCTCGCGCTCTGCACGTCGCACGAACTGATGCTCGACGATCTGCTCGGCCGGCCGCTGAAGGACGGCGATCTGTCGGCCAACGCGAACACGCTGATCTATCTGGGCAAGCTCCGCCGCGGCGATCGGCTGACGCGCGGGCTTTGCATCGCGAAGCATCGCGGCAGTGCCTGCACGGACGAGATTCTGGAATACCGGATCACCGAGCGGGGGCCGGAGCTGGTCTGAGAGCGGTCAGAGGGGCGGTCCGAGGCGTGTCACGCCCGAGTCGTTTTTCTGGTCGACCCCGTCGCGTCATGCGGGCGAGCCGGTTTCTCGGCCGGGCGGGAGCGCCGGGTCCGTCGCTTGGATCACCGACCGTTTCGGTTAGAATCGCCCCACGGCCGTTCCCCTCGACAGGGATGTGCTTCGCGATTGATGCCCTTCCAGGCAGTCCCGACGCTCGCCTTTTCTCGTCGTCATCGGAGTCGGCTCGATGAGTCAGTTGCCTCGTTATCCGCACCCCGGATTCCAGCCGCCTCAAAGCACCGGCATGCACCCGGTGCTGAAGACCTGCCTGTTCGTCGTGCTCGGTCTGATGACGATCGGCATCGTGCTCGGGATCGTCATCACGATCTTCGTGATCATGCTCGCCGGTTCGAAGGTCGACCAGGTCCGCAAGAACATCGCTCAGGGGACGCCGCAGAAGACGCAACCGGCGAACGGGCGAACGGGCGGAACCACGACTCCGGCCCGGATCGATCCGGCGACGATTCCCAAGCCGAAGAAGATCGACGACGCCCTCGCGCTGCTGGCTCGCAACGAGGCCCCGTATCACGAGGTCGCCGCGGATTGGCTCAACTCCCAGCCGGTCGATACGGCGCGCATGACCGAGGTGTCGGCGTCGCTCGTCGCCCGCTTCGACAGCTCGGGAACGCCGACCCACAACAAGATCCTCGCGGCGCTCGAGAAGTGGGCCGCCGCGGCTCACGCGATCGACCTTGCGGCGAAGCTCGGCCCGAATCGACCGAACAATCCTCGCATTCTCGCGATCATCAAGCGACTGAAGGAACCTCAGGCGGCGATGTCGGTCGCCCCGCTGCTCGAATCCGACGCGGACGCGCTGCTTGCCAAGGAGACGCTCGTGGCGCTCGGCCCGCAGGTCGCGCCGTTCGTCGCGCCGCTGCTCGACAGCGACAAGGGGCTGGCTCGATCGCACGCCGAGACGATTCTGCAGAACCTGGGGATCGATCCGGTCGAGGCGAGATTCGACGCGGCGATCACGCAGCTTCAGGACAAGGATCCGTTCAACGACGATCGTGCGACCGAGAACCTGCTCGCCGCCGAAGTGACGGCCGATCGCCAGGGGCGAATCGAACCGATGCTCCGCGCGAAGCTCGTCGAGAAGAATCGCCTGGGGGACGACAAGCTCGCCCCGCTGCTCGATCACTGGTGGAGCGATGCGTACCTGACCGACCTGCAGCGCAACCTCAGCGAGATCGGCGGCATGGATCGGCGGATGTACGATCTGCTGGCGGACCACGCGACCGACGAGACGATCCGCGCGCTGACCGCGGCGCTGAAGGACAACTGGCACCAGCGCGATCAGGTGACCGACTGCCTGATCCGGATCGGCGAACGGGCGACTCCCGAGGTGCTGAAGATCACCGGCGCCGACGACAACGTCCGGAAGCAGATCGATCGGTTCCTGGCCGAGGTCAACGTCGACTCGGCCAAGATCCTGGAACGCCACCTCGAGACGCTCCGCCGCGGCACCGAAGATGACGTCGAGGCGTCGTTCGCGTACTTCGACGGCAAGTCCCCGGCGTCGCTCGAACTGACTCCCGCGCAGCAGGACGAAGTGGCGGTCGCGATGTCGGCCGGCCTGAAGAAGGTCGGCGTCTTCGAACGCGAGAAGGCGCAGAAGGTCTTTCTCGAATGGGTGACTCCGGCCGGCGCAGCGGGACTCGTGACGCTCGTCCGCGAGGCGCGATTCGGTTCGGATTGGGAAGAGCCGTTCCGCAAGCTGATCGAGATGGACGTCCCCGAGATCGCGGCGCCGCTGTGCGAAGAGCTGCTGACCGATCGTCAGAAGGGGGAAAAGGCGGGACAGATCATGCGTCGCGCCGGCCCGGCGGTGCAACGGACCGCCCTGGAAGTCCTGAAGACGATCTCCGAACCGATCGCGGCCCAGGAGATGGTGATCGTTCTGCAGATGAACGCCGACGCGACGGCGATCCCGCCGCTGGAAGAGCTCCTGGAGACCGCCGAGCAGCGACGCCTGACGCCGCTGGTCAACCTGTGCAAGGAAGCGCTCCGGCAGATCCGCCGCCGCGCCAAGGCGGAAGAGGAAGCGGCCGGAGGGAACACGGCGGGCGATGGGGAGGACGGGACCGACTGAGTCGGTCGCCGCGTCGCCGCGGAGCGCCGTGCCACGCGCTCGTTCGGTCGCGGCGCGTTGCCGATCGCCGCGGCGGTCGGCGTGTCGAGCTCACGGCGAAACTCGGCCCCCGACGCCGGACTCAGACGCTCGGCTTCGACGGCGCGAGCGACTGGAGATAGCCGACCGCCAGCCCACAGACGAAGCCGACGCCGTGCGCCCAGTTGGCGATCCGATAGCCTCCTCCGGCGTCGGTCGACGGTCCGTCGAGCATGCCGGTGAAGCCGAGGACCAGCCAGAGCATCAGGATGAAGACGGTGCTCGGCGGGAAGAAGACCGGCCGCGAACGGTGGAAGCGCTGCAGCATCAGCCCCCAACCGAACAGGCCGTAGAGCACGCCGCTCATCCCTCCCGCCAGCCAGCCGCCGCCGGCGGATTCGGGGAGGAGGCCGCCGACGTTGGCCGCGATGCCGCAGCCGAGCACGAAGAGAGCCAAACGCCAGGAACCGGAAAAGCTCTCGACCATCGGTCCGACGCGGTAGAGCATCAGCATGTTGAACAGCAGGTGGACGACGCCGAAGTGGATCAGACAAGGGGTCCAGAGGCGCCAGAGTTCGCCGCGCCGCAGACTCCAGCCGCGAAAGGCCCAGGTATCGTCGATCGCCGCGTCGTCGATCTCCGCCGAGGCGGCATCGGCGGCCTGAGCCGCCCCGGTCGCCTCGAGTCCTTCGAGAGCGGTGATCGGGTCGACGATCAGCAGCCCTCGCAGCACCTTGCCCCCGAGCTGGTCGCCCAGCAGCTGCTGCGAGTCTCCCATGCCGGTCGCCAGCGCGACGGCGCAGGACAGACAGATCAGCACGATCGTCACCGGCGCCCGACGATGGACCGGCGCCGACCAACGATCCCGCATCGTAACGACGCGGCGGCGAGTCGCTGCTTGCCGCTTGGCCGCTTCCTCCCGCACTCGTCGTGCCTTGGCCTGCGCCTCGCGAAACTCCGCTCCGTCGGGATCGGCGACGAAGCGAGCCAGCAGCGCGCGGGCCTCGGCCAATCGATCCTCGTCGCGCACCCAGATCGTGATCCCGCCGCTCCCCGCCTCTCCCTTGGCATCGATCTCCGATGCGGCCAGGAGATCGACGAACCGCTCCGCCTGCGCCGGGTCGTCGAGCTTGCCGATCTGTCTCATGCTGCGATTCCCGAGACGCCGAAGGGAAGAAGCGGAGCGTGCCCTCGGAGCCGAAGGCAGGCGTCGTTCAGGAGGGGCGGCGAGCCGCTTCGAGCGCCCGCTGACTTCGCTCGACTTCGGCATAGTAGCCGCGTCGATCCAAGCGCGACGCGGCCCCCTCGTCGAGCACGACGATCACGTCCCGATGCAGCTGCAGCGCGGTCGCGGTGACCTGCGAGGTGATCGGACCTTCGATCGTGTCGCGGATCGCCCGCGCCTTCGCCTCGCCCGTCGCCAGCAACAGACAGCGGCGACTCTCGAGAATCGTCCCGACTCCCATCGTGATCGCCAGGTGCGGGACGGAGGCTTCATCGCCGAAGAACCGGGCATTGTCCCGAATCGTCTCGCCGGTGAGCGTCTTGAGACGCGTCCGACTGCCGAGCGAGGAGCCCGGTTCGTTGAAGGCGATGTGCCCGTCCGAACCGATGCCGAGAATCTGCAGGTCGATCCCTCCCGCCTGCCGGATCATCGTCTCGTAACGCTCGCACGAAGCGTGCAGATCGAGAGCGCGGCCGTCGGGGACGTGCGCCCGTTCCTCGGGCAGGTCGATGTGGTCGAACAGCTCGCGCCGCATGAACGTCCGGTAGCTCTGCGGATGGTTCGGTTCGAGACCGACGTATTCGTCCAGGTTGAACGAGGTGGCTCGGGCGAACGACAGTCCCTCTTCGCGATGGCGGCGGATCAGCTCGCGGTAGGTCGCGACCGGCGTCGAACCGGTGGCGAAGCCGAGCACGCTTTCGGGGAGTCGGCGGAGCTGTTCCTCGACGATCGACGCCGCGACTCGGGCGACAGCGTCGGAATCCTGTTCGATGATGACTCGCATCGGTCGACGATCTCGTGGCGGAGGGAATGAGTCGGGGGCGAGCAGCGACGCGTTCGCGCCGGGCGGGGACGCCGATCGGTCCGGACCTCGACGGCGCCGGATCGGCGGACCGAGCCCCGTCCGCGAAGCCGGCGCATCGACGCATTGTGGTCCGTCCGTCGGACGGCGCACAGACCGCGCCCGTCGCTCGACGGCGTCCGCCGGACCTTCGTCGCGGCGTCGATCGAGGTTGCGGCGAGACGGTAGGGCGGCGATCGAACGGGGAACGCCGTCCGCGCCTCGCCGGGGGAACGAGAGCGGAAGAATTTCTTCGACGAAGCCCGCTGACGAACGGACGAAATACCTCGTTTTCCCAGGGATTTCCGGCCGCGAAACTTCTATTGACCCCTTTCGGCAAAAGCCATATTCTTCGCCCCATCGTCGCGGACACGAAGGGCTCGCAAGGGACTTTCGGGACGCGGTGAAGGAGCGGGAATCGCGGCCGGGACACGGATGTCGCCGAGCGATACCTAGCCCGTTCCGATCGACCCAGCGAGCGTCGTCCGCACGGAAGCGAGTCGACGCGAGCGTCCAATCGCTCTCGTGCAGGCACGGATTCCTCTCCCCCCCTGGGACCCGTGTTTGCCGAGAGCTTTTTCGTTTCTTGACCGGCTCGCGCCCGCTCCGGCGCCGCGACGCAGCCGTTGCTCGAACGCCCCTCGCGGTTGCGGCCGACCAGCCTCGCCGCGCCGTTGACAGGGGGTCGGCGGGGCTGACAATGAGCCGTTTCGGTCCCCTCGTTCGTCGCAGGGTCTGCGCGCCGCGCACTCGGTCGACGACGCGATCGGATCGGGAGCTATCGCCGTCCGTGCGCGATTCGGCGCTCGGACACTTCGCGGCATCCTTGACGTCTCGCCCTCCGCCGTCGGCGCGCGAGGCGTCTCGCACACGGGTCACGCATGAATCAGCACACCGTCGTTCAGGATCCGTTCTCGGCTCGCGACACCTTCGATACGGGGCACGGCCGCGCCGTCCTCTATCGCCTGGATCGCCTCGAGAAGCGCGGCTTCGGTCCGATCGCGAAGCTCCCGTATTCGATCCGCGTCCTGCTCGAGTCGGTCCTGCGCAACTGCGACGGCTTCGTCGTGACCGAAGAGGACGTGATCAAGCTCGCGACCTGGAACGCCGCCGATCCGGCGAAGGTCGAGATCCCCTTCATGCCGGCGCGCGTCGTCCTGCAGGACTTCACCGGCGTGCCGGCAGTCGTCGACCTGGCCGCGATGCGCAGTGCCATGCGACGACTGGGTGGAGATCCGGCGAAGATCAATCCGCTGATCCCGGTCGATCTGGTGATCGATCACAGCGTGCAGGTCGATCGCTTCGGCTCCTCGACCGCGCTGCAGGAGAACGTCGCGCTCGAGTTCGAGCGGAATCGGGAGCGTTACGAGTTCCTCCGCTGGGGCCAGCAGGCGTTCGCCAACTTCCGCGTCGTGCCGCCCAACGTCGGCATCGTCCATCAGGTCAACCTCGAGTATCTGGCCAAGGTCGTCTTCAGCGACGAACGCGGCGAGCTGCCGGTCGCGTATCCCGATACCCTCGTCGGGACCGACAGCCACACGACGATGATCAACGGTCTCGGCGTGCTCGGCTGGGGTGTCGGCGGGATCGAAGCCGAGGCGGCGATGCTCGGCCAGCCGATCTACATGCTGCTCCCCGAAGTGGTCGGCTTCGAACTGACCGGTTCGCTCCGCCCCGGTGCGACCGCCACCGATCTGGTGCTGAC
>CAZZBI010000255.1:0-8118 GCA_964652385.1 uncultured Pirellulaceae bacterium | reverse complement strand
ATGGCGTGGAGTTTCGGCATGGCGATCGACTCCGGCATGCCGGCTCAGGCCTGCATGCAGCTGGGGCTGGCCAGCTCGCAGAACGCCTACTTCCGCAGTCTGGAACCGCAGATCTGCGGTGCGATCGCCGGAGGGGCGGAGTTCCATCAGGCGCTGGCGCGGACCGCGGCGTTTCCCGACGACTTCGTCGATGCGGTCGAAGCGGGCGAACTGTCGGGAACCGTCACCGAAACGCTCGAACGACTGAGTGACGACTATCGGAGCCGCGCCGAGAACCTGTTCAAGTTCGTCACCGTCGTCGGCGGCTTCATCGTGATGGCGATCGTCGGCCTGGTGATCGCCGCCGCGATCATCCTGCTCTACAAGCGACTGATCATCGATCAGTACCAGGAGCTGCTGCAGATGTAGTCGATCGCACGGCGGCGGTCAGCGCGTCGCGATGTGGCCCCGCGGCTCGGGACAAGCCGGGGCAACATCCGCAAAGGGCTCCCCGTGCCCTCCCGAGCCCGAAGCGCCAAGCGCAGGGGATCTCCGTGCCTCGACGCGATCAGACACCGCGACTCGACGCGGCCGCGCGACGGCGGTCGTTCGAAAAGCTGCGCAGCGCGATCGGAATCGTCATCGCACGCCCGCGGCTCGGGACGAGCCGGGGCAACATCCGCCCGCAGCGTCAGCAAGGGGCTCCCCGTGCCCTCCCGAGCCCGTAGCGCCAAGCGCAGGGGCCCTCCGTCCCCTCTTTCACTCTCCGGCTGCGAGCTTTTCGACGCGAGCGACGGTCCGCGTGGTCGCGGTCGAACGGATCGTCATCTCGCGCAGGGGCGACGCGGTCGTCAGATTCAGCGTCTGTTCGGTCCGCACCGGATGACCGGACGCATCGTCGAACCAGATCACGCCGCTCGACGACTGACTCTCGATCGTCGGCACGGGGGAGCCGTCTTCGCGCTTCGGCGATCCCTCGCGCGGCACCAACGTCGTCGCGACCTCGATGCGGGCGAAGGCCGCGTCATCCCCTTCGCCTCGACCGACGTAGGTCAGTTCGTGGACCACGCCGATCGGCAGTTCGGGATTCGCCGAATCGCGTTCGAGCTTCCAGGTCGCTCCGGGAGTCGCATCGCCTTCGGGAAGGATCGCCGCGACCAGTGCCAACGTCTCCTTCAGGTTCTCGGCACGAAAGTAGCGTTGCAGCCGCATCGTTCCCGGCGCCTCGCGCAGCTTGGCCAGCGATTCTTCCGGCACTTCGATCGAGACGATCTCGCCGCGCGGCGTCATCGTGACTCGGAACGGAGCCCCAAAGACCGGTGCGATACCGCGCGCCAGCTCTCCGGCCGCTCCGCGAGGACGCGTCTCGTCGGCCGAGTCGAAGCCGATCGTCTCGCCGCGCGACGTCGTCATCTCCATCGCGATCCGATCGAAGGACTGGACGAGGATCGCGTTCCCCGATGCCTCGACCGATTCGACCTGCCAGCTCAGTTCCAGTCGGGTGACGGTCGTCGCCTTGACCGGCTGCAGCAGCACTTCGGTCGTCTGTTCGACCGTCTGCTCGTACGACACCTTGAAGCGATCGCCGGGAGCGAACTTCCAGGCCAATTCGTCCCCACACGCGTCGTTGACGGTCGCCGACAGCGCCAAGGTCACCGCCGACAGCCACAGACTCCGAAGCGCCGCGGGGGAGCGTCCCCGCCGCCGAACGGATACGAACGACTCTTCGGGCATTGCGGTCATGAGCTTCATCGATCGACTCCGTAGATCTTCTGCCGATCGCTCGCCGACACGAACGCCAGCCCTTGTTCGTCGTAGATCGGCCTTACCGTCGCTCCTGCCGTTCGTTACCGGCACGCGACTCAGACCAGGAACTTGCCCCCCGGCTCGACCACGATCGGTTCGGCGCTCGTCTCGCGGCGGACCGCTGCGGCCCATTGACCGGCATCGACCGCGATCGGAGGCCACGTTCCGTAGTGACTGGGCGCGACCTGCTTCGGTGCAAGCCAGCGGATCGCCTGGATCGAGTCTTCGATCCCCATCGTGAACAGGTCGCCGATCGGGAGGACGGCCAGGTCGAGTCCCCCTCGGGCGAAGAGCTGCATGTCCGAGAAGAGCGCGGTGTCGCCGGCGAAGTACAGACGCTTGTCGCCGAGCTGCAGGACGAACCCTCCCGGGTTGCCTCCGTAGCTTCCGTCGGGGAGCTGCGAACTGTGCCACGCCGGCACCATCGTGACCCTGACTCCGCCGAGATCGTAGCTCCCGCCGAGATTCATTCCGACCGTCGCCGTCACGCCGTGAACATTGGTCAGCCACTGGGCGATCTCGAAATTCGCGATCACCGTTGCGCCGGTTCGTTTGGCGATCGGCGCGGCATCGGCGATGTGATCGAAGTGCCCGTGCGTGACCAGGATCACGTCCGCTTCGATGTCGGCCGCTCGGACCGGAGCGGTCGGCGACTCGTCCAGGAACGGATCGATCAGGATCGTCCGCTCGGCCGTCCGGAGTTGCCAACAGGCATGTCCGAGCCAGGTCAGTTCCGTTCGCATCATCCTCTCCCGAACCGCGTGTCGGCGTCGGTGAGCGGTTTGCACTCCGACGCTCCGCTTCGTCCCTTCCGCCGCTCGAACGGATCACGATCGAAGCAGACGGTTCATGTTTCGCTTGTAGTTCTCGACTCCCGGTTGTCCGTACGGATTGATGTCGAGCAGGCGTCCTTCCGCGACGGTCGCGAGCATCATCATCTGCAGGTACTGACCCAGCGAATGCGCGTCGGCGGCGGGCAGGTGCAGGTCCATCGTCGGCCGCGCGTCCTCGCGGTACGCCTGGTTGGTCCCGGCGATCGCCGCGTTCATCACCTCGGGGAGCGTCTTGTGGGCCAGTTCGTCCAGGCCGTCCTGATTCGGGCCGATCTTCCCGATCGCCACCGGAGGGCGCCCGGCGCGATCGACGATCAGGTTGACGAAGACCTTGTCGCGTTTCCCTTCCTGATGCTGCTGGGCGCGCGAGTGCAGGTCGCGCGTGTTGACGACGGTCAGCGGCAGCGCGCCGCGTTCGTCCTTCCCCAGGCTCTCGGCAAGCAGCTGGTCGTACCACAGGCCGGCCGCTTCGAGCCCCTTGTTCCAGACGCTCAGTACCCGTACGTCGATGCCGCGCCATTGTTCGAGCAGATGGCACGCGCCGACGTAACCGAGTACCGGATTCGATTCGAACGGCGCCTCGCGGAAGGTCCGATTCATCGCCGCGGCTCCTTCGAGCAACCCGACGACGTCGACGCCGACGAGCGCTGCCGGGAGCAGGCCGACCGCCGACAGGACCGAGAAGCGACCGCCGACTCCGTCCGGTACCTCGTAGACTTCGCGGCAGCCGAGCGCCCGACTCAGCTCGAACAGCTTCCCGGAGGTTCCGGTGACCGGCACGAAGCGTTCGCCTACCTTCGGATCGGCACCGTCACCGGAAACGCCGACCGACTTGCGCAGTGCTCTCAGGAACGGGCGAACGGCCGCCGCCGTCTCGAGCGTCCCGCCGCTCTTGCTGATCACCACGATGCCCCAGGAATCGTCGACCGACTGCGACGGTGCGTCGCCGAGCAGCTCGAGCAGTCCGACGACCGCATCGTTGTCGACGTTGTTCCCTTCGAAGTAGAGCCGCGGGTGACCGCCGCGAGCCGTACGAGAACGCTCGTTGTGGTACGGCGCCAGGCACCCTTCCATCAGGGCGCGGGCTCCCATGTACGACCCGCCGATGCCGAGGACCAAGACTCGGTCGACCTGATCGCTCAGTCGCTTCGCCGTCGCCAGGATACGTCCCAGTTCGCTCGCGGCGCCGAGCTTCGCGTGCTCGGCGAGCAGTCGATCCGGCAGGTCCATGAAGCCGGCGTCGAGCGGTTGCTTGGCGGCAGGGACGGCCCCACGCGAGCGGAACAACGGCAGATCGACCTCCAGCATCTCGCGGCGGACTTCGTCGAGTCGACCGCGCAGGGATCCGAGCCCTTCGCGCGAGATCCCCTTCACGGGCAGGAAGCATCCTTCCAGGTCGAGCGTCAGCGATGCCATCTCGGTCGTCTCCGGTGAGAGGCGGAGCCACCCGGCCGCCGCCAGCCCCTCACGATACCGAAGTCGCCGAGAAGCGGGTACCGGCCGCGCCCTCGGCAGGTCGTCTCGACCGTTCGCGAGCTTCGCCGATCATCCCCGGCGTCCCCATGCCCCGGGCCGCCGCTGCCTCCTTGGAGGCGATGGTCGCGAGCGGTAGCCTAACGCGGACGAGGGCTCGCTTCGGGCGGTCTGACGACCTGCGGTGACCGGTCGCTCGGGCGCCGTCGACCGTGCGGTCCGGAGGCTCGTGCCGACCGACCCGACGACCCCTCTCCCCTCCCCCTTTCCAACTTTCGCGGACCCGACGATGGACATTCACGCGCTGACTCGCGAACTCCAGCAGAAGAACGACTCGAAGATCGTGATGCTCGTCGCCGATGGCCTCGGCGGGCTGCCGATGAGTCCGCACGGCAAGACCGAACTCGAGACGGCGATCACGCCGAACCTCGATCGTCTCGCCTCGATCGGCGTGCAGGGGGCGAGCATTCCGGTCTTCCCGGGGATCGCTCCCGGCAGCGGCCCGGGGCATCTGGGGCTGTTCGGCTACGATCCGCTGGAGTACGTCATCGGCCGCGGCGCGCTCGAAGCGACCGGGATCGGCTTCGAGCTGCTCGACGGCGACGTCGCGGTCCGTGGCAACTACTGCACGCTCGACGCCCAGGGGAAGATCTCGGATCGCCGCGCCGGCCGGATTCCCTCCGAAGAGAGTGCGCCGCTCGCCAAGGTGATCGAAAAGGTCTCGATCCCCGGCGTGCAGGTCTTCGTCGAACCGGTCAAGGAGCATCGCTTCGTCGTCGTCTTTCGCGGCACCGGCCTCGGCGGCAACGTCAAGGACACCGACCCGCAGCAGACCGGCGTCGCGCCGCTGAAGCCGATTGCGGTCGATGCCGCGAGCGCGCGGACGGCCGAAGTCGCCGCCGAATTCGTTCGTCAGGCGACGGCGCTGCTTGCCGATCAGAAGAAGGCGAACGGGCTGACGCTGCGAGGCTTCTCGGCCAAGCCGAGCCTGCCGAGCTATCAGGAAGTGTACGGCCTGCGCGCCGCCGCGATCGCCGTCTACCCGATGTACAAGGGGCTTGCGCGATTGGTCGGCATGGACATCGTCGGCAAGGCTCAGACCTTGGCCGAACAGGTCGACACGCTGGCGAAGGTCTGGAACGACTACGACTTCTTCTTCCTGCACTTCAAGTACACCGACAGCACGGGCGAGGACGGCAACTTCGACGGCAAGGTGGCGCGGATCGAGGAACTCGACGCGGCGCTGCCGAAGATCGAGGCGCTGCATCCGCAGGTGCTGATCGTCACCGGCGATCACAGCACGCCGAGCTACCTGAAGAGTCACAGTTGGCATCCGGTGCCGACGCTGCTGGTCAGCGATTGTTGCCGCCCCGACCCGCACACGACCTTCGGCGAGAACACCTGCATCACCGGCGGGCTCGGCCAGTTCCAGGCCAAGTTCCTGATGACGCTGGCGCTCGCCAATGCCGGGCGACTCGGCAAGTACGGAGCCTGAGCCGGAAGGGGACGTGTCGCGTTCGTCCGGAACGCCTCGGATTCGCGCCGACTATACTCCGATTGACCCGCTTCCGGTCGGAATCGACCTCCGATCGGAAGCGATTTCGGAGCTGTCGTCCGCGAGGTAGTCGAACCGATGACCGTCCTGACTCCGTCCCGTTCTCGTCCGATCCTTCGCCGGCGATCGGCGCTTTCGCTCGCCCTGCGACTGAGCGTCCTGCCGCTGCTGACGCTTGCGGCAGTAGCGCCGAACGGTTCGCTCGCCGCCGCCGCCGATGATCCGGTCGCGAACGTCGCCGAAGCCGATCGGCTCCTCCTGCCGCCGGCGTGGCGAGACGTTCCGCTGCGGGACGATCTCCCCTCTCCGTCGTCGTTCGGCGGCTTCGAGTTCGGTTCCCGGTTGTGGCAGCATCACGAGCTGGTCGCCTATTTCCGGATGCTTGACGAGCGAAGCGAGCGGGCGTCATGGGAGCCGTACGCGACCAGTCATCAGCGCCGACCGCTCGGGCATCTGACGATCACCGCCGCGGCGAACCGCGAGCGACTCGACGAGATCCGCGTTGCCCATCGCGAGCTGACCGACCCTGAGCGATCGTCGGCGATCGAGATCGACCGGCTGCCGGCGATCGTCGTCGCCGGGTACGGCGTGCATGGGGACGAGCCGAGCGCATCGCACGCCGCGGCGGTCGTCGCCTGGTTTCTGTGCGCCGCGCAGGACAGCCGGATCGATTCGTGGCTCGACGATCTCGTGATCCGTGTCGATCCGTGTCTGAATCCGGACGGCTTCGAACGCTTCTCGTCATGGTCGAACGAGTATGCGGGGGCCAACCCGAGCGACGAACCTTGGCATCGCGAACATCGTCAGGGGTGGCCCGGCGGTCGGACCAACGCGTACTGGTTCGATCTGAATCGGGACTGGATGCCGCTGGTGCATCCCGAGTCGCAAGGGCGACTGAGCGAGTTCCGCGCCTGGCGACCGGTCCTGACGCTCGACTTTCACGAGATGGGGACCGACTCGACCTACTTCTTTCAGCCCGGCGAGCCGAAGCGGTCGCACCCGCGCTCGCCTCTCGGCACGCGCGAGCTGACCGCGCGGCTGGCGGAGTTCCACGCGGCAGCGCTCGATCGGATGGGAACTCGCTACTTCACCGAAGAGCGATTCGACGATTTCTATCCGGGGAAGGGATCGACCTATCCCGATCTCTCCGGAGCGGTCGGCATTCTGTTCGAACAGTCGAGTGCGCGCGGGGTCCGTCAGTCGGGAACGCGCGGCATGCGGACGCTCCGCTCGACCGTCCGCAATCAGGTGGCGACGAGCCTGTCGAGTTTCGACGGCAGCGTGGCGCTGCGGACCGAACTGCTGGAGAATCTTCGGCGTTCGTATCGCGAAGCGGATCAGGCGGCTCGCGTCGATCCCTTGGCGGCCTTCGCCTTCACGGCGCCCAAGGACGGCGGACGTCTCGACCGGTTCGCGGAGCTGCTCGCCCGTCATGACATCGACTCGCGGCGTCTGACCGAGGCGACCGAAGTCGAGCGGCCGGACGGATCGCGGACGACGTTGCCGGCGGGCACGCTGATCGTCGACGCTCGGCAGCGCGAGAGTCGTCTGTTGCGAGCGATGTTCGATCGGCCGACCGACTTCGAAGAGAACGCGTTCTACGACGTGTCGGCCTGGAGTCTGCCGCTGGCGTTCGATCTCGATCAGACGGAACTGGCGGCGATGCCGAGCGACGATCGTCTCGGCGAGGCGCTCGACTGGGAAACGCCCGGAGTCGCCGACGGTCCGGCGATCGCGTACGTCGTCAGTTGGTCTCCGTCCGCGGCACCGGCCGAATTGGTCCGACTGGCGCGAGCCGGGGTGCGAGTGCATGCCGCAAGCCAAGCGTTCGCGACCGAGATCGACGGCCAGATGCGTCGCTTCGAGCCCGGTGCGTTGGCGGTCTTCCCCGAATCGGATCTCGAGACGGGCGAGGTCGACGACGCGACGTTGCGCCAGGTGTTGGCGGCGTCTCCGGTCCTGCGCTGGGAAGGGGTGCGATCGGGAATCACGCGCGAGGGGATCGATTTCGGCAGCGGATCGTGGCTCCCGGTTCCGACACCGCGGATTGCCGTGCTGATCGGTGACGGAGTCGATCGCTATGCCGCCGGAGCGGTCCGACATCGCCTGGATCTGGAACTCGGCGTGGCGGCGACCCTGATCGATGTCGGCGATCTCGCCGGAGCGGCTCGCGAGTCGTGGACCGCGATCGTCGTCGCGGGGGGAACGCCGTCGATCGACGCCGCCGGAGTTGCGGCGCTCGAGGGGTGGATCGAGCGAGGCGGGACGCTGGTCGTGCTCGGTGATGCCTGCGGTTGGGGCGCGGCTCGCAACTGGCTCAGTCTGCTGCCGGCACCGACGGCATCCGGAACCGAGGCGAGTTCGGAGCGTCGACCGTATGCCGAAGCGGATGACGATCGGGCGCTCGAACGGATCGCCGGAGCGATCGTGGCGTCGGAGATCGATCTGACGCATCCGATCGGCTGGGGCCTT
>CAZZBI010000254.1:0-8134 GCA_964652385.1 uncultured Pirellulaceae bacterium | reverse complement strand
GCTGGACGCAATCCGGCTTGAGCAGGACGAGGGTACGCTCCATGGCTGGGATCCACTTTCGTGCACTGAGGGAACTCGCGGGACCGAGGCCGCGGCCGTCCGCGGGCCGCCCGGTCGCCGAAGAAGGGGCGAATTCAAACGGTCGAGTATGACTTGACCCCGCCGAATCCGGTAGGTCCCTCGAAACGCGTTCCCGCGGTCCGACCCCGAATTTCACGCCTCGTTCTCATTGCCCTGACTTCAGCGCACCTTGCGCTCGCAGCTCGCGCCCGGCTCAGCCGATGTCGCTCGTCCGCGGCTCGATCGCTTCCCCCTTGCCGCGACGCCCGCGGCGAAGCGATCCGAGTCGAGCCGCGAGCTTCCAGACGATACGGAGCATCACGACGACAATCAGGATCGCGACGATGCCGGCGACGATCGGCAGCACCAGCGCGAGCAGACTCATCAGGCCGCTCATCATCAGCTCGGCCAGCGAGACGAGCGGATTCGCCATGCCGCCGGTCGTCGCCGTCGACGCGGCTCGCGTCAGCCCCATCCCTCCCTTGATCGTTCCGGCCGAACCGCCGCCGGCGATCGCGGCGAGCGACCATTGCCACATCGGATCGAGTTCGGTCAGCATCGCCGCCATCAGCGCGGTCCCGGCGAGCACGGCCGCGACCGTGCCGATGCTGTCGAGCGCGTTGTCGATCCACGGGACGAAATACGCCCCGATCTCGACCGTCGTCGCGACGCCGAGAACGATGATCGCCGGCCAGCTCGCGAGCCACTCCCAGCCTTCCGACACCGGATAGAGCCCCGCCTTGGCGGCCGAGCCGAACGCGAGCATCGGCAGGAAGATCCGAAAGCCGCAGGCCGCCGACAGCCCGATCCCCAGACCGAGCATGGTGGCCAGCTGCAGCAGATCGATGTCGTTCATGCGAAGCGTCTCCTGTCGCCTGCGGATCGCCGCGCCCGATCGCCGCCGGTCGGTCGAGTCTGACGATTGCGGTCGATCGAACGAGCGACGGCTCGTTCCCGGACCACCAACCGGTTCGCCGCGTCGCGCTGCAACGCGAGGCGACTCGGCGGTCGCTTGTTGCCGACCCGAGCGGCATCTAGGATGAGCGGCGTCGCGGAGCCGAAATCCGGCTCGTACGGCATCGCAACCGATCGGCTCCGTTTCCGCAACAGGGATTCGTCGCCGAAGGGCGATGCTTGGCGAGCCGATTCGGTTCCAGGGATTTGCGGCCGCTTGCAGCCTCCACTGCTAAAGAGCCTTCCGCGTCGTCACTCGCAGCGTCCGTCCGAGGCCGCTCCGCCGATCGGAGTCGCCGGTCGAGGGACCTGCCGAGAAGAGTCGTCCGGAGTCGACCGGCGGGTCGAGTTCCGTTCGGCCGATCGCGACGGTCCGTTCCGTTTCGAGTCGACCTCGGGTCGACCGCTTCGGTCGGCGACCGTTCGCACGACGCTACCGGCCTCTCGGCACCGGCGCAGCGGTCGTTCGCTCCCCTAGGCGACACGGCTGACGCTGCGGCTCGGCGTCAGCACGACTCGGCGTTGCCCCTTCGTCCCGATCGTCACGCCGCTCGACCGGCTTCCCGTCCTTACCGCAACTGCGGTGGAGTTTTCCCCTCATGAGTTCCGCTCCGTCGAACGGCCCCTCCGACTCGTCCGGCGCCGATCCCTGCACCTTTCCCGGCAATCTTTCGACTCTCGCGGTCCATGCGGGCGAGGAACGCCAGAAGCCGACGCATTCGCTGACCGATCCGATCGTCTGCGCGTCGACCTACTCGTTCGCGAACACCCAGGCGGTGATCGACTACATCCGGAACAAGGAGCGACGCGGGGAATACGGTCGCTACGGCAGCCCGAACGAATGGGCGGTCGAGAAGAAGCTGGCGGCGCTCGAAGGGGGCGAAGAAGCGATCGTCTATGCGAGCGGCATGGCGGCGATCGTCGGTCTGCTGATGGCGAAGCTCAGCGCCGGAGACGAGGTCGTCTTCTTCGACGAGTGCTACCATCGCAGCCGCGAATTCTGCACCAAGCATCTGTCGCGCTACGGCGTCGTGACTCATCAGGTCCGCGCTTGCGACTACGACGCGATGGAGCGGGCGATCGGACCGAAGACCAAGCTGCTCGTCTCGGAGTCGCCGACCAACCCGCATCTGAGCGTCGTCGATCTCGAACGCTTCGCCGGCCTCGGTCGGAAGCACGGCGTCGACACGTTGATCGATGCGACGCTCGCGACCCCGTACAACCTGAGACCGCTCGCGTTCGGAGTCGACTACGTTCTGCACTCCGCGACCAAGTATCTCGGAGGCCACAACGATCTGCTGGCCGGAGCGATCATCGGTTCCGCCGCCAAGCTCCAGGAGGTCCGCAAGCTGCGCGGCATCCTCGGCGGCATCAACTCGGCCCACAATCTCTATCTGCTCGAGCGCGGCCTCAAGACGTTCGAGTTGCGGATGGAACGACACAACCGGAACGGCCAGGCGGTCGCCGAGTTCCTGGCGAACCATCCGCGCGTCGAGAAGGTCCTCTATCCCGGCCTGACGACTCATCCGGGACACGCGCTCGCGAAGCGTCAGATGCGAGGGTTCGGCGGGCTGATCACCTTCATGGTCAAGGACGCCGATTGGCGCGCGACGGCCGACGTCGTCGATCGAGCCCGCATCGCTCGGATCGCTCCGAGTCTGGGAGGCGTCGAATCGCTGATCGAGCAGCCGCTGGTGATGAGCTATTTCGAGGTGCCGGTCGAGGACCGCAAGCGCTTCGGCATCCCCGACAACATGATCCGCCTGGCGTGCGGCATCGAGGATACGCAAGACCTGATCGACGACCTGGCGCAGGCCCTGCAGGGCTGATGGGTCGTCTCGGTGGTCTCGGCGTCAGCGAGTCCCCGAGGCTCGTTCCCGAGTCAACGACCTCGATCGGTCGAACGCAAAACCGATCCCAACGAAAGTGATCTGATGAGTGCCGAGCGACATGCCTTTCGGACCCGCGCGATCCATGACGGGAACGAGCGCGATCCGGTGACCGGAGCGATCGTCCCTCCGATCCATGTCGCCTCGACCTTCGTCCTGCCGGGAGCGGGAGAGCCGTCGGAGTTCGACTACTCGCGGACCGGCACGCCGACTCGCCAGCGGCTCGAGACGACCGTCGCGTCGCTCGAAGGGGGCTGTGGAGGGCTCGCCTATGCTTCGGGAATGGCGGCGACTCACGGCGCGATGCTCCTGCTGAAGCAAGGAGATCACGTCATCGCCGGGACCGACATCTACGGCGGCACGTATCGGCTGCTCCACAAGGTGCTCGTCTCGTCCGGGATCACCGTCACGCTGGCCGATACGCGGTCCCCCGAAGCGCTCGAAGCGGCGCGGCGTCCCGAAACGAAACTCCTCTGGCTCGAGACTCCCGGCAATCCGCTCCTTTCGATCACCGATCTGGCTCCTTGCGTCGATTGGGCCCATCGCCATGGGATGCTCGTCGGAGTCGACAACACGTTCGCCTCGCCCGTGCTGACTCGTCCGCTCGAACTCGGCGCCGACATCGTCATGCACTCCGCGACGAAGTACCTGGGAGGGCACAGTGACGCCCTGGGCGGGATGCTGGTCGTGCGCGATCCCGAGCTGCACCGTCGACTGCACTATCTGCAGAACGCGGTCGGCAACGTGCTCGGACCGTGGGACTCGTACCTGATCCAGCGCGGCATCAAGACGCTCGAACTGCGTGTGCGGGAGCAGTGTCGCACCGCGCAGCGTCTGGCCGAGTTCCTGGCGTCGCATCCGTGCGTCGAACGGACGCTCTATCCGGGATTGCCGCAGCATCCTGGGCACGACATCGCGACGCGGCAGATGGACGGCGGGTTCGGAGCGATGATCAGCTTCGAGGTCGCCGGAGACTTCGCGGCGGCGAAGCAGGTGGTCGAAGGGACCGAGCTCTTTCAGCTGGCGGTCAGCCTGGGGGCGGTCGAGAGTCTGATCGAACAGCCGGCGTCGATGTCGCATGCCAGCTACGATCGCGCCGATCGGCTGAAGCACGGGATCCGCGATTCGCTCGTCCGGCTGAGCGTCGGGCTCGAGGCGTTCGAGGATCTGCGCGACGACCTCGACCAGGCACTGAGCAGGATCTGAGCGTCGGCCTTGCCGCCTTGACCCGCGGCCTCGCGTTTCGACGGGCCTCGGCGCCGCGCACGAAAAGGGGAGGCCCCTGCCGAGGCCTCCCCTGATTCCGGCATCGTTCGAGCCGTCCGCGGCGCTCGTGCGGCGCGGCTCGACCGCGGCTACTTCGATCCCATCAGCCGCTTCTGCAGGTAGCGATAGGCGAGCGCCTGCATGTACGCCGACTGGGCGTTGTTCGCGGCGCCGCCGTGCCCTCCTTCGATGTTCTCGTAGTAGGTCACGTCGTGCCCCTGCGCTTCCATCAGCGCCATCATCTTGCGGGCATGTCCCGGATGCACGCGGTCGTCGCGAGTCGACGTCGTGAAGAGGACGGCGGGATACTCGGTCGTCGATACGATGTTCTGGTACGGCGAATAGCTGCGGATGAACTCCCACTGCGACGGATCATCCGGGTTGCCGTACTCCGCCATCCAGCTCGCGCCGGCGAGAAGCTTGTGGTAGCGATACATGTCCAGCAGCGGGACCTGACAGACCGCCGCGGCGAAGTGCTTCGGATACAGCGCGACCATGTTGCCGACGAGCAGGCCGCCGTTCGATCCTCCCTGGATGCCGAGACGCGCGGGAGAGGTGACCCCTCGCTTGACCAGATCCTCGGCGACCGCCGCGAAGTCCTCGTAGGCCTTCAGACGATTCGCCTTGAGCGCTGCCTGATGCCACCGCGGACCGTACTCGCCGCCGCCGCGGATGTTCGCGACGACATAGACTCCTCCCTGCGACAACCAGGCTCGACCGACCGAGGCGCTGTAGCCGGGAGTCAGCGAGATCTCGAAACCGCCGTAGCCGTAGAGGAGCGTCGGATTCGAACCATCGGTCGGCAGATTCTCGCGTCCGACCTGGAAATACGGGACCCGCGTCCCGTCGGCGCTCGTCGCGAAATGCTGTTCGATCTTCAGGCCGTCGGCATCGAAGAAGGCGGGCATCGTCTTCAGCGTTTCGGGCTCGCCGCCGATCTCGCCGATCTGCAGCGACGTCGGCGTCAGATAGTCGGTCACCGTCAGCCAGTAGGCGTTCGAGTGGTCGCTGTCGACCGCCGAGGCGCGCACGGTGCCGAACTCGGGAGCCCCCTTCAGCGGCTCGCGCTTCCAACCCGACTCTTCGCGCGTCACGACGTACAGACGATTCTTGACGTCCTCCATCACGTTCAGGATCAGGTGGTCGAGCGTCGGCGAGTAGCCGGCGAGCGACGTCGACTCGGTCGGTTCGAACAGGACGTCGAACTTCCGCTCCCCCGCCATGAACGCGTCGAACTCGGTCACCAGCAGCGAACCGGCAGCATAGGTCGCGCCGCCGACCTCCCACGGCTCGCGCAGCTCGACCATCAGATACTCGCGGATGACGCTCTTCTCGGCCGAGTTCGGCAGGTCGAGCTTGACCAAACGATCCTCGTCGGCGATCAGATACAACTCGTTGTCGTAGAACGCGCGGGCTCGCACCACGAAGTCCCGTTCGAAGCCGGGCGAGTCGTCGTGATAGGCGCTGATCCGCATGTCGGTCTTCAGCCCCTCGTGCACCAGTTCGGCGCTTTCCAGCGGCGTGCCGCGCTTCCAACGCTTGACCTGACGCGGGTAGCCCGAATCGGTCATCGAGCCGTCGCCGAAGTCGGTGGCGACATAGACGGTGTCGCGATCGATCCAGCCGACCGAACCCTTTGCTTCCGGCCGCTCGAACCCGCCTTCGACGAACGATCGCGACGGGAGATCGAACTCGCGCGTCACCGTCGCATCGGCTCCGCCGCGCGAGAGCGAGATCAGCCAGCGATCACGATCCGGACGCAGGGGCGAGGCGCCGGACCAGACCCAGTTCTCGTGCTCCGACTCGGCCAGCGCGTCGAGATCCAGGATCGTCTCCCACTGCGGCTCCGCCTTGCGGTACTCCTCGAGCGTCGTGCGGCGCCAGATCCCGCGCACATGCTGCTTGTCGCGCCAGAAGTTGTAGTAGAAGTCCCCTTCCTTCCCGACCGACGGGATGCGGGCATCCGAGTCGAGAATGGCCAGCAGATCGTCGCGCAGGCGAACGAACTCGGGATCGGCATCGAATTGCGATTGCGTCGTCGCGTTCCGCTGGCGGACCCAGTCGAGTGCCGTCTCGCCGGTCACCTCTTCGAGCCAAAGGAACGGATCATGATCGGGAGTGATCCGGACGTCGGAAGGAACGTCGGAGGGGAGATCCTGAGAGCGAGCGGTAGGCGGATTCATGAAACTACCGAAACTGGCGGCAAGCAACAGAGCGAACGTCAGACGACGGCGCATGGCGAGTCCCTCGAGGCGACAGGTATCGAGACGCGACGTGCGACAGGATACCCGATCCGGGATCTACGTTCGTGTCGGTCAGGCGGTTCTGAGTCGATCGGCGCAGGATCGCCGTCGCACTACGGCTCTGCCCCGCCGTAGCCCCGGCTCGTCCCGAGCCGAGGGCGTGCGACATCGACACCGTTCACGCCACGAAGCGTCTCGAACGCCCGAAGTCGCACTGCCTTGCCGTAGTGCGACCGACCCCGGTCGCACTGCAACGGCTCTGCCCCGATGTCGCACTGCCGCGCGTCGGGGACGACGCGGGCCTACACAGCGACCGACCCGAGCTCGTCGTGCGACGTCCCAGGACACCAAGAACCCCTGCGCTTGGCGCTTCGGGCTGGCAAGGGACGGAGAGGTCCGCTACGCGTGCTCGATCAGGTCGACCAGCGTGCGGACTCCGAATCCCGAGCCGCCGGCGTCGATCCAGGCCTTGGGCGATTCCGCAAAGGCGGGACCGGCGATATCCAGATGGACCCACGGTCGCTCGCGGACGAACTCTTCCAGGAACTTCGCTGCGGTGATCGCGCCCCCCCAGCGGCCGTTCCCCACATTCTTGATGTCCGCGACCTGACTGCGGATCTGCTCGCCGAACTCCGAATGCATCGGCAGTTCCCAGACATACTCGCCGCAGCGTTTGGCCGCCTCCTTCACCTTGCCGGCCCAGGCGGCATCGTTGGTCATCAGCCCCGCGACTTCGTTCCCCAGAGCCACGACGCACGCCCCGGTCAGCGTCGCCAGATCGACCAGCTTGGTCGCTCCCTTGGTACAGGCGACATCGAGCGCGTCCGCGAGCACGATCCGCCCCTCGGCGTCGGTGTTCAGCACCTCGATCGTCTTGCCGCTGCGAGCCTTGATGACGTCCCCCAGTTTGTACGCGTTGCCGCTGACCAGATTCTCGACCAGTCCCAGCACGCCGATCACGTTGACTTTGGGCTTGCGCAGCGCGATCGCTCGCATCGCACCGAGTACGGTCGCCGCGCCGGCCATGTCGCACTTCATGTCCTTCATGCCGTCGGTCGGCTTGATCGAATAGCCTCCCGAATCGAACGTGACCCCCTTCCCCACCAGCGCGATCGGCGGCGTGTTCGGGTCGGTGCCGACGTATTTCAGCAGGACCAGCCGCGGCGGATGATGCGACCGCTGCCCGACCGCCAGCATCGCGCGACACCCTTCCAGATGCAGGCGATCCTCGTCCCACACCTCGACCCCCAGCCCGACCGCCTCGGCCGTCTCGATCGCCTTTTCGGCGAACGATTGGGGGAACAGGATGTTGGGGGGCTGATTGACCAATCGCCGAGTCAGATTGATGCTCTCCCCCAGCTGTCGCCCTTCGGCCAGATCCGCCTCGCTCGCTCCATGCCATCGGATCTCGGCGAGCGGATACGTGTTCTTCGTCTTGCGATACAGGTCCTGCCCTTCGCTGCCGATGAACGCGCCGCAGATTCCGGCCGCCGCGAGTCCGGGGGCGAAGTAGTAAGCCCCCTTGCGATCGGGCTTGGCGGCGATCTGCCGAGTCGCGATCGAGGCGGCCCATTGCACGCGAACGGCGTTCACCGCAGCGCGTTTGCCGAGACCGACGAGAATCGCCCAGCGGGCGAGCGCTGCAGGAGGCAACGGGAAGCGGATCGACTCCCCCTCGTTCCCTTCGAACTCCTTGTGCTGTCTCTTATACACATCTGACGC
>CAZZBI010000253.1:0-8160 GCA_964652385.1 uncultured Pirellulaceae bacterium | reverse complement strand
CGAACGACTGGCGCCGGTCCTGATGACCGCCCTGACCGCCGGCATCGGCCTGGTGCCGTTGGTCGTCGGCGGTCACGAACCGGGTCGCGAGATCCTGTACCCGGTCGCGACGGTCATTCTCGGCGGTCTCGTGACGTCGACCTGCTGCGAGTTCCTGATTCACCCTGGCCTGTTCTGGCGTTTCAGCGGCCGTGATGCCGAACGCGTTTCGGCGACGAGCGGACGTTCGGTCGACGACCTCTGATCCCCTTTCGAGTACGTTCCTTCCGCTTCGATACGGAGAGTCCCATGCGCTGCACGAATCGAATCCTGCCGTCCCTGACGATCGCTCTCGCACTCATCATCGCCGGCTGCGGCGATCCCTCGGGTTCGACCTCGTCCGGCAACAAGCCGTCGGCCGACGATCATGCCCATGGCGATGAGCATGATCACGACCATGCCGACGAACATCACCACGACGATGCCCCTCACGGCGGAACGATCGTCGATTGGGGTGGTGGGAAGTTCCACCTCGAGTTCGTCGTCGACCACGACCGGCATGAGGCGACCGTCTGGGTGCTCGGTGACGACGCCAAGACTCCGGCTCCGATCGCGGCGACGGAACTGCGATTGAACGTCACGGAACCCGAGATGGAGATCGTGCTTGCCGCCGAGCCGCTGGACGGCGAACCGGCCGGCTCGTCGAGTCGCTTCGTCGGGACGCACGACGGACTCGCGACCGTCCGCGAGTTCGCCGGAACGATCGCCGGAGTCGTCGACCAGGTGCCGTACGCCGCCGACTTCAGCGAATCGGCGCACGGTGATCACCAGCACTGATCGACGGTACCGGAACGCTCGCCGCTCGGGCGTCTACGGGAACGGCCGGTCGTCCGGTTCGGACGAACCGGCCGTTCATGAAGCATCCGACGCCCCTTACTGCCGCACGAAGAAGTGCGAGCGGAGTTCGGTCGTGAACGTCTCGTCCGGCGCCAGCTCGAAGGCCCAGCGGACGGTCGAGTGACGATTGAGTCCGGGGCTGCCGACATAGCCTGTCCAGGCTTCGCCGCGGAAGTCGCCGATCGAAACCTTGCCGTCGGCTCCGGCCGAGTCGACGGAGCCGGGGAGGCTGACCGCGATCTCGACCGAGACAGGCGTCCGCTTGGCGTTGCGCAGCGAGATCGTCCCGAGCTTGTCGATGCGCGCGTGGCGATCGCCGTGCCAGATCACCGCGTCGAGCTTCCGGTCGGCCTCGACCTCGTCGTAGTCGCCGCGCAGATCGACCGCGACCGTCACCGGGATGCGGACCGTCGCCCCCGGCGAGGTGTAGCCGAGCAGCTCCTGAGCGAGCGGCTGATGACCGTCGAGCAGCAGCGCCGCTCCGGTCGTCCACGGCGCATCGGTAACGTTCGTCAGTTCGAGCTGGTGCCAGACTCGATTGACCGACAGCTGCAACGGCGAATCGTCGGCTCCCGCCGTCGGCGTCGAGTCGACGGCGCTGCGGACCACCTGGAGGTCCCAGGTGTAGACATGCCGGCACGGGACGATCGAACGTCCGAGCGGCACCGCGGCGCGCTCGCCCTGGCCGAGCGACATCGGTTCGATCGGGATGACGTACAGGTCCTGCGCCCCGCTCCCGGCCAGCTCCGAGGGAATCGCCGGAACGCCCTCTCCCGGAGCGAGCGCTTCTTCGCGGCGGAACTCGCCCGACCGCTGCGTGAAGAGCGCCTGAGAGCTGTTGCTCATCGCATTGTTCATCAGCAACGGCGCCGCCTGCTGGAGCGTCATGCGCATCGCCGCTTCGAGCACCAGCGGACTCGGCGTCTCGCGGAAACGGAAGTTCGGTACCCCGACCACCAGATCGATCGCCGCGTTCTCGAGCGTCTCGGCTTCGTTAAGCAGTTCCGCCTGCAATGCCACCTCGGCGGTCGTCGGGTCGTCACCGAGCGTGACGCGATAGGTCGGTATCCAGCGGATCCCCGAGCGGAAATAGATCAGCCGCACGTCGACCTCGGCATCGGCCCGATCGAACTGCAGGACCCATTGCTTCGCGTCGCGCCGCGTCGTCGCTTCGGTCGTCAGGCGGACTTCGAGCTCCGGAGCGTGCAATCGCCGGATCTCGCCGATCGCCAGCACCGTCTGGCGCCCTTGGCTGCTCACCACCACATGCGTCGCATCGATCGAGCGGCGCGTCAGCGACAGGACCGGCGGAGCCGAGGAGAGCGGGTCGACGAACGGCTCGTTCGACTCGCTGCCGATCAACTCCACCAGCGTCCCGACGAGATCACCGCGGTCGGTCGACAGCGTCACTTCGCGCTCCAGGTTGGCGCGCAGCAGTTCGCTCATCGAGCGGCAAACATGCGTCTCGGGCTTCGTCTCGTCGAGCGTCTCGCGACGCGCCGTCAGACTCTTCAGCCCGATCGGCTCTGCTCCCTCCGCTGCGATGACGTCGACCCAGACCGATCCCAGGATTGCCTCGTCCGGCACCTGCTCCGAGATCAGACGACCGTGCGCGTCGGTCCGCCCCTTGGCATGCTTGACCAGCAACGCGTAGCCGTCCTTGAAGACGATCGCCCGTTCGGTGGCGAAGACCAGCGGCTCGGACTTTTCCAGACGCGAGGTGTCGATCCAGTAAGGGGGCGGATCATTGGCCGATGCGGCCGAGGCGAACAGCGCGACCGCCAAGGCCGAAAGCGCGAGTCGGCGAACGAGCGAATCGTCGCCGTAGGGCGTTCCGATCGCGCGGCGCAGCCGACGACAAGTCGAGAGGATCATGACGAGGTCTCCGCGAAGGGTTCCGGACGACAGTGCGGCGAAGACTCCCCTCGCCGCCGCTCATCCTACGGATCGGATCTCGCGCGGCGCGCAACCGGTGCGCAACCTCCCGCGACGCCGCTCCGCCCCCTCGCGGTCCCTCAGTCCTCGGCAAGCCCCAACGCGTAGAAGCGGTTCGCGTTGTCCCGATAGAGCCTCCGGCGGAACTCGGCCGACCGACTCGCCGTGATCTCGTCCAGTGCGCGGACCCATTCGGCCAGCGGAGCCCCCAGCGTGCAGACCGGCCAGTCGCCGGCGAACATCACCCGCTCCGAACCGAACGCGTCGAGACAGTGGTCGACGATCGGCGCGAGCTCCTCGGCCTGCCAATGCTCCGGATCGACTCGGGCGATGATCCCGCTGATCTTGCAGACGACGTTGTCGAGCGCTGCGAGACGCTCGATCGAACGCCGCCACTCGTCGGCATCGTGGTCCGCGGCGCGACGGCGTCGATTCGGCGCCGCGAAGGCGACCGGATCGGCATTGCCGCAGTGGTCGAGCACGAATCGGGTTTCGGGACAGTCGCGCGCCAGCGCCTCGGCATCGTCCAGTTCGCCGGGGCGAACACACAGGTCGAAGCGCAAGCCGAGGTCGCCGAGCAGGGCGACGCCGCGGCGATACTCCGTAGTCCGGCAGGTCCCCGCCGGCGTTTCGGGAACGTGCAGCAGATGCCGGATTCCCTTGATCCGCTGGCTCGCCGTGAAACGTCTTGCATACGTCTCGAAGCCGTCGGCGGTCGGATTGCCGGCGATGACTCCGGCGACCGTGCCGCTCGTCGGGTCCTCGCACAGGTCGATGACCCACTGCGCCTCGTCCGCCTGCTGCGATGCTTCCATTCCGACCTCCATGTAGATGGCAGTCGTGATCCCGGTCCCCGAAGTCGCTTGGCGATACTCCGGAATCAGGAAGTCTCGAGCCAGCTTCTCGTTGCCGTCAGTCCACGGCAGACGGAACCGCTTCAGATCCCATAGATGCTGATGCGTGTCGATCCGGCCGTAGGCCTCGTCGGAACGAGCGACGACCTTCCCGGCGGCAAGCAAGCCGGCGAGGCCGGTGGCCGTCGACGCGGCGAGCCACTGCCGTCGATCGAGACTCGGAGCGTGCGACATCGGTCGGTTCCTGATGAGAGCAGCGGCGTCAACTTGCCGTGGAGTTCCTCGAGGTCACCGAGCCCCGGTGACGGCATCCAGAGCAAGCGGTCGTCCGACGCCTCATCCTACCGGCTCGAAGTCGTCAAGAAAGCGAACAGGCCCGCGGAGCATTCGCGCCGCGGGCCTGTGCTGTTCGATCATCGATCGCTTCGGGGGACTCAGTCCCACCACCACTGACCGTCAGCCAGTTCGACCGAGCCGGTCGACTCGTGGACACCGCTCAGCTGGCCGTCGACCTGGACCTGAGCCGGGTCGATCGCCCGTCGCGGCTCGATCGTCACGCCGCCGCCGACCGGAGTCATCAGACGGCTGCCGCGCCAGATCGCGTTGACCGCCGTCTCGACCTGAGTCGGCGATGCGTAGCTCTCGACCGGGAAGGCCGACTCGTCACCGAAGAAATCCATGTCCCAACCGGCCAGACCGTAGAAGTCCTGCTGCTGGATGTAGGCGGCGGCGATCGACAGGTCCATGCAGCTGCGGAGCTGAGCGAAGACCGGCGAACGCTCCGCGAGCGTGTCGTACTGCTTGGTGAAGGCGGTGGTGAACGCGCGGCTCGCCTGGTTCCCTTCGCGCCCTTCCGCGACGCGAACACCGTCGGCGGTGACTCGCTCGTTCTCGCCGATCAGCTGGACGCGCGATCCGACCAGCTCCATCGCGTTCCGATCCTCGCTCACCCGGACGCAGTCGTACTGCGGGGTGAAGTACCAGCGAGCCAGACCGTTGGCATTCACCTCGGCCGGACGAGCCTTCGAGACGTAGCTCGGGATGTCGGCAGCCGGCACTTCCAGCCCGATGCCGATCAGCTTCATGCGGTAATCCGCCTCGACCAGCACCTGAGCGAAGTGGCTTCCCGCCGGCACGCCGTCGAGCGTCACGGTCTGCAGACCGAGGTTGTCCTTCAGTCCGGCAGCGATGCGGATCTCGTCCCCCGGACCGACATTGCCGATCGAGTTGACGAACTGCTGCATCCGCTTGAGACCGTCCTGAGTCGGGTCGATCGAGCAGCCGATGACCGCGGTGCCGCGCTCGCCCGGAGCGAAGGCCCGCAGGGCGACGACCAGATCCTCGAGCAGCAGCGTCGCCTTGCCCGATTCGATGCCGACGGTGCGGCCGGTCAGGTCCTTGAAGAACCCTTCCGCCGGACCGGCGATCACGATGTCCCGCGTCTCGGGATAGAAGAAGACGTACCGGATCTCGGTCAGACCGGCCAAGTGCAGCATCGCCTCGGAAGCCGACTCCCCCGCCGCCACGCGGTCGCGGACCGCCTGTTCGAGTCGGGTGAGCGAGACCTTCCGCAGCGAGCTCGAACGCATCACTTCCGCTTCGATCGCCCGACGCGCCTCGGCCATCCGAGTCCGGGTCAGATTGCCGGTCGGATCAGCGACGACTCGGGTCCGCAGCACCCCGTCGGCGTCCACCTCGACTCCCGCCGGCTGAAACGTGTTCTGAGCCTTCAGCGTTGCGGACGATTGCGTCACGAGTCCGATCGCCGCCAGAGCCGCGACCAGACAGATACCGAAACGACGCAAAGTCATAGGTACGAACCTCCAAACAGGACTCGAGACGACGCGAGGTCGAGACGGCGAATGCCCTTGAGGACGAGAGTCGGGCAGGGTGGCAGGAGCGTTTCCCCTCCCACCGAGAGCAAGGTTCATGGTAATTGGGGGCCCTGAGTCAAGCAAGGAAATCAGGGGTGTCGGTAGGGCTTTTCGCTTCTCCCTCCCCGTTCCCCGCTCGCTTCAGGTCGAGCGATAACGGACGCAACGATCGAGCGGCGGTCGGCAGGGGGGCTTACCCCGAGGCGGACCGCGAACCAGGGGCGAGCCGGCCGATCGCCCCTCGAAGAGCAGCGTGCGAGGTCGCTGGCGGACCGGTCGCCAAACCGGTCGACCTTCTCGGCGACTGCGACAAGCAGCCGGCGGACTGCGGGGGCAGATCCGACGTTCGAGACGATCCGCTGGCGCCAGGACCTCACGGGCTGGGCCCTCGACCTGACGAGGCGGAGGGCACTTCGCGGCGGAAGCAACCGGAGTGCCAATCGATCGGAGTCAGCCGAACGAGGTCGATCGGGGGAGTTTTCCCGGGGAATGACCAGGCGGGAGACCTCGAGGCGCCGTGGGAGCAAGCGACCTGTAGCGAATCGCTCCGCGCCATTCCGCCGCATTGCGGCACGATCGCACGTCGGCGGGCTTCGGGAGTGGAGACGTGGGCCCGGACACTCCGTGGCCGAGGCTCGGGTTCGTATCGATACCGAACGAACGGTGCAGCGTGAACGACCTGACCTCGGGCACAGGGCCCCCTGCGCTTGGCGCTTCGGGCTGGGGGAGGCACGGGGAACCCTTGCTGACGCGGCGGGCTGGCGGAGAGCACGGCACGGGGAACCCTTGCTGACGCGGCGGGCTGGCGGAGGGCACGGCAGGGGGAACCCTTGCTGACGCGGCGGGCTGGCGGAGAGCACGGCAGGGGGAACCCTTGCTGATGCGGCGGGCTGGCGGAGGGCACGGCACGGGGAACCTTTGCTGACGCGGCGACGCTCGCCTCCCCCTTCCTACCTTGACGCTTTCGGGCGATCTCTCTAACGTCCCGCCCCGAGACTCGGTCCGACGTGCGGCTAGGGCGTGCGGCGGATCGACGGTCGTCACGGACGGCGACCTCGTCTCGTTCCCGATCGCCGCGGCTGCGGAGGAAACGCATGGATGCGCCTCGAAATCGCTCGTCGTTCCGCCTTTCCGAGGCTCCGGCCTGGACTCGCCGCGGCTTTCTGTTGCTCGGCCTGCTCGGGGTGACCGGCTGCAAGTCGTTCTTCAAGAAGAAGGACGAGGAGCCGGAGTTCGACGATTCGCTCTTCGACGATACGCGCCCGCGGTTCATCGGCGAGATCTCGCGCGTCTGGGGGACCGGCTTCGCCAAGGTCGAGTCGGTGGCCCTGGTGACCAACCTCAGCGGAACCGGGTCTCAGCCGCCGGCGGATGATCTGCGGAAGCGTCTGCTCAACGAGATGAAGATTCTCGACGTCCGCAATCCGAACGAGCTGCTCGATTCGAACACCACCTCGCTCGTGCTCGTCCGCGGCCTGCTCCCTCCCGGCATCCAGCGCGGCGACACGTACGACATCGAGGTCTACGTACCGCGGCGCAGCGAGACGACCAGCCTGGCGAACGGCCACCTGATGCCGACTCGACTGACCACCGCCGACCTGATCGGATCGGTGGTCCGGACCGGCCACGTGTTGAGTACGGGCGAGGGACCGGTGCTGGTCGATGCGGTCTTCTGGGATGGTGACGAGACGCTGAAGCTGCACGGGCGGGTGCTCGGCGGCGGAGTCGCGCAGCAGTCCCGTCCGATCGGGCTCGAGATCCGCGACGACGCTCAGTCGGTCGCCGCGACGGTTCGACTCGCTTCGGTCATCAACGCGCGCTTCGACACCTATGTCGACGGCACCAAGACGGGCGTCGCGACGCCGAAGAACAATCGAGCGATCGAGCTGCTGATTCCGAAGCAGTATCGGTTCAACATCGGCCGGTACCTGCAGGTGGTCCGCAATTTGCCGTACAACGAGACGGCGGCGATGCGCGGTCCACTGCTCGAGGAGCTCGATCGGCAGCTGGCCGAGCCGCTGACGGCGGGCCCCGCGGCGGCGAAGCTCGAAGCGATCGGCAAGGAGGGGCAGCGGATCCTGGTTCGCGGGCTGACGCATCCCGATCCCGAGGTCCGCTTCCTGTCGGCCGAAGCGCTCGCCTACCAGGGACTTCCCGAAGCGGCTCCGGTCCTCGGGCAGATGGCCAATGCCGTCGCACCGTTCCGCTGGCATGCCATCACGGCGCTGGCGAGCATGGACGATGTCGAAGCGGGGAGCGCGCTGGCGAACCTGCTGCATCATCCCGAGATCGAGACGCGTTACGGAGCGTTCCGCGCGATGCTCGCTCGGGCTCCGTTCGATCCGACGATCGCCGGTCGAAAGATCGGCCAGTTCCATCTGCACGTGCTCGTTTCGGCCGGGCCCCCCGCGATTCATTTCGCACGAGTCCGCCGCCCCGAGATCGTCCTCTTCGGACATGATCAGCGACTGGACGATCGGTTCATGATGGTCGGTCCCGGTCTGACCGTTCAGGCGACCGGCGACGGCCAGCTGAAGATCTCGAAGTACGATCATGTCGCCGGCGATCAGGTGCGGATCTGCTCGAACCGGATCGCGGTCCTGATCGAGACGCTCGGGGCG
>CAZZBI010000252.1:0-8172 GCA_964652385.1 uncultured Pirellulaceae bacterium | reverse complement strand
CGCGTCGTCCCCGACGCGCGGCCGTGCGACATCGAGCGGTCGAGACGCTTCGCCGTTCGTTCGGTGTCGTCACCGCACACCCGCGGCTCGGGACGAGCCGGGGCTACACCGAGGCGACGTCCATTCACGGCGACGGAACGCGTTTGTGGCAGCGCACCGAAACCTGCCTCGGCCCTGGGAGAGGCCGGGCCCACGGTCACGAGGCGCCGATTGGTAGGCCCGCGTCGTCCCCGACGCGCGGCCGTGCGACATCGAGCGGTCGAGACGCTTCGCCGATCGTTCGGTGTCGTCATCGCACACCCGCGGCTCGGGACGAGCCGGGGCTACACCGAGGCCGCGCCTCATTCGCCGCTCCGAGGCCCCTCCCGATTCCTCTCGCGCCGGCGGAGGTTATTCTGATGATCGCCCGAAGGTCTTCGAGGAGCGGTCCGTTGGCGATCGACGAACGACAGGACGAGACGACGAGCGGCGGCGCCGATGGGGCGCCGGTCGGGCGTCATGTCGTTCTCGATCTGTTCGATGTCGATCCGAAGCGCATGCGCGATGCAGCGACCGAAACCGCGACGCTTCGCCGGGCGCTGACCGAATGCGGTTTCCACGTGCTGGGGGACTGCTGGCATGCGTTCGACGGCGGCGGCGCGACGGGACTGGTCCTGCTGAGCGAATCGCACGCTTCGTTCCACACCTATCCCGAACGGCGCTACATCGCGTTCGACCTGTTCGGGTGCGGCCAAGCCGACCTCGAGGGGCTCGTCGAGCGGATCGTCGCTCGTTGGGCTCCCGGCCGCTGGACTCGTCACGATTTGCGGCGCGGAGGGGCTTCGGAGGGAGGCTGAGGCGTCCCGCCGAAGGTGTCGATCCAGCGCTTCAGCTCGTCGAGATCCGCCTCCGGCTTCTCGCGCTCCGGTTCGACGTGCTTCTCGTCCGCGGAGCGAGTCGATGCGCCGAGGCGCGGACGATCGTACCACCAGCGATCCGAATCGATCGGCTGCGCCTGGCGACGGTCGGCCGCGATCTGCACGCGGTGGTCGCTGGAAACGACCACCAAACGCCGCGGATTCGTCGCGGAGCGGATCAGCTCGATCAGCAGCTCGTCCGCATCCAAGTGGTCTCGCGCGAAACGAGCTTCGATGCCGGCGAGCGTCGTGACGGTCGCCGGAAGATCGCGAGGGACGTCTCGGGCGTCGAAGACGACGACCGTGGCGCTCGGCGGAATTTCCTCGAACGCGATCCGTTCGGCCAGTCGCGCGAAGAACGTTTCGCGAGCCCCGTGCAGCAGCCCGGTCCCCTTCCCTTTCGGCATCAGGCCGATCGCGTGCATCAGGTTGTAGCCGTCGATCAGCAGTCGCATGAACGGTCCCGGAGAAGGGGACACGGGGAGAGTACGGGGGACACGGGATTGAGACGCGGGGAGGACGCGGGGAGGACGCGGGGACCCCTTGCTGACGCTGCGGGCTGTGGGGGGACGCGGGGGGGGACGCGGGGAGGACGCGGGGACCCCTTGCTGACGCTGCGGGCTGTGGGGGGACGCGGGGATTGAGACGCGGGGACCCCTGCGCTTGGCGCTTCGGGCTGTTGAGGCACGGAGCACCAAGCGCGGAATCTCGACGGTCATTCGATCCGCCGACGGACCAGGACCGCATCGTCGACGTTGTGATCGGCTCCCGGTTCGAAGGCGACCGGGATCGAGCGGTCGATCACGTAGAACGAACGATGTCGCTTCGTCGTTCCGGTGTCCGAGCCGAGTTCGCGGTCGGGGAGACCGTTCGCCGTCACCTCGAAGTAGCCGACCGTGATCCAGACGGCGAAGACGTTCGAGCGCGTGGTGGTGAGATTCCCCAACCGCTGGAACGAATCGGTCCGGAAGACGGCGCTGCGGCGCGGATCCTCGTACGGCTGGATCGTCGCGGCGCTCGCCGGACTCCGTTCGAACAGCGGCGTCACCGGACTCGCACCCCCTTCGGTGCTTCGCATCACCGTGCTGTCGGCGAAGACCGGCGGGCGATAGGCGGTCGGCGCGAGGTCGGCCGTTCCCGGAGCGCGGAACGGATTCATGATCATGTCCGGGAAGTTGTTGTTGATGTCCCAGACGCCGCCGGTTGCCGGCGGGTAGCCGCGTCGGCTGGTGACGAAGTCATCGAACTCGGCCGGCGTGTGATCGACGTCGGCGAAGCCGGTCTGAGCATTGGTCAGATAGCCCTGCAGTCCTGCCCAGACCCGCGGATCGTAGATCGTGTTCAGGTTCAGCTTCCCCGGCTCCCGATAGCTCGCGACCCGATTGAACGGCGGATTGCGGAGCTGACGGTAGAAGTCGGCGTTGGTGCCGTGATTGAAGAAGGTCGGATTCAGGTACGTCTCGTGCCCGATGAACCGAGTCGGCACGTGGACCATCTCGAGCAGACGATGGAAGTTCGCTCGGTTCTGACCCGACGCGTACCAGTTCAGCAGGTGGCCGAAGACCGGACTGGCGGCGATCGTCGGATCGGTCGGCGCATAGGGGGTACCGAGCGGCGTGCTGCCGACGGTGAAGGCTCGCCCGAGTCGACTGTTGCGCACGAACGGAACGTTCAGCAGTTCGAGTTGGCTGACGAACGGCCGGTTGTGGAACGCCAGCCACGGGAAGCCGACGACGCCGACGGTCGGATCGGGAACGCGCCCGGCATAGGCGTTGTTGAGCGTCCCGAGCGATTCGACGATCGGATGCTGGAAGATGTAGTTCGGATCGCCGTCGTCGGTCGTGACGTCGTAGGTCCGGCCGCCGACACCCGACGCAGGACGCATTTCGTTCCGCCAGAGCTGCAGGCCGTTCAGATCGACCGTCGGCGGCGCGGCGCGAGTCGCTCCGAGCAGGTCCCACTCGCCGCGGCCGCGCTCGAGCGTCGCGAACTCGAACTGCTGAGCCGTTCCGGGCGGGTTGTCGCCGGGGGCGGTCCCGTTGAAGACGGTGACATCCAGCGGCGTCGAGTCGATCGTCAGGTACGGGTTGGCGAACTCGTCGTACGGCAACAGCGGATTCGCGAGCCGCTGCAGGTGGACGAAGCAGAAGTTCTGGTGCGTCCCTTCGGCAGCCAGCCGCTGATCCGAGGTGAAGCCGCCGACATTCCCGTCGTCGAGCACTTCGTCGATCGCGGTGGCGAGCGTGAACTCGGTCGTCTCGTCGGTCGAGAAGTCGCCGGGGAACCGCGGCGCGAACGCCTGGCCGGTGTAGCCGTCTCGCGGCTCGCTGACGTTGAACGACCGATTCTCGGGCTGCGTCGCGCCGTTGTTGAAGTCGCCGATCGGAATCGCGACGACGTTATTGCGGACGATCGACCCGCCGACGGTGTTGTCCTGGATCTCGACCGCCTGGCCGGCCACCAGCACGATGCGGCGCGTGTCGTCCGGGTTCAGATCGCCGTAGGTGGTCGCCGGCAACGTCGCATCGGTTCGCGTGCCGATCAGCGAGACGTAGCGATTGCCTCCGTCGGGATAGCGCGAGCCGGCGGAGCCGACGACGCCGTAGCCCAAGGGCGGAATCGCGGTGAGCGCCTGGCGGACATCCGACGTCGGATAGTAGATCTTCGGGTTCGAACCGGTCGGTCCCGCGGGGTAGGTGAGCCCCTGGTCCTGCGAGACGAAGTAGACGATCCGGTCGTAGTCGGCCGGATCGGGCGCGGCCAGCGGCGACGACGCGGCGGTCGACAAGGTGTTCGGGAAGTCGGGATCGCTGTTGACCGACGTCGAGCCGGTGAACGTCCCGTTCTCTCCCTTGATCACCGCGATCCGCCACGCCGGGCTGGCGCCGGGCCACGCGGTCCGCAGATCGATACCGGGCGTGACGGTCCCGTTGTAGAAGCTGAGCTCCGCGGGGGAGCGAGTCAGATTGCTCCACGGGTTGTACAGCTCGATGAAGGCCGAGCCGACCGGCTTGAGCTGGCTGTCGAGATCGTCGTCTCCCATCCCCGACATCCCCGCCGCCTCGTCGGTCGCGCGGCGATCATGCCACCCGATCGCTTCGGTGATCAGCAGGTCGGGACGCTCCATCCCCCAGACGTATCGCGTGTCGACGCCGTCGTTCGGCGGATAGACGCCGTCGACTGCCGTGAGGGTCGTGAACGGAGTCGGATCGAACTCGAAATAGGTGTTGATCGAATCGGCGTCGCGAAAGTCGATGACGTTGGCGACCCACTGAGCGACGATGAACGCCGTCTCTTCCTCGGTCGGCGTCCCGTCCAGGTCATAGTCGAGCGCGATGACGCTCTGCGGATTCCCCGGGTTCGACGGCGGCAGCAGGGTCATCATCAGCGTGTACAGGTGGGTGCCGAAGATCTGCCGCGCCTGGTGCTCCGTCGTATCGCCGTCGGCGACGAAGGCGCCGTTGTTGTTGTGGTCGATCGGCACGAATCCCATCGGCGTCGCGATCGTCTCGACGACCGCCGACTCGCTGACGTTCGCGACCGCGGCATGCTCGTCGACGATCCCGTTGCCGGTTCCGAAGCCGGGAGTCGGGTTGTCGCGGCCGTCACCGAACGGACGGTTCAGGTCCATCCGCTGACCGAGAATCACCTCGGGCGCGAAGAGCGTCGTGAGCTGGACCGGCGTCAGCGGCGTGCCGACCCGCGCCTCGAAGTACTCGACGATCGAGCCGAAGCGGGCGGTCGAGTCGAAGGCGGCGATGTAGTTCGCGGCGATCGTCGCGCCGTTGGGCATCCGGAAGTTCGCTTCCGGAACGACGAAGCCGGGGACCGGCAGGTCCCACGACTCGGTCGTCAGCAGCTGCTCGGGGGGCAAGCGGAAGGTCGGGTCCATGACGCGAGCGATCTGGCCGAGGCGACTGGGGAGCGACGGGGTGTCGAGATCGTACGGCCGCAGCAGCATCTCGAGCTCCTCGGGACCGAACGGTCGATCGGCCGGATTCGGCAGCGTCGGGCCGGTCCCGCCGTCGCGCGACAGGTCGATCTCGTACGGCGACTCCTGCAGCTCGTTCGGACGGACTCCCGGATTGGCGAACTCGTAGAACGGGTTCCCCGACAGATCGGTCGCGTAGGTGAATCGTCCTTGCAGGTCGGGGGGCGACGAGTACGAGGTGAGCGAGGTCTGATACTGCAGCGGCATGTCGAAGAACCGGAGATCGGCCCACGGTTCGAGCTGCGTCGGGACCGTCTGGAGCCGTCCGGGGACACCGTCGCCGCCGTACCGCGCCGCGAGCAGCAGCTGGTGCGCCGCGTTGGTGAAGAGCGGGCGGAGCGAGATCTCGGGAGGCCCGTACCCCTGACCGCGCGCCATCAGCGTCTGGGTGTTGACCGGCGTATTGGTCCGGTTCGTGACGACGCGCGGAATCAGCGCCTGTTGATAGGCCAGGTCGCCGTGCCAGACCGAGCCGTGGGCGTTGACGTTCAGCCGGCCGTCGAGATCGACGACATGCATCGCCACCAGCGGCTTGAAGCGCGAGCCGTCGGGAGCGGTCCGGATCGGATAGCCGAGATCGAGCCAGACGCTGTCGGGGATCAGATCGCCGTCGTTGTCGACATGCCACGGGCCGTTGACCGGATCGGCCAGCGTCGGGAAGTTCGGACCGGCGGTCGAGACGACGACCGGCGTGAGCGTGCCGCCCCCTTCGGCCGTGTCGATCTGATCGAGCCACGGATAGGAATTGTCTCCCGAGACGCGGCCGGCGGGAGTCTTGCTGAACGGCATCAGCAGGACTCGGTTCGGATGCGGACCGGTGCCGAGGTTCAGCATCGCGAAGTTGATCAGCGCCGGGCGATGGAACGACGGGATGACGCGGACATTGCCGCCGCCGTTCGGACCGTCGGTGACGACCGCTCCGAGGAAGAGATTCTGCAGGTCGGCGGCGTCATGCCCTTCGTTGGTTCCGCCGGCCAGATACTGCTGCACCAGGACCGCCAATCCGTCGGCGCTCCGATTCGGTTCGAGGATCTGGTTCGACGTGGTACCGGCCTGGCCGCCGGTCAGCTGCACGGCGGCTCCGAGACCGTCGTAGGCGCGACCGTTGATCAGGATGTCGTTGCCGAGAAAGGCGGCGGAGTTGATGACTGGCGGGAAGAGGGACCGAGTCGCTTCGCCGCGCTCGATCATCGCGACCAGTCGCGGAACCTGAACTCCCGGCGGGATCGTCTCGATGTCCGAGCGGATGACCCGCAGCGTCACTCCGGCGGCCGGACCGTTCAGGAAGGTGACTTCGCAGCCGGCATAGAAGTCGATGCGGGTCGAGATGCGGAACGGCGTCGCCGCGATCTGATCCCACTGCTGTCCGAGCGCGACGGCGTACGCCTGGTCGGCCGGAAGCATGATGCCGTTGCCGGGAAGATCGAGGAGCGGATCGGTCATCCGGTTCGACAGGCGGAGCGTGATGAACTGGCCGCCGGTGTTGCCGATCGGCTGCGGCGTTCCCGACGCCTCGACCGGATTGCCGAGCGCCGCGAACTCGTCGGTCCGCACGACGCGCGCCTTGAAGCCGCGCAGCGCGTCGTACTTGTCGGCGAGCAGACTGTGCGGCCCGATCGCGTTGACGTTGGTCGAGCCGCGGAGCAGGATGCCGAGCGCATCGTCGGCCAACTGCACCGGCGGATCGAAATGCCGTCCGACGCGACTGGCGGTCCGCGCCGACTTGCGGAACTGAGTGGCGATGACCAGGAAGGTCGTGCCGGCCAGCGTGAAGAGGACCAGCATCGTGACGACGAACAGCAGCGTCGCTCCGCGACGCCGTGCCGCTGCCGACCGCTGCGCGACGCCGCCGAGCGCGGCTCGACGCGACGTGCGACCGGATCGGAGGTCGGCTGCCGTTACGGGATTCATGACGTGACTCCTGGACGTCGGTCGATCGATGTGCGGACGAGACGAGGGGCGGTGACGCGGAGAGCGAACCGCCGGCGGACGAGGACGACCGAAAGGAAGGATCAGGGAGAAGGCTGCGGCGTGCGGAACGATCCGGCGGGGAGACGGATCGTCCGTTCGTAGATCGCTTCGACGCCGTTCATGACGAAGACGAGCGCATCGGGACCGGGATCCCAGTCGGGCCCGGTCAGCGTGACGAATCGAGACGGGACCGGCGCGGGGACGCCGCCGGCGGCGCGGGTATCGGCCGGCGACGGGAAGATCTCGTTGCCGACGTCGGTGACTCGGTACCACTGGTAGCGGCGGCGGGCCGCCGGGGTCTGACCGGGAAACTGATCGAACCGCGAGAGCAGGACCCACTGGTTCGGTTCGATCGCGATGTCCTTCTGCATGGCGGTCGCCGGATCGACGGCGGCCGAGACGAGGGCGTTGGTCGAGCCCCACGCTTCGAGTCGGACCGTTCCTCCCTTGATGCCCCCTCCCAGGAAGCCATGGTCGGCCGGGTAGCGGACCGTGCCGCGGACTCGGGCGACTCGCTCGTTGGTCGCGTTGATCGAGAAGGTCGGATCGCGATCCTTGACGACGATGATGTAGAGCTTCCAGAGGGTCCGGTCGTCGTTCTCGGGAGCGACCATCGCGAGCCAACTGGTCGAGCCTTCGGAGAACTCCCGGATGCCGACGACGTTGTTCGGCGCGGCGAGCGTCGGATCGATCCCTTCGAAGTACTCGAGTCGCGTGAACTTCTCGAGTCCCCCGTGGCCGAGCGCGGCGGCGTTGTCGACCTCGACCTGATTCAGGGGCCGGATCACGACGTCATCGGACGTTTCGAAGATCGCGCGAGCGGCTGAAACCGGCAACAGACTCAACCCCACAGCCCCCGGATTAGACAGGCCGACACGGCGGACATAGATGCACTCATAAGGATCGCCGTTGCTGTCCAGGTGATGCGTGAACGACGGAAGGAGCCCGCCGACGACGAGCGGATCACGGAACGGGATCGTAACGCCGCTGCCGTCTTCGACGAAGGAATTGGGTGCGTAGCAATACGGAAAATGGGATACGCCGTTCCCGAAGAACATCGGATCGATCAGGACGGCTTCGTCGTGATGGAAGCGGAGCGCCGGATTCGGATCGTACGGCGGGTTCCCTCCCGGTTCGATGTAGTGCGGGAAACTGTTGAACGGGCCCGATATCTGAGGAGCGGGGCCGGCGAAGGTGAACCAGCGCTGCGGATTGACCAGGTCATAGACGGCGACATCGCCGAGCGCGCGCTGACCGACCTGCGAAGTGACCTCCATCTCGAGCCCGTCCCGCGCCTGGCGCGCCGCGTACGGC
>CAZZBI010000251.1:0-8218 GCA_964652385.1 uncultured Pirellulaceae bacterium | reverse complement strand
AGGATCCGCATCACCTCGAGCCCGTTCTGGGCGTCGAGGTTGCCGGTCGGTTCGTCGGCGAGCAGCAGTTTGGGATCGACCATCAGAGCGCGCGCGATCGCGGTCCGCTGCATCTCGCCCCCTGACAGCTCGCGCGGCTTGTGATGCAGACGATGTCCCAGGCCGACGCGATCGAGGAGCGCTTCGGCGCGGGCGACGTACTCCCGGCGCTTGAGCCGGTAGCCGATCAGCCCCGATCCGATCATGCGGGGCATCAGGACGTTCTCGAGCGTCGAGAGTTCGGGGAGCAGGTGGTAGAACTGGAAGATCAGGCCGAACTCGGTATTGCGGAGCCGGTCGCGGCGGCGAGCCGAGAGGTCGTCGATCCGCTGGCCGCCGAACAGGATCTCCCCCTGGTCGGGCGCATCGAGCAGGCCGAGCAGGTGCAGGAGCGTCGTCTTGCCCGAGCCGCTCTGGCCGACGATCGAGGTGAACTCCCCTTCCTCGATCCGCAGATCGACGCCGCGCAGCACCGGCACTTCGACCTTGCCGCGACGATAGCTCTTGTGCAGTCCGCGGACCGACAGGAGCGGCATGGTCGGCGGAGCGTGATCGCCCGATTCGCGCATGGTCAGGATCTCGCGGCGGCGGCTCTTGGACGCGGACTTGCCGGTTTCACTCATAACGCAGCGCCTCGACAGGGTGCAGCCGTGCGGCATGTCGCGCCGGAAGGACGCTCGCCGCGACCGCGATCAGCATGGCGCCGACGGCGATCCAGAGAACGGTGAACGCATCGACGAGCGTCGGGATCTCGCTGAAGTAGTAGATGGTCGGGTCGAACACCTCGCGCCCCGTCGCCATCTCGATCACCCCGGCGATCTCGTTGATGTACGCGACGAACAGCAGGCCGATCCCGATCCCGGCTCCGGCGCCGACGATGCCGAGCGACAGGCCGTAGGCCAGGAAGATGCTCATCACGCCGGCGCTCGGGGCGCCGAGCGCCTTCATGATCCCGATGTCGCGGGTCTTCTCGACGACGATCATGAAGAAGGTGGCCAGGATGCCGAAGCCGGCGACGGCGATGATCATGAAGAGCAGGATGTTGAGGATCGTGATCTCCATCTGGACGGCCGCCAACAGCGGGCGCTGCACGTCCTTCCAGGTCTGGATCTGGTACGGATAGATATCGGGCGGGTAGGCGGCCAGAAGCTTGCGCTGCGCCTCGTCCACGTCGGCTCCGTCGCGCAGCTTGACCTGGATCGAGCTGACGGCCGACCGACCGCCGGGGCCGATCATCTGCCGGAGTTTCTGCAGTTCGCTCAGACGGACGAAGGCGAGCGTCGAGTCGTACTCGTGCATCTTCGATTCGTAGTAGTCGACGACGGTGAAGATCCCCGAGACCGGCCGCGGCGGCGTGCCGGCGGTCGGCAGGGTGATCTGCACGTCGTCGCCGGGACGATCGATGAAGACTTCCCGCACCTGGTCGGTTTCGGGATCGCGGAACTTCCGGTTCGACAGGGCGACCCCCAGAACGATGCCGGGGTGCTGCTCGGTCATCGGATCGAAGACGCGAGTCCGCTCGCGATCGCGAGCCGCCAGGAACGGATCGACTCGGTTCGGCGGACCGGCGGCGGCCAGGTCGCGCGGGGGCGTGGCGATTTCGCTGGAGGCATCGGCCGCGAGGACCGGCGGCGCGTCGGGGAGCGGCGTGAAGGTCGGTCCTTGGGACAAGGCGTCGGCTGCCGAAGCCTCGGCGGTTCCCCCCGGAGGCATCGCCGCCATCGGAACGGTCGGCAGCCGCCCGTACGCCTCGTCGATCAGCCGCCGCTCCTCACGCTCCATCGCGGTGCGCAGACGGCGATACTGCCAGCCGGCGTCGGTTCCGAGTCGCTCGTCGTAGCCGCTTTCGAGCAGATCGAACGCCGGCTTCCGGCGATGCTGCTCGGACATCAGGTACGGAGAGAAGTCACTGACCTGCGAATAGGTCGCGTCGTCGATCCCCATCAGGATGATCTGCTGGGTGACCATCCGCCCGTGGAACTCCTGGTGCAGGAGCGCCGGCACGCGGACGACCGCCGAGACCGCCTGGACATCGTCGCCGAGCACGCGGCGGATATCGGCCACGTGCGCCTCGACGTCGTAGATCTCGCCGAGCCCGGGGCTCATCAGCTCGATATCCGACAGGATGCCGTGCAGCCGCTTGTGCATCTCGGACGTGAAGCCCGACATGACGCTGTTGACGACGATCAGCGTCGCGACGCCGAGCGTCACGCTGACGATCGAAGCGAGGGCGATGTAGCGCGAGCGAAGATATCGCCAGGCGAGCAGGAACTTGTACATGGCCGCTCCATCGGCTTGCGTCCCTTCCGTCGAGGTCCGGAAGGATCGTCGGCCGCGGCCGGGAAGCGTCCTCGCTCCGTTCGGCGCCGCGACCTTCTGCGGGCATCGACCGTCTTGCCGAGACCGGTCCTCGCGAGACGCGATGCGCCGTCGTCCGCCCTGCGTCCGCTGCCGTCGCTACGCCGTTTCGGGGCGCAGCAGCGGGAAGAGGATCACGTCGCGGATCGTCGAGCTGTTCGTCAGCAGCATCACCAGCCGATCGATGCCGATCCCGAGTCCGCCGGCCGGCGGCATGCCGTGCCGCAGCGCCCGGACGAAGTCGTGATCCATCCGAGCCATCGAGTCCTCTTCGGGCATCCCTTCCAGTTGGGTACGGAAGAGACGTTCCTGGAGGTCCGGATCGTTCAGCTCGGTGTAGGCGTTCGCCAGCTCCATGCCGCGCACGAACAGCTCGAATCGCTCGGCCACCTCGGGGCGTTCCCGCTTCCGCTTGGTCAACGGACAGATGCTCGCGGGGTAGTCGGTGACGAAGATCGGACCGATCAACGCCTCTTCCACCCGCTCCTCGAACACCTCGCTCTTGACCACGTCGGGGTGCTTTCCCGCCGTTTCGAGACCGATCGATTCGGCCAGGGATCGTATCGCAACCGCGTCCTGCGGGTCTACCCCAGTCTGTTCCGCGAAGAGCTCGTCGTACGTCCGCCGAGCGAACGGAGGGGAGAAGTCGATCGTCACGTCCCCCCACGGAAGCACGAATCCCTTGCCGAGCGTCCGGATCGCGTCGACGATCAGCCGCTCGGTCAGGTCCATCATGCTCCGATAGTCGCCGTAGGCCTGATAGACCTCGAGCATCGTGAACTCGGGGTTATGCCGCGGGCTGATCCCCTCGTTCCGATAGACCCGCCCCAGTTCGAAGACCCGCTCCATCCCCCCGACCATCAGCCGCTTCAGGTGCAGCTCGAGCGCGATCCGCATGAACAGGTCGAGATCGAGCGCGTTGTGATGAGTGGTGAAGGGGCGAGCCGCCGCACCGCCGGCGATCGAATGGAGCGTCGGCCCCTCGATCTCGACGAACCCGTCATCGGCCAGCGTCCGCCGGATCGATTGGACGATCCGCGAGCGAGCCAAGAAGCGGTCGCGTACTCCTTCGTTGTAGGCGAGGTCGACGTAGCGCTGCCGCTGCCGGAGCTCGGGGTCGACCAACCCCTGGTGCTTGGCCGGCGGCGGCTCGATCGACTTGGTCAGGAAGTGCAGTCGCCGCGCGAAGATCGACAGCTCGCCCGTCTTGGTCAGCCGCAGTTCGCCGTCGACGCCGATCAGATCCCCCAAATCGAGACATTCGACGAGCCGCCAATCCTCCTCGCCGAGCTGCGCCTTGCCGACGAACAGCTGGATTCGGCCGGTCCAGTCCTCGATGTCGATGAAGTGGAGCTTCCCCTTGTCGCGATGGAGCATGATCCGCCCGGCCGCTCGGACCTGCGGCCCGACCAGCTCCCCCGCCCCCTGCGATTCGAGCCAAGCGCGGAACGCCTCGGGGACGAGCGGATCGGGAAGGTGATGGCGACAGCCGTCGGGGGATACGAAGCGGATCTGGTGGACCCGATCGCGAATCGCTCCGATCGACTCCCGATCGTCGAACCGCTGTCCGAACGGATCGTGCCCCAGTTCGACGAGTCGCTGGAGCTTCTCGCGGCGGGCCGCTTCGAGGAACGAAGGGTCTTCGGAGGTCTGGGACTGGTTCATCGCTGCGTACCCGCGGACCGGAAGGAGATCGGAAACTGGCTCGGCACGTCGCCCGAGCGGCGGCGCGAACCGGGGATTCTAGTGGACAGGACGGGAGATTGTCTTTGCCGGTTCGGCGCGTCGCCGGAACCGTCGCGCCACCAGGTCCCGCCGCAGCGAATCGCCGCCGCACCGAATCGCCTCAAGCTCCCGGCGTCTCGTCCGAGGTCGACGATTCGGGGACAGGGGCGGGGGCCGGATCGGAGGGGAGAGGGACATCAAGGCGGTCGTCAGTCGACGCCTCGGTCGAGCGTTTCTCTCCGGTCCCTGCCGGAATCGGCGGCGGAAAGAGGATGGCCAGCAGCGTTACGACCGAAACGCCGGCCATTACCAGGACCAGCCCGAGCGTGCCGATCGCCATGATCAGCAGCGAACGCTCCTGAGACGAGAGCGGTTCGCGCTTCCCACTGCCGATCGCATCGTCGCGCCGCGAGGGTTCAGCCATCGACCGCTCCGTCGACGAGCGGGAGCGTCAGGAACTCGTAGCCGATCCCGACCGGAGCCTGCGACGCGAAGCCGAGTTGCCGGTACAGCATCGCGGCCCCCTGATTGTCGCTCCGGACCTCGAGCGTGACTCGGCAACACCCTTCGTTGCGAGCCCACGCGACCGCCCGCTCGATCAGTCCCCGAGCGATGCCGCGCCGCCGTGCCTCGGCCCGTACCGTGACGTCGTGCAAGTTGAGCAGCGGCGCGGCGCGAAAGGTCGAAAACCCGATGAAGGCATTGACGAGGCCGACGGGGCGACCGTCCAGACGCGCGATCCAGCCTCGATAGGTCGGCATCCCCTTCAGGCCGTCGATCAATCGACGGGCGACGTCGGCGGCGAGCGGTGCCCCGGCACCGAACTCGGTCCGGGAGTAGTCGTCGAGCAGTTCGACGACCGCTCGGGCATCGGCGTCCACGGAAAGATCGACCGGCGAGATCTGCGGCAGCATGACGTCGTTCATGAAGGATTGCCGGACGGGGCCGACTTCTGCGGTTGAGGCTGCGGCTCGCTGTCGAACTCGCGCCACTTCATCGCCCGCCGCAGCGGCTCGATCCGCAGGACGACTTCGCCGTTCAGGAAGATGCGGACGGTGCCGCTGGACTGACTGACCGCCACCGAGACGGCGTGCGTGTTGCGCGTGATGGCGGCGGCGGCCCAGTGCCGGGCGCCGAGACCGGTCGTGAGCGTGATCTCGACTGGGGCGGTATCGATGATCCGACAACTCGCTTCGACCACGCCGTCCGATGCGACGATGAAGGCACCGTCGAGCTGCGCGAACTCCTTGATCCCCTCGCGCACCTTGGCGTCGAACAGACTCCGTTCCTTCCGCGAGTACCCCTTCACGAAGTCGAAGCAGGCAGCGTGACTCTGCTGCATGACCTTGCGGTGATCGCCGACGACGAACAGGGCGCCGACCGGCTTCCCTTCTCGCCCCTCGCGACCGATCTCGACCGCCAGATCGACGACCAGCTTCAGCGTGTCGAGCGGTACCTGCGTCTCGAGACGTTGCAGATCGCGAGCGGTCAGACGACCGAGATGTTCGGTCAGGCGGATCTCGGAGAGGGAGTCGATCAGTTCGTCGTCGAAGGCGGAGTAGACCGCGACGACGCTCGCTCCCGGCTTGAGCAGCTCGTCGGCGACGCTCTCGAGCAGGGCCTGGGTCAGGCGTTCGTTGACCGCGGCATCGGCCATCGCCATCTTCAGACGGACCGTCGCGATCCCCTGCTTCTCGGCGCCGGCCAGCACCTCGTCATGACTCGAAGCGACGACGATGCGCGGCCGCGGGTCGATCGCGAGCAGATCCTCCCAAGGCGCCGGATCGTCCAGCAACAGCAGGAGCGCATCGGCGTCGCGGCCGGCGGCGAGGGTCGCCGCGGCTCGGGCAAATCTCAGCAGGGTCGCGTCCGCCTTCGTCGCCGCCATGCCGCGAATTTTCCTCTCGATGTCGCACCAGACGCCGACCTCCGCGCAAGGTCGGACCGAGAACCTCGACCGCTGCCGCCGTCGCTTGCGGGAGCAGAGCGAAAGAACGGCAGCTTGCCGATGACTGCCGAAGCTCCTCCCGAGAACGGCCGAGGTGGCAGCATCCTAGAGAGTGCGGGAGGTCTCGACAACCTGGGCCGCCGGGTCGATCGCGAGGAAGCAAGCGCCAAGCCGAAAAGCGGGGGATCGCTCCGATCGATCGCCCCTCGGTCCGCTCACGCACCGGAGCGTCGCACCAAGTGTCCTGCCGGTACGCTGTCCGCCCGACGTCGGTTCGCGGACCCTGGCACGCGGACGCTGGTTCGCGGCCGATCACTTGGGACTGGGAGCGCGATCCCCGGCGGTCAGTCCGGCTTGCCGGACGGCGCCGACGTCACCGCCACTCCAGTCGCGGGCCCCCTTGGCCGATCCGCGCACCGAAGACGCGCTGATCGTAGAGGTTAAGCGCGTGGAGGGCGTGTCCCTTGGGACCGATCTCCCACTTGGTCGATCGCTCGTTCCAGAGCAGATCGTTCAGATAGCCGACGGTGCGAACGATCTCGGGGGATCGGAGCTCCTCTTCGGGCAGGGAATAGACGAGCCATTCGAGGATGTGGCCGGTCGTCTGAATCCGGCGTTGTTCGTCGTCGCGCGCCTCGCGGCGTTCGAGCCATTTGGTCGAGAAGCTGCCGTCCGGATTGCGCAGTCCGATCGCGTGCTGCTGAAAGTCGTTGACGTAGCGTGCGGCGCGAGCCCACTCGCCGTCGATCGACTTGCCTTCCGAACGGCGATAACGAACGGCGTACGAGAGCCCCATCAGTCGATGCGTCCCGCCGCAGGCCGCTCCGATCACCGGCTGATCGATCTCTTCGCGGATCAGCCGTTCGATCGTCCAATCCTGACCGTCGTCCGACTTCCAGCTCGCGTCGCTCGGCAGGTAGTGCGCGAACGCGATGAGCTTGAAGGTCAGTTCGGTCTTCGGCCGACAGGTCCGCTGCTCGTACTCGATCAGGTCCTGCACCGTCAGCCGCAGATTGCCGATCCGCAGTTCGTAGTCGATCGGAACGTACGACTGAGCGAGCATCGCCAGGAACTGGCCTTCGTGCCCCTGGAGACCGGGTCCGACGTTCATGACGAGCTCGCCGTTGCGGCTGGCCATCAGCTGCTGGCCGCGGCAGCGACCGTTCCAGGCGAGCCAACCGATGGCGTTCACCTTCTTGCCGTCGGCGATGACCGTGGTGTCGACGCCATAGGCGATCAGCGCATGCATGATCCCCCACGGGCTGTACTCGTTCGCCGATTCGTGCCGTTGGTGATAGTGCATCAGCGTGCGCCGGACGCGCTGGCGCAGATCATCCAGCCGCTCGTGCGGCACCGGAGCGCCGAGGAACTCGTAGCTCAGTTCAGGTTCGACACTTGCCGGCGACTCGTCGTCAGGCGCCAACTCGGTGGCAGCGGCGTCGCCGCTCGGCCGACGAGCCGGAGCGTCGTCGTCCGATTCGTCGCTCGATTCGTCATCGGCGTCTCGGCGCGGAGAGCGCGAGTCGCGGTCCGGCCGAGCGTCGTCGGCGGATCGACGCGGAGCGGTGAGGACCGGGGAGCCGTTCGTCGGCGGCTTCGCTCGATCCGCTCCCTCCGGCTTGTCCGTCGGCGAGCGCATGCCGCTCGGCGAGTCGGCGGAGGGGCGCGTCGCTTGCGGTCCGTCGAGCGGCACGACTCGAAAGGGGCCCGAGGCATTCTCGGGGGGGAGGAGCATCGCGCGGACGACGATTTCGGAGCGGCGTTCGCCCGCGGCCGGGGTTCGCTCGGGTTCGTCGGCGAGTGCGGGGGCGATCCAGGAGCCGAGCAGCAACAGCGCGGCGGCCGTTCCGAGCATGCGCATCGACCTCGTTGCCTGGCGAAGCGAATCTCCCGGTGCGGGAACCGGGGAGCGAACGGGGTTCGTATCGGCGGTACCGAGGTTCGGAATCACGGAGGTCAGCCTCGTGCGAATAGTCGCCGCAGGTTGCGGCATCGGCGGTTCGGCGAACGAACGAACCGGCTCGGCAAGGGGAGCGGATCGAGTCGCTCGAACGAGTCCGGCGTGCGAGACGGCTCGCTACCGGACGGGACTTCGGCGGCGCGGCCGGCGTCTCACTTCCAGGGGAACTCGAGCAGCCGGGCGAAGCG
>CAZZBI010000250.1:6549-8250 GCA_964652385.1 uncultured Pirellulaceae bacterium | reverse complement strand
CTGTGAGGTCGACGGCGCGGTGCGAGCCGAAGTCGAGCTCACCTTCGCGATCCTCGACGACCGCTTCGCCGGCGTCGAGCTGTTCGAGCCGGCGGCGTTTCTGAGACTGCTGCGGTCGCTACACTTGTTCCACGTCGGGCGGACCGTTGCAGGAGACCCGGTGCTCGTGCCCGAGCATCTGGTCGCCGCCGAGCGGGCCTCGGGCCTGATCGACGATCGAAACGTTTCGGCGTCGACCTGATCCGATCGCCGGCCGCGCTGCGGTCCGACGATCTCGCCGCTCCCGACCGAGGACGGCGAACGGCCGACGCGAGTCGACTTGCGGGCGATCGTGACGCGGACCTCTCGCCGAACGAGCCGGTCGATACCGTCGTCGAAAGCAATCGAGCCGCATCGAGGGCGACGAGCGAGTCCCGAGCGGCATGTCTGAGGGGAGTGGGAGCGAGATGAAGCGTCGCGTCGTGATCACCGGCATCGGCTGCATCAATCCGATGGGGAACGACGTCGAGACGATGTGGCAGGGACTCCGCGAAGGACGTTCCGGCGTCGGGCCGACGACGATCTTCGATGCGAGTCGCTTTCCGACGCGGATCTCGGCCGAGATCCGCGACTGGCGTCTCGAAGATCAGGTCGACGATCCCGAGCGGTGGCGGTTCAGCGGACGCCATACCCGCTTCGCGGTCGGTGCCGCGCTGCAGGCCTTCGACACGTCGGGAGTCGGCCCCTCGATCGCCGATCCGACTCGCTTCGGCATCTATCTGGGGAGCGGCGAGGGGAACCAGGACTTCCTGTCGTTCACCCACATGATGACGTCGGCACTCGCCGCCGACGGCTCGCTCGACCTGACCGAGTTCACCCGAGTCGGGCTCGAAACGCTCAACCCGATCCTCGAACTCGAGCAGGAACCGAACATGCCGGCGAGTCATCTCGCCGGGCTGTTCGACGCTCAGGGCCCGAACGTCAACTGCCTGACCGCCTGTGCGGCGTCGAGCCAGGCGATCGGCGAAGCGACCGAGATCATCCGCCGCGGCGATGCCGACGTGATGCTCTCAGGCGGAACCCACAGCATGATTCACCCGTTCGGCGTCACCGGCTTCAACCTGCTCACCGCGTTGTCGAGCGGCCGCAACGACGAACCGACCCGCGCCTCGCGCCCCTTCGATCGTCTGCGCGACGGGTTCGTGCTGGGCGAAGGAAGTTCGATGCTGGTGCTCGAGGAGCTGGAGCACGCGCGGCGGCGCGGCGCGCCGATTCTCGGCGAGATTCTCGGGTACGGCTCGACCGCCGACGCCTACCGGATCACCGACATCCATCCCGAAGGTCGCGGTGCGATCGGTTGCATGCGGATGGCGCTCGCCGATGCCGGCCTCTCGGCCGACGACATCGACTACGTCAACGCTCACGGCACCAGCACGCAGGTCAACGACAAGGTCGAGACGCGGGCCTGCAAGGAAGTCTTCGGGGCGCGAGCCAAGCAGGTCCCGATCTCGAGCACCAAGAGCATGATGGGGCACCTGATCGCCGCGGCCGGAGCGACCGAACTGATCGTCTGCCTGCTGGCGATCCGCGACGGGATCCTGCCGCCGACGATCAACTACGAGAACCCCGATCCGGAATGCGATCTGGACGTCATTCCGAACGTCGCTCGCGAAGGCGAGGTTCGCTACGCCCTGAACAACAGCTTCGGTTTCGGCGGACAGA
>CAZZBI010000250.1:0-6539 GCA_964652385.1 uncultured Pirellulaceae bacterium | reverse complement strand
CATCACGCTGATCGTCGGTCGGTTCGACGGCTGAGACGGATCCGCAGGAACGCGATGACGAAACGACGCGAGGCCGTGTTCCGGATCCGGAACACGGCCTCGTCGCGTCATGTCTCGTCTCGACTCCGCATGGCGAGACCGGTTCGAGCGGCCTCATGCGGGGCGTCGTCGCTCGCCCCGTCGGATCGCTCAGCGACCGATCGACGGCGGGTTGTCGACCAGAAAGTCGCGAGGAGCTCGCGTCGTGTAGTACGGGTAACCGACGGTCGGGCCCATCGGGCCGTAGGGGCCGGCGTACGGCTCGGTGTAGGGCGTCCCTTCGGACGCGCCGCCGAAGGGGAGTCCGCAGCGACCGCAGTTGCCGCCGAGCCGACCGCGAAGGCCGCAGCCGCCGCAGGCGCCGACGCCGCCGAGCGCCCGGCCGCGAATCGCACTCAGCAGACCCCCGTGACCGATCCCGGTCCCGCACGGCTGCGAGGTGGCGAACGCGTGTCCGGCGAAGCCTCCCTGAGCCAAACGTGTCCGGCTCAATCCCGAGCAGGGATCGCAGGCCGAACCGCGGCAGGCAGGTCCGCACGACGTGCCGCAGCCGCCGCCGCGAATCGTCTGGCAACCGGTAGCGCAGAGACAAAGCACTGCGAACGCAACGGGAACGAGCGCCGCGGGTCGCATGGTCGGATCCTTCCGAAAGATGGCTGGGTCGAGTGCGGGACGGCGACGAAGCTCGCCCGCCGATCGGTCGCGAGATGACGCGGGGTCATGCCGCTTCGGAACGCAACGACGCCGAACTTGCGACGACGCCTTGCGAACGATCGTCGGGCCGGGTGCGAGCTTGCGGACCCGCAGGACCTCGACGGACCGAACCGCCAGGGCGAACGGACGGCCTCCTCCTGAGATGACCGCTCGCTCGTCGAGCATCGCGACGGGACCTGATGGGGCCCGATCGACGACCGCTCCTTGACGGCTGAGTTGAACATCGGCGGAGCGTCGGGAAGAATTGAGTGATTCGATACGATCGACACCGCTCGATCGGGATCGAGCCCGCTGCGCCTTTGCCTCAGGCGAGTCATGCCCCCGCAAACTCGACCGACTCCCCCTCGCTCCCCATCCCGCTTCCGCTTCTCGATCGGAGCGCTGCTGCTGGCCGTCACGCTCCTGGCGGTGCCGATCGCCGGAGGGGCGTATCTGTGGAGCGCGGCGCAAGGGAACGCGATGAGCCGCGGTCTGTTCTTTGCCGTCGTCCTCATTGCGCCGCTGGGGGCCGGCCTCGCCATTGCGATGCTGCTCGCGCTCTTCGGTCTGAAGTCGCGCGATTCGGATGATCCCCCTGACGGCCCGCATCATCTCGTCGGTTGATCCCCCTCGCCGACCGAATCCCCTGCGCGGGCGCACTCGGTTCAGCACCTCGTCTGAAGATCGCGTGCGCCGACTGAAGCCTCTCTCGCGAGCTCTCTCCGCCGCTTCGTCGACTCGTGTTCCGAGTCGAACGGCGCAGAACGAGCTGCAGATCCTTGTCGTGCGGCGCGACCTGGCACGCTGATTGCTTTCGGAAGGTGTCGCGAGCGGGTTCCGGATCACCTCCCGCTCCACGATCTCGACCGAGCGAGCCCTCCGGCGGCTCGACCCGATGCGCTCGCGAGAGCGTGTCGGCCTTCGGAAACGAGGTCAGCAGTCCGCGAGAATCCCTGGTTTTCATTGCGAGTCCCTTACCGTCCTCATTCATCGAGAACCGCGCAACAGGGATCCCCGGGGCCGAGCGTCTCGGATCCATCAGGCGGGCTGTTGTCAGGACCCGGAATCCTGATCGACAGCCCGCCTGTTTCATTTCGCCTGCATCGAAACGATACAGTGCGTCGTTTCGCTGCACTTCGCTCGGATCGAGGTTCCTTGATTCGGTCGCAAGCCGAGCGAGCCGAGAGACCGATGGCGGAGAAGCACGGAAGCAGCGTCCGGGGACCGGACGGGGTCGCCCCTTGGCCCGGCTCGACCACCTCGCGGACCGCTGTGGGTAAGGAGACCGCTGCCGGTCACGTGATCGCGGACTCGGGCGGAGTCCGGTCCCTCGAAGCACGATCGAAGGTCGCCATGAGTCGTGTCGGGGGGAGCGAACCTCGCCGCAGCGTCGATCGTTCGACGACGTCGGCGCTGCGGACGTGGCGGAGGTCGGAGCGGTTCGCCGGTGCGTTTCGGCTCTCCCCCGAGTAGACTTGGTTTCGGCGAGCCGAAGCTCGAGTACCTTCCCGAAACTGCCTCGTTATCGGGAACGGGTCGAGCGTCAGGCAATGACGAGTCACGGGGCCGAGCCCGCAGTCTCGAGCCGAGCAGGAGCGGAAGCCATGGAGCGACAGATTTCGACCGCCGTTCTCGCGGCTCTGGTGTTGGTCTTCGGGGTCGTCGACGACCTCGCGGCTCAGCGTCGTGCCCCCGCGACTCAGCGCTATCAGCAGGTCGCCGAAATCGACCGTCAGATCGCCGAGGTCTGGAAGGAATACGACCTTCGACCGTCCGAGCCGGCGACCGACGGCGAGTGGTGTCGTCGCGTGCACCTGGATCTGATCGGCCGGATTCCGACGGTCGACGAACTCGAGGCGTTCCTCAGCTCGAAGAGCCGCTCGAAGCGCGAGGACCTGGTCAACTCGCTGCTGTACGACGAGAAGTACACGGAAGAGTATGCCCGCAACTGGACGACGATCTGGACCAACCTGCTGATCGGTCGGGCCGGCGGGAACGACAACAACAGCATGATCAGTCGCGAAGGGATGCAGAAGTATCTGCGGGACGCCTTCGCGCGAGACATCCCGTACGACCGTTTCGTCAAGGAGCTCGTCTCGGCGAGCGGTTCGACGCAGCCCGGCTCCGAGAGCTTCAACGGTGCGGTCAACTTCCTGGTCGACAAGGTCAACGAGGACAACGCGTCTCAGGCGACCGCCGCCGTCTCGAAGATCTTTCTCGGTCTGCAGGTGCAGTGCACGCAGTGTCACAATCATCCGTTCAACGATTGGCGGCAGCAGAAGTATTGGGAGATGAACGCGTTCTTTCGCCAGGTGCGAGCGGAGCGCGAAGGAGATCGTCAGGCGGGGGCCGGATCGCGATTGTTCGATCGCGACTTCGCGGGTGAGGGAGCGGGCGGAGACATCGCCGAGGCGGTCCTCTTCTACGAAGAACGCAACGGCTACAGCCGGACCGCCTTCCCGGTCTTCGTCGACGGAACCTCGATCCCCCGCGACGGCCGTGTGGCTCAGGTGAATCGCCGCGAGGCGTTGGCCGATCTGATCGTCGGCTCGAACTATCTCGAGAAGGCCGCCGTCAATCGTCTTTGGGCTCACTTCCTCGGCTACGGTTTCACCAAGCCGGTCGACGATCTCGGGCCTCATAACGTCCCGTCGCATCCCGAGCTGCTGGACTATCTGGCGAGCGAGTTCCGCAAGTCGAGCTTCGGCATGAAGCAGCTGATGACCTGGATCGTCCTCAGCCGCCCCTATGCCCTGTCGAGCAAGATCACCTCGGACAACGCCGACGACGATCCGTCGCTCGGCGTGTCGCCGAAGTTCTCGCACTTCTACCTGCGTCAGATGCAGGCGGAACAGCTGTACGAATCGCTGGTGGTGGCGACGCGAGCTTCCGAAGAACGCGGCTCGTACGAAGAGCAGGAGCGGCAGAAGAACATGTGGCTCCAGCAGTTCGTGTCGGCCTTCGGCACGGACGACGGAGCCGAGTCGACGAGTTTCGACGGCACGATCCCGCAGATCCTGATGATGTTCAACGGCGACCTGATCCGTCAGGCGACGAGCGACCGTCCCGGCAGCTTCCTCGATCGGATCGCCACCGGGCCGCTCCCCGGTCCGAAGAAGATCGATTACCTGTACCTGGCCGCTCTCTCGCGGACGCCGACCAAGGACGAGCGAGCGATCGCTCAGGCGTTCCTCGAGATGCACGCTCAGAACCCCAAGGCGGCCCTGTCGGACGTCTGGTGGTTGGTCCTCAACAGCAGCGAGTTCATCTTCAATCACTGAACCGTCCCGCATCGGCGACCGCCGGGCCGCACGTCGGCACGGCTGAACCGGTCGCGATTCGGTGACGACCTGCCGACTTCCGCTTCCCCGTACGACGATTCCCGTTCGATCAGCAACCCATTCGTCCGGCGACCGAAATCGCCGCACGCGGCGGACCGACCTTCCGGTTCTCCGGTCATCAAGGAGCCGTTCATGTTGAACTATTCCGTTCCCTCGGGCATGACGCGTCGGCATTTCATGCGTCACATGGCCGGAGCCTCGGCGCTGACCGGTTCGGCTCTGGCGATGGGACATACCCTGCGGACGCACGCCGACGAACTGACTCGCAACCGCAAGTCGGCCATCCTGCTGTGGATGGGGGGCGGTCCGTCGACGATGGACATCTGGGACCTCAAGCCGGGGCATCGCAACGGCGGCGAGTTCCGTCCGATCTCGACCTCGGGCGACGTGCAGATCTGCGAGCTGATGCCGAAGATGGCTCGCCACATGGACAAGATGGCGATCGTCCGCTCGATGAGCACGCGCGAGGCGGATCACGATCGCGGCCGGTATTACCTGCATACCGGCTACGTGCCGAATCCGAACATCGAGTACCCGAGCTACGGCTCGGTCATCGCCCATGAGTTGGCCGGTCAGCGCCCCGAGCTCGAGATCCCGCCGTTCGTCGCCGTCGGCGGCGACAGCGTCGGTCCCGGTTTCCTCGGCATGGCCTGGGCACCGTTTTCGGTCAGCAGCAACGGCCAGGTCCGCAACCTCGACCTGAACATGGACGTCAATCGACTGACGGCGCGGAAGATGGCGCTGATGCAGCTCGAGAACCAGTACCTGCAGAACGAGAACCGCGGCATCGCCGTCAAGGAGCATCTGGACGTCATCGACAAGACGTTCAAGCTGATGACCAGCCCGCAGATGAGCGCCTTCAAGATCGCGGACGAGCCGACGGCGGTGCGCGAGAAGTACGGCGACAACGGCTTCGGCAACGGCTGCCTCATGGCTCGCCGACTGGTCGAGACGGGGGTGCCGTTCGTCGAGGTAAGCCTGGGCGGCTGGGATAACCACCAGGGGATCTTCCCGACCCTGCGCGACAAGCTCCCCGAGATGGATCAGGCGATGGGCGCGCTGGTCGAGGATCTCGACGAGCGCGGACTGCTGCAGGATACCGTCATCATCTGGATGGGCGAGTTCAGCCGCACGCCGAACATCAACGGCGGCGCCGGTCGCGATCACTGGGCCCGCAGCTGGAGCACGGTCGTCGGCGGCGGCGGCATCAACGGCGGCATCGCGGTCGGCAAGACCAGCGCCGACGGGACGACGGTCGAGACCGAACCGTACTCGTCCGAGGACCTGATGGCGAGCGTCTGCCACGCTCTGGGCATCTCGCTGGAAACGACCTTCACCAGCCGTGACGGTCGGCCGATGAAGATCGCCAACAGCGGTCGCCTGATCAAGGATCTCTTCGCCTGATCCGTACGTTCGGCGACCCAGGGTCGCCACCGGTCAAGGAACCGACGAAGGCCGCGTTTTCCCGCGGCCTTCGTTCGTTTCGCGGGTCCGGCGAGGGTACGATGAAGGATCGGGTGCGTTAGCTGTTCGGAGGTCTGCTGCGGATCGGACGCTCGATGGACAGGACGGTCTCGGTCGAGAACCTCGGAGTCGAACCGGAGCTCCTGGTGCGCAAGTATCAGGCAGGTCTCTGGCGTTATCTCCGAACGCTCGGCGCGTCTCCCGACCTGGCCGACGACCTGACCCAATCGGCCTTCCTGGCGGTCTTCCGGAGTCGCTTCGTTCACGAGGCGTGGCCCAAGACCTGGTCGTTCCTGAAACGAGTCGCCTACAACCTGTTCGTCGACGAGCATCGCCGACGAGGGCGGGCCGATCAGGTCGAACTGATCGAAGAACGCGATCTCGCCTGGAGCGAATGGTTCGGCGACGAAGGGCCGGACGAAGAGATGATCATGGCGCTGCGCGAATGTGTCGGCTCCCTGACCCCGCGGGCCCGGTACGGCATCGAACTCCGTTACCGGGACCAGCTCTCGCGCGAGAAGATCGCCGCCGCACTCGAGATGTCCCCCGACGGCGCCAAGAACCTGTTGCAGCGAGCCAAGCAGAGGCTGCGCGAATGCCTCGAGCGAAAGCGTCATGACTAGGCAGCTTCCCGATCGGATATTGCGGATCGGCCTCGAAGAGGTCGTCGGAGAGCGGGGCGCCCCCGATCTCGCCGATCGGATTCTGGAATCGCTGCACGCCGGTCGTCGCGACGACGACGCGGAACGTCGCGCCGCCGAAGCGATCGCGGCGGCCGAACGGATGGCCGCGAACGATCCCCGTCACTCCGGCCTCCGCGCCAAGCCCCCTCGATTCGCTCCGTCCGCGACGAACGTCGACCGGGCGAGCGAGTCGCGATCGTCGAAGCGTTCGTCGCGCCGCGCCGAGCTCTTTCTCTGGGGCTCGATCGCCGCCGCCGTCACCGTGCTGGTCGGCATCGCGGCGGTCGTCGCCGTCATCCAGGCGACGCGCCCTCTGGAC
>CAZZBI010000249.1:5101-8258 GCA_964652385.1 uncultured Pirellulaceae bacterium | reverse complement strand
ATAATACCCGATCGGCTGGACGGTCGGTATGGCAGCCGACTTGCGCCTCGAGCCGAACGACCACCGGACTTTCGCCGCCTCGTGAGCCGAAACCGGATCTGTTAGCTTGGGTGGTCCGCCGTCGGGCTCCTCTTCGCTCCGGGGTGAATCTGGCCTGCGTTCGACAGGACGGGCCCCGGCGATGCGGCCCCCTGATCAGCTGCGGATCCGAGGTTCACGGATGCTCTCCTACCGTCGCGAGAATCTCTGCCACGACCCGATCCACGGCTACATCCCGTTCGTCTCAAACGTCGACCTGGGGCCTGAAGAACGGAGCGAGCGGCAACTGATCGACGATCCGTGGGTGCAGCGGATGCGTCAGATCCATCAGCTGCAGACTGCCTGGTGGGTCTTCCCTTCGGCCGAGCACACCCGTTTCCAGCATGTCGTCGGGGCGATGCATCTGGGGAGTCGCCTGGCACAGCAGCTCTACCCGTCGCTCGCCGAGCATCACTCGGACTGTCCGAGCGCTCCGTACGTCGAATCGCTGCTGCGGCTTGCCGGTCTTCTGCACGATGTCGGACATGGTCCCTTCGGCCACTTCTTCGACGCCCACTTCCTGGCCCGCTGGGGACTGACACACGAGACGCTCGGCGCGGTGATCATCCGCGACCGACTCGGCGACACGATCCGGCGGATCCGGCGCACGCCTCAAGGAGAACTGGCGGCCGACGAGACGCTCGATCCGGCGCAGGTCGCCTGGCTGGTCGTCCGCCCTCGAAGCGACGAGGAGGATTCGGTACCGCGCTGGCTGCGGCATCTGCGCAGCTTGCTGAGCGGGATCTACACGATCGACAACATGGACTTCGTCCTGCGCGATGCCTACATGTCGGGCTTCAGCCCGCGGTCGTTCGATCTCGACCGGCTGATCCGCTACACGTTCTTCTCGGATCGGGGGCTGACGATTCTGGATCGAGGGATGGAGGCGCTCGTCCGCTTCATGGGAGTCCGCGCCGACCTCTTCCGCTCCCTGTACTTCCACCGCACCGTCCGCTCGATCGACCTGATGCTCGAGGACCTGTTCCGGCAGAGTCGCGAGTTCCTGTTCCCCGGCAATCCGCTCGAGCATCTCGACGAGTACCTGCACTTCACCGAGTCGACATTGCTGGTCGACGTGGCTCGCTGGAGTCGCAGCACGCAGCCGCGTCTGAAGAGCCTCGGAGAGCAGTGGGATCGCCTGCTGCGGCGGGACCTGCCGTGGGAGATGGCCTGTCAACGGACCCAGGTCTTCGCCGAAAAGGACTCGGAACAGGCGAGCATCTTTTCGGACCGGGAGTTCGTGGAACGACGTCTGCGCGATCTCCTGCCCGAATCGCTGCGCAACTTGCCCATGCGGATCGACATCGCACGACATCTCCACCGACCGCACACGCAGGGGCCGGCCGGAGGCCAGAACTACCTGTACGACACCGCTCGCGATCGGATCCGGCCGCTGCATGCCAACGAGCTGTACGAGCGGTTGCCCGTGGCGCACCGGATCTGCCGCGTCTATCTCGACGCTCCCGAACATGGTCCGACGGTCGCTGCGGCGCTCGACCGCCTTGCCGGCGGCTCGGCGACCGACGATCCCACGAACATGTAATGTCGAATGTCGTGCGACGAGGCCCTTTTCGATGGCGGCCCTCTCGCTTCCCTCAGCTCCCTCTTGCCGCGAATCGCCCGATGGACCACGAGACCTACGAGAACCCGCTGATCACCCGTTACGCCTCGCGCGAGATGGCTCGCCTCTGGGGAGACCGCGAACGGTTCGGGACCTGGCGCCGCCTGTGGGTCGCCTTGGCCGAGGCGCAACGGGAACTGGGGCTGGAGATCACCCAGGCGCAGATCGATCAGATGCGCGAACATGTCGACGACATCGACTTCGCCGCTGCGGCCGCGTACGAGCGCGAGAAGCGGCACGACGTCGTCGCTCACATCCACGAGTTCGGTGATCGTTGCCCCGCGGCTCGCCCGATCATCCACCTCGGGGCGACCAGCTGCTTCGTCACCGACAACACCGATCTGATCCTGCTCCGCCGGTCGCTCGATCTGCTCCGGCAACGGCTCGCCGGGACCATCGACCGACTCGCCGCGTTCGCCGCAGCCGAACGCTCGACCGCCTGTCTCGGCTTCACGCATCTCCAGCCGGCCCAGCCGACCACCCTCGGCAAACGAGCCTGCCTGTGGCTTCAGGATCTGGTCTTCGACCTCGAAGATCTCGAGTATCGCGCCGATCGACTGAGAGCGCGCGGAGTCAAGGGAACGACCGGGACTCAAGCGAGCTTTCTGCAGCTGTTCGGCGGAGACCACGAGAAGGTCCGGCAGCTCGATCGACGGGTCGCCGAGAAGATGGGCTTCGCCTCGACCTATCCGGTCACCGGTCAGACCTACTCGCGCAAGGTCGATGCGCAGCTGATCGAGGCGCTGTCGGGCCTGGCGCAGAGTTGCCACAAGTTCGCGACCGACGTCCGGATCCTGGCGCATCGGAAAGAGGTCGAAGAGCCGTTCGAGTCGGGACAGGTCGGTTCCAGCGCCATGGCCTACAAGCGGAACCCGATGCGTTCGGAACGGATCTGCGGCCTGGCTCGCTTCCTGATGAGTCTTCCTGCGAACACCGCTCAGACGGTCGCGACGCAATGGATGGAACGGACGCTCGACGACAGCGCGAACCGACGCCTGGTGCTCCCTCAGGCGATGCTCGCCGCCGACGCGATGCTGATCCTGATGCGGAATGTCGTCGAGGGACTGGTCGTCTACCCCAAGGTGGTCGAACGGCATCTGCGCGAGGAACTGCCGTTCATGGCGACCGAGGCGATCCTGATGGCGGCGGTCGAAGCGGGAGGGGATCGTCAGACGCTGCACGAGGCGATTCGGCGCCACAGTCACGAGGCAGGAGCGATCGTCAAACGCGACGGCGGCTCGAACGATCTGCTGGCGCGACTGAAGGACGATCCCCAGTTCTCGACCGTCGACGTCGATGCCCTCGCCGATCCGACGCGGTTCGTCGGTCGCGCACCGGAACAGGTCGACGAATTCCTGGCCGAAGTCGTCGCTCCGATCCGTGTCCGCTACGCCGGCGAACTCGACCGGTTCCGTGACGAGATCAAGGTCTGATCGGCCTCTGATCGCGGACAAGAAA
>CAZZBI010000249.1:2247-5091 GCA_964652385.1 uncultured Pirellulaceae bacterium | reverse complement strand
TTCCACCGAGGCGACCGCTTCCACGAGTCACGGAAACGATGTCCGCCGCAGGACGAGTCGCTCGAGGCGACTTGCCGAGCCTGCGGCGCGAGTGCGATCGAGCGGAAGCCGCTCAGCCGAGATCGCCGAACATGCGCTCGAGCGCCAGTTCGAGCTTCTCGGGAGTTTCGTAGGTGCCGGCAGCGATCTGCGACCGGATCTCCGCGATCCGATCGGCTCGAACCGGAGCCGAGTTCCCGGCCGCCAGCGCCTGACGCGCCTCGGACGAGATTTCGAGTCGGTCCGGACCGTATGCCGACGAGGTTTCGCCTGCCCCTCGCGTTTCGTGAGCCGATTCGAACCGCTGGGTCGGCTTGATCGAATGAGCCTGATGAATCTGGCCGAATCCGAAAATCTGCATGGACAGGTTCCTCCCGTAGGCACGTCGAGGCAGTGGCGTCACGACGCGGAGGAGATTCCGATTCCTCCGCCGACGCACCTCGTCGAAGTGGGTCGTCCGGCACTTCCGATCGGCGGCGAGCCATCGGAAGCAGCGACCTTGAACTCCGAAGCGTAGGTCACGTCTTGGGCCGAGACGACGTTGCGATCCGTGTCACGAGCGAGCCGTCCATGCCGTCCAGGAGACTTCGCGAGCGTTTCGGCGACAGTCCCGGATATCGACAGCGACGCGCGGACCTCGGATCTCCTGCTCGAAAAAGGACTGTTGTGTCGCGGAGACGCATCGGTCTCCGTATGCCGCATGTGCCAATTGCGGTCGACCTGATCCGATCGGCCGATCGGAACGACCTCCGTTCCCATTTCCGATCCCGTGCTGTTCCCTACGCTCGTCACCGCCCGAAGGTTTGCCGCTCGTCCGACGTTTCGGCTCGCTTCGCGTCTCGCGACGCTTCTCGGACCGAACGGCGAACCGAACGACTCCCGCTGCGGTAATCAAGCGCGGTCGGGGCGGAGTATAGACGCGAGTCGCGATCGACCTCAACGCCAATCCGACCGAGCCGCACGAACCGATCGAGGCGTCGGTTTTGCGGGGACGCGAGATCCGGCCCCGATCGGCCGCGGCCCCGACGATGTCGATTCGGACGCTCCCTCGATCCGCGATCTTCAGGAGTTGTGATGCCCTCCCCTGCCGGCCCCGAGTCGCTTGCGCCTCGCCTGGAACTGACCGATCCGTTCGGCCTGCCGTCGCTGCACGTCGATACCGAGGGGTTCCTGCACTTTCATGCCGAACTCGGCGGAGCGATCGCTCGCCAGCTTGCCTCGCACCGATGCCGTAAAAGGCGCCGAATCGAGTCGTCCGACGATCGAGGCGCCTCCCAACCGGCCCCCTTCCGGGCTCGACCTCGCGAAACGAGGGAGACCATCCCCGCATGGGGAGCCAATCGGTTTGCCGACCCAGATCTCCCAAATTACGATCGGGTTTGATTTGGCGGTTGCCCCGATTCCTGATGTTTGAGGTTGCAGTACATGAAGTGGTTGATGTGGTCGGCTCTCCTGGCGGCGCTGGCCGTCGGCTCCGTCCCGGTCGCGTCGGTGGCCGGAGAAGCGGCGGTCGCCGCCGTCTCGTCCACGGCGATGGGACACCTGTTCGGTCGCTGCGGCGGTTGCGGTCGCACCTTCCGAACGAAGCGGCCTTGCGCGATCGATACCGTCGCGCTCGGCAATTGCGGTTGCGGCGGCGCCGTGACGCGCTGTGACGAGCCGGTCGGCTACGCCCCGGCTCCGGTGGTTCAGGGTCCGTGCGCACCGGCGGTCGTCGTCGAACCGACGTACGAGACGCGCACCGTGCTGGTTCCCGAACTCGTGACCGAGGTGCGGGATGTCGAAGTCGAGACCTGCGTTCCGGTCGTGAAGACGCGTGAAGTGACGTTGATGAAGACCGTTCCGGTGCGCGAGCAGCGGACGCGCGAGGTGACGAAGCTGGTCACCGAAGCGCAGACCAGCGTCGAGACGTACGTGGTGCAGGTCCCCTACACCGAAGAACTGGTCGAGACGTTCACCGTCCAGGTGCCGGTCCAGGTCCGCAAGACGACGACTCGCATCGTCACCCAGCAGGTTCCGGTCACCACCTACCGAACCGTGCAGGAAGATCAGGGACACTGGGTCGTGGAGCAGGTTCCGGTCGCGTCGACCGGCAGCTGCGGCACCGTCTATGCCGCTTCTCCCTCGCGCTGCCGCGTCGGCCTGCTCGGTCGTCTTCGCGGCCTGCGCCGTGGCGGAGCTCACTGCGGACGCCATGCCGGCTGCGGCGCCTGCGGAACCGCGGTCTCGCACGGCTGCGGCAGCGGCTGCGGAACCGGTTGCGGCGGTTGCGGCGGCGGCTGTGAAGCGGCCGTCAGCTACGTCACCCGCAAGGTCTGGGTACCCAACATCGTCGAGCGGCAGGTCGAAGTGACCTGCTACAAGACGGTCGAGGTCGAAGTGCCGCACGAGTACGCGGTGACCGAGTACCGAGCCGAGGAGCGGACCCGCACGGTCCAGGTGACGAAGACCCGCGAGGAGACTCGCGAACGGACCGTGACGCACCACGTCACCGTGCCGAAGGTCGAAGTCGAGACCTATGAGCATGTCTCGTACGCTCAGGTCCCCGAAGTCCGTACCGAGGAGTACACCGAGCTGGTTCCGCAGATGGTGACTCGTCAGGTCCAGGTGCAGATCCAGCGGATGGTCGAGAAGACGATCCAGGTCCGCGTCGGCGGCTGCGGATCGGTCGGTTCGGACTGCGGTTGCGGGCACGCCGCCCCGGCCGCTCCGTGCAGCGGCGCGGTTCACGCCGCTCCGGCTGCCGCCCCGTGCGATTGCCGCTGAGATTCGGCCGAGGGGCCAGCCCCCTGTCGAACCTCACTT
>CAZZBI010000249.1:0-2237 GCA_964652385.1 uncultured Pirellulaceae bacterium | reverse complement strand
CTCACTTCCAAAGCAGCGCGACGGCGCCGGAGTCGACTCCGGCGCCGTCGTCGTTTTCGCTCCGCTTCCTGACCGGCTCTTCGTGTTCCGAAGCCTTGCCTGACTTCAGCGAACCTCGGCCGGCTCGGCTCGCCGCAATTCGTCGGATGTCTTGCGATCGGTTCGGCGGATGCGGAAGACCAGGTGCTCCAGCCCCTTGAATCGAGTCGTCTTCCACTGGGACATGCCGATCGAACGGGCGACCGCCTGCGACGGCAGATTCGACGGTCGGATCAGCGAGATGACATGGCCATGACCGCGCAGGTCCATCGCCATGTCTCGCACCGCGAGCGCCGCCTCCTTGGCATAGCCGTTTCGCCAATGGTCCCGGTGCACCAGATAGCCGACCTCCGGTTCCCGGATCCCGTCGATCTCCTGAAGCATCAGCCCGATCATGCCGACCGGCGTTCCGTCGGAACGCTCCGCGATCCAGAGCCCACAGCCGTCCTGGCGGTAACGTTCCTGATGCCGCTCGATCCAATCGGCCGCCTCCTCGCGCGACAGGCACTTCGGATAGTGCCGCATCGCCTCGGGGTCGGCAAGAATCGCGTGGACGAAGTCGAGGTCCTCGCGGAGCATCGGCCGGAGTCTCAGACGCGCGGTCCGCAGCACGGTCGACTCGGGAGAAGGTTGCGTACTCATCGTTTCGTTGCTCCTCGGCCGCTCGATCCGAGCGGCCATCGATGCGGCGATCGTGTCAGCGCGTCGGGGTACCGATCGCGCTCTGCAGCACCTCGACGACGACCTCGGGAGCGAGCGCCGGGAGATCCCGCTCGTTCGCGATCGAACTGCCGGAGGCACCATGAACTCGGGCCACGAACTCCGGGAGCTCGCTCACCTCGCCTCGCAGGTGCAGTCGCGTCGGCGCGGCCAGCGCCAGGAAGCCGGGCAGGTCCAGATACCGCGCGCCGCCGGGGAGAAACATCGGATCGTGTAGATCGGCGACGTCGACGAACCGGAACCCGTCGGTGTCCAACCACGCTTCGTGAACCGCTCCGTTCGCCTGCGACAGCGCCAGTGCCACGATCGGCCCGCACGCCCCGCTACCGATGACTCTCAGTCGCCGTTCGGCGGCCGGATGCTGACGGTCGTGATGGACATAGCCGATGGCGCTCAGGACGTCGTGCGCCCGCTGCGCGGCGAGCGACGGGTTGTAGCCGAACGTGTACGCCGCGGCCTCGCGCGGATTCGCGACGCGACGCGTCGTCCGAAAGTCGTCCTCCGCCGTGACGAACTCTCCCTGACCGAACAGATCGAAACTCCCGACGGCCGCTCCGGAGCGGACCAGCTGCAGCACCCCCGGTAGCGGTCTACCGTCGGCACCGTACAGGACCGACTTGCCTTGCGGGGCGAACCAGAGCACGACTTCGCCCGACCAGTCGTCCGGCAGCAGAAAGCTCCCCGGGATCGTCTCGCCGCGGTCCGGCCGAGACAAGCGCCCCGCGAACTCCAGGTAGCCGTCGCGTCGCTCCTTGAAGGTCGCCTCCCAAGTCACTTCGCCGGCGGCCGGCAAGCTCCGTCCGACGACGACCTCGGCCCCCTTGCCGATCGTCTCGCGGAACGTCTCGACCGAACCGTCGATCGCTCTCTGCAGACGATTGCGGAACTCGTCATCCCAACGCCGCAGCAGCGCCGTCTCGAACGCCTCGCCCACCTGATCGCCGGTCGGAGCGGGATGCTCGTCGGTCCAGACCGTCATCTGTTCGGTCGTCAGCCGATCGATCTCGGTCTCGGCGACCGGAGGATCGGTACCGAGCGCCCGATGGAAGAGCGAATACATCGCCTTGCGACCGACGGCGTTGTAGTTGTGTCCGAACTCGAGTCGGTTCGTCAGTTCGACGTTCTCGGGATGCCCGTACATCGCATACAGCCGCTGCAGTTCCGGAAAACCCTTGGTCGCCATCTCGCGAGTCCAGTCGTCGGCCGCCGTCAGACCGAGCGGCTTGGGAGCGAAGAGAGCGGCGAACTCGACGTTCCCCGTTCCGATCCGCAGGAGCGAGCAGTTCTCGCAAGTGCAGCCCCCCTGCATCGCCGTCGAGACCATGACGGCGGGAAACGAGGCGGCGAGCCGATCGTCGATCGCCGAGAGGATGAAGGTCTGAGTCCCTCCGCCGCTCGCGCCGGTAATCGCCAGCCGGGTCGGATCGACCTCGGGGAGCCGCTCGACGAAATCGAGTGCGCGAAGCGAGTGGAAGGTC
>CAZZBI010000248.1:0-8342 GCA_964652385.1 uncultured Pirellulaceae bacterium | reverse complement strand
CTCCTTGTCGAAGTAGTCCTGCAGACCCGGCTTGTAGTCCCACAGCTCGATCTGCGACGGCCCGCCGTTCATGTGCAGGTAGATCACCGACTTGGCGGTCGCCGGAAAATGCGGCAACCCGGGAAGGCCCGGATGCACCGTTCCTCCCGACAGCTCGGCCAAGGCGATGTCGGCTCCGCGCGCCGCACCGGCGGCTGACGCGATCGCGCCGCCGGCCATCGCCGCCAGCGCGATGCTCCCCATCCGCAGCCCCTGTTCGCCGAAGAACTGACGACGGTTCATCCGGCGAGCCGCTTCGATTCTCGGATCCATCGTTCAGTTCCTCGTCAGAGTCTCGTCCAGGTTCAGCATCAGATTGGCGACCAGCGTCCACGCGGCGCTTTCGGCCGGATCGAGCGCTCCGTCAGCCGGCGTCTCGCCTTGAGCCAACAGCCGCCCGGCCGCGTCGACATCGCCTCGATACCGATCCAAGTGTGCCGCGAACTGCTGCCGGACGATCTCGATCTCCCCCGCTTCCGCCTCGCGAGACAGCACGGTCAGGAAGAGCCAGCGGATCCGCTCGTCGGTCCCCTCCCCTCCTTCCCGCATCGCCCGCTGCCCCAGCAGCTTCGCCGCCTCGACATGCTGCACGTCGTTCATCAGCTGAAGCGCCTGCAGCGGCGTGTTGCTCCGCTCGCGCAGCGAACAGGACTGCTCCCGATTCGGCGCGTCGAAGTTCGACATGAACGGAGGGGGCGCCGTCCGTTTCAGAAAGACGTAGATGCTCCGGCGATAGAGCGCCTCGCCCGAATCGCGCTGATAGAACCGAGTGTTCGAACCCGCAAACCCGACCGGCTCCCAGATGTTGTCCGGCTGGTACGGCTTGGTGCCGACTCCCCCCATCTTCCGCACCAACAGCCCCGACACCGCCAATGCGTTGTCCCGGATCTGTTCGGCATCCAGACGAAATCGGGGGCCGCGAGCCAGCAGGCGGTTCGTCGGATCGATCGTCAGCAGGTGCGGCGTCACGTACGAACTCTGTCGGAATGCTCGGGTCAACAGCAGCGAGCGGACCAGCTGCTTGATGTCCCAGCCGCTCTCCCGGAAGTCGAGCGCCAGCATGTCGAGCAGCTCCGGATGACTCGGCGCTTCTCCTTGGGACCCGAAGTCGTAGCTGGTCTTCACCAGACCGATGCCGAAGAACTGCTGCCAGAATCGATTTACGGCGACGCGCGCGGTGAGCGGATGCTCGTCCGCGACGAGCCACCGTGCCAAGTCGAGTCGCGTGGCCCGCCCCTCGGGATTCGCCTTGACCAGCGGCGGAAGGATCGCGGGAGTTCCCGGCTCGACTCCTTCCCCCGGCTTGTCGTACGCCCCTCGCATCATCACGAAGCTTGACCGCGGAGCCGCAAGATCCCGGAAGACGAACGTCCCCGGAGCCGAATCGACCGCTTGTTTCCGTTCGTCGTTCAGTCGCTGCCGCTCCGCCACCGGCTCGGCGAACGCCTGTTTTGTCGTCACGCAGACCTCCGACAGGAAACGACGCATCAGCGCCGCATCCTCCGAACCGTCGGCGATCGGCCTCCCCTCGGCCAGCTCGGCAGGAACCGGCGCGGATGTCTGAGTCGGACGCCACGCGAGGTACGAGCGAGTCGGATCGGAGGCCGGATCGAACGAACCGGTGACGCCGACCTTGTCCCACCAGACCGTTCCGCCGAACTGCGTCAGCGCGAATCCGGACAGATGTTCGCCCGGAGCGAGGCCGACCGTCTCGAGCGGCACCTCCAGCCGGACCCATTCGCCGGCCGTCGGCAATTCGCCCAGATGGACCTTTTCGGTCGTTCCCGGAGCGCCCCAAGGAATCGCGTCGTAGTCCCCCCAGACGGCTCGATGCTGCCAGCCGTCCCGATGGAACTGCAGCATCAGCGTCTTCGGCGGATCGTTCGGGTCGATCCGCACGTAGGCGAACAGGACCCCTCCCGCCGGCAGCGTCAGCGGTACCTTCGCTTCGCTCCAGACATCCTGAGCCAGGCCGGCATCCTGCCGACGGAGCGCCTTGCTCCCGCTGAAGACCGCCGCACCGCCGGCATCGTCGACGAAGGTCGGCGGATGTCCGGGCGAGGCGACCAGGTTCCCTTCGGGAAACGCGTCGTCGAACCAGATCGCTTCGGTCGTCTCGGCCGCCGGACGCGGATCGAGCGACGCGGGATCGACATACTCGACACCGAGCGCGATCTCCGCGATCCGGCGATCGACCTCCGCCAACCGCGCATCGATCTCGGCGACTCGCTGCTTCATCTCGGGCGATTCGATCTTCAGGATCGGCGGCGTCAGCAGCGCATTGCCGTCCATCGCCGGATCGGCCGCCGAATGGAAGAACGCGTACATCGAGTAGAACTCGCGCGTCGACAGCGGGTCGAACTTGTGGTCGTGACAGACGGCACAGCCGCCGGTCAGACCCATCCACGCCTGGATCGTCGTACTCGCCCGATCGACCGCGTAGCGATAGATCAGTTCGTCGTCGATCGACCCCCCTTCGCTCGTCGTGACGTTGCAGCGATTGAAGCCGGTGGCGATCAGCTGATCCTGAGTCGGCTCGGGGAGCAGATCCCCGGCCAACTGCTCGATCGTGAACCGATCGAACGAAAGGTTCCGGTTGAAGGCGCCGACGACCCAGTCGCGATAGGCCCAGGTCTGGCGCTCGTTGTCCAGATGCATGCCGTGCGTGTCGGCGTAGCGGGCGACGTCCAGCCAGTGCCGCGCCATCTCTTCGCCGTACGCTGGCGATTCGAGGTAGCGATCGACCATCCGCTCGTACGCCCCCGGCTCCTGATCCTCGAGGAACAGCCGTCGCTCCTCGAGCGTCGGCGGCAACCCGGTCAGCGCGAACGAAACCCGTCGCAGCAGCGTCTCGCGATCCGCCTCGGGCGAAAACTCCAGACCGAGCGCTCGCAACCGAACCAGCAGCCAGGTGTCGATCGGCGACAGCCCGTCGACGCCCAGTTCGGGGAGCGGATGGCGCACGATCGGCTCGAACGACCAATGCCGCTCGTACTTCGCCCCCTGCTCGATCCAGGCACGGATCGTCGCCAGCTCTTCGGGCTTCAGCTCCTTGTGCGATGCGGCCGGAGGCATCCGCAGATCGGGATCGGTCTCGTTGATCCGAAGCCAGAGTTCGCTCGCCGCCGGATCTCCCGGAACGACCGCCGCCCTGCCTCGCGACGGATCGTACGCCCCTTCCGGAACATCCAGTCGCAGATCCGCCTCGCGCGTCTTGGCGTCGAAGCCGTGACAGGCGAAACACTTGTCCGACAGGATCGGACGAACATCGCGATTGAAGCTGATCGACGACGACTCGGACGACTGAGCGGCGACCGAGCCGGCAAGCGGGAACAGCAGCAGAAGACCGAGAGCCACCGATCGAGACGCCGCGGCGCAGCGCACGACCGACATGATCCTGAAGACCATCGGCGGGAATCTCCGGAGGAGAGGTGGTCAGGCGGGGCGATCGACCCGCTCCGCGAAGGGCGGACCTCGCGGAGCGGCGGGAGCGGTCGAGGCGCAAGACGCGACCGGCGTCGATCGACGGTTCAGTCTATCCCGGCCCGGTCGGCGCAACAACGATCAGAGTCGCGGAGGCACGGGGGAGGCGCGGAGGCGCTGAGTGAGGCGCGGGGGGCGGAGGAGGCACCGGCCGGAGTTTTCTCACGGAGACGCTGAGGGGAGAAAGGCACGGGGTGGTCCTCCGTGCCTCGGCTCCGTGTCTCGTCAGCCCGTAGCGCTAAGCGCAGGGGTCCTCCGTGCCTCGTCTTCGTGTCTCGTCAGCCCGTAGCGCTAAGCGCAGGGGTCCTCCGTGCCTCGGCTCCGTGTCTCGTCAGCCCGTAGCGCTAAGCGCAGGGTTCCTCCGTGCCTCGTCTTCGTGTCTCGTCAGCCCGTAGCGCCAAGCGCAGGGGTTCTCCGTGCCTGGTCTTCGTGTCTCGTCAGCCCGTAGCGCCAAGCGCAGGGGTCTCCCTACCTTGTCCCCGTGCTTCGGCCCCGTGCCTCTCCTTCGCGTCCTTCGTCACTTCGTCAGATGTCGATCCAACCAATCGAAAAACACTCGGTGCCAGAGGACCGAGTTCTGCGGGCCCATGACCCAGTGTCCTTCATCCGGGAAATACAGGAACCGGGACGGGATCCGCCGGACCTGCGCGGCGGTGAACGCTTCGATCCCCTGCGTGATCGGAACGCGAAAATCCTTTTCGCCATGGATCACCAGCAACGGCGTCTCCCAGTTGGCGATGAACTTGTGAGGCGAGAATCGCTCGTACTCCGCCGCCGTCTCGGGACTCGACCAGTAAGGTCCGTTCAGATCCCAATTGACGAAGAAGAGCTCCTCGGTCGATCCGTACATCGATTCCAGATTGAAGACGCCGCAGTGGGCGATCATCGCGTTGAAGCGCTGCTGGTGGTTTCCCATCAGCCAGTAGACCGTATAGCCTCCGAAGCTCGCTCCGATCGCTCCGCGCCGCTCCGAGTCGATCCACGGTTCGCGCGAGATGTCGTCGGTGGCCGACAGCAGGTCCTGCATCGCCTGTCCACCCCAATCGCCGCTGATGTCGTCGTTCCACTTCTGGCCGAAGCCGGGAAGTCCACGGCGATTCGGAGCGATGACGACATAGCCCTTGGCGGCCATCAGGTGGAAGTTCCAGCGATACGAGAACCACTGTCCGATCTGACTCTGCGGACCTCCCTGAGCGTAGAGCAGCAGCGGCCACTTCTTGCCGTCGTTCGGATCGAAGTCGGGCGGGAGCGCGACCCAGCAGAGAATCGTCTGGCCGTCGGTCGCCGTGACCTGGCGCCGCACGAAGGTCGGCAGTTCCAGCCCCGCGTAGATTTCGTCGTTGACGTGGCTGATCGCGACCGCTTCGGCGTTCGGATCGGTCAGGTCGATGCGGAACAGTTCGTCGGGACGGAGCATCGACTGACGCAGGGCGATCGCCGCTTCTCCGCCCGGCAGCACCTCGACGAGCGACCAGTTGAAGTCGCCGGAAGTCACCTGCGAGATCGCTCCGCCCGGCGTCAGTCGAAAGATCTGAGTCGTGCCGTCGATGTCGCTGTTGAAGAACAGATCATCGCCGAAGAAGCGAGTCGCCTGAGCCGATTGATCGAGCCCCTCGGTCGCCTCGATCAGCTTGTTGGTCGCCGGATCGAGCAGCATGACCCGATTCCGATCCGCCTCGAACCCCGGTCGGACCATCGAATGGTAGCCGAGCAGCCGGCCGTCGGCCGAGAAGAACGGATCGTTGTCGTATCCCGGACGGTCGTCGGTCAGCAGTCGAGCGGGCGATTCGCTGATGACGTCGACCATCCAAAGGCTCGAATCGGTCGACTCCGCCGGAAACGGCGCGATCTTCGTCGTGTAGACGACATGCTGCGAATCGGGAGCCCATGCGATCTGCTCGGCACCTCCGAAGGGACCGACCGGCGAATCGTTGCGCTGCCCCGCCATCAGATCACGCTCGGCTCCGACCTGCAGATCCCGCACCTCGGCGACGTGCAGATGCGAGTACGCGTAGTCATGCCAGGCGTTCCAGTGCCGGAACATCAGCGAATCGATGATCCGCGCGTCGGCCTTCGGCAGATCGGCATACAACTCGTTGACCGTCTGGTCGAGCTTGACGTCGCGCGTGAAGACGAAGCGCGTGCCGTTCGGAGCGACCTTCAGATTGGCGACTCCATCCGCGTAGGCCGTCAGCTGATGCGGATCGAGCATCGTCGGATCGGCCAGCAACTCGTTGACCGGAACCCGGAAGAGCTGCGGTGCATCCGGCTCGATCCCTTCATGGCGGCCGACGAACCAGAGCGCGACCTCCTCCCCATTGCCGGCGAACTGCAGGTCGCTCAGCGACTTCCAGCCGGTAAGCAGCGTCCGAACCGGACCGCCGTCGGTCGAGGCGATCTGCAGATCGCTCGTCCCCGAGTTCTCGGCCAGGTCGTAACGGCGCACCGTCCAGACGACGATCGAACCGTCGGGAGCGACGGTCGGCGCCCCGATTCGCCCCAGCTTCCAGAGCAGCTCCGGGGACATCCGCGACGGCGTCTCGGACCGATCGGCGGTCGCCGGCTGAGCGAGCGATGCCGATGCTCCGGCAAGCAGAGCGAGCAGAGCCAGACCGCAGGTCGCGACGGCGACCGGCGCACGACGGGACTTCAGAGGCGAAACGATCATCGATTCGGATTCCGTCGGGAAGGAAAGTCCATCGCGCGCGCAACGACCATCGCCGAAGCGCCCGCGCCGAAGCCGCAATGATCCGCCTCAGGCAACGCACCCGTCAAGCCAGGGCAAAGCGGCCAAGGCACGGAGCCAAGATACGGAACCAAGGCACGGAGCCAAGGCACAGAGGACCCCTGCGCTTAGCGCTACGGGCTGCAAGGCACAGAGCCAAGGCACAGAGGACCCCTGCGCTTGGCGCTACGGGCTGCAAGTCACGGAGCCCCGTGCCTCAGTTCTCTCAGCGTCTCCGTGAGAAAACTCCGGCCAGTGCCTCCTCCGCCCTCCGCGTCTCACTCAGCGACTCCGCGCCTCTGCCCCTCCGCGTCTCCGCGACTCAGCCCCTCAAGCGATGAGCTCATGCAGCACCCGTCCGTTCGGGACGACGGTCTGCGGGCGTTCGAGCGGGTCGTAGATCGTGGTCAGCGGATCGATGCCGAGCAGTCGGTACATCGTGGCGACGACATCGCCCGGCGAGATCGGATTCTCGATCGGCGTCGCGCCGCTCCGATCGCTGGCGCCGATCACCGCACCCTGAGTCACTCCGCCGCCGGCGAGCAGGATCGAGTAGCAGGCGTTCCAGTGATCGCGCCCCGCTGCGGTATTGATCTTCGGCGTCCGTCCGAAATCGCCGAGCACGGCGACGAGCGTCCGCTCCAGCAGCCCTCGATCGGCCAGATCCTCGATCAGCGAACTGCAGGCGGCATCGAACTGCGGCAGCAACGTGTTGCGCAGCGATTGAAAGTTGTTGCCGTGCGTGTCCCAGGTCGCGTTGGCGTCGGGAGCCCAGCTCATCGTGACGAACCGCGTCCCCGCCTCGATCAATCGCCGCGCCAGCAGCACGCTCTGTCCGTAGACGTTCCGGCCGTAGCGTTCGCGCGACTCCGGGGACTCGTCGTCCAGTCGAAACGCGCGTTGCACGCCGTCGGTCGTCAGCAGGTCGAACGCCCGATGGCGGAACGCATCGAGCGCCCCCAGGCTCCGTTCGCTCCGTTGATCGAGCCCTCGATCCAGGCCGCTGAGCAATTGCTGGCGATGCGACAGGCGATCGGCCGTCAGGCCGTCGGCCGGAGCGAGATTCCTGACGCGGAACTCGGGGCGGTTCGGATCGTCGAGGATCCAGAACGGATCATGACTGGCGCCGAGGAACCCGGCCAGAAAGCCGGGCTGCAGCGGCCCTCCCGCTCCCTCTTGAGTCTTGTACGGCAGGGCGACGTACGGCAGGACTGCGCCGGTGGGAGGCCGAAGTTTCGCGAGGACCGAACCGGGAGCGGGATGATCGGTCGGCTGGGCCCCTCCCCCCTGTTCCCCGCGATCATGTCCGGTCAACGCCGCGTAGACCGCAGCCGCATGCGAATTGTTGACGCTGTGCTGCATCGAACGGATCAGCGTCGTCCGGTGCATCTGACGCGCCAGCCGAGGCAGATGTTCGCAGAGCTGCACACCGGGAACGGACGTGGCGATCGGCTGGAACTCGCCGCGGATGTCGACCGGGCCGTCCGGCTTCATGTCCCACATGTCGAGATGACTGGGACCGCCGTTCAGATAGATGACGATGCAGGCGTCCGCCTTCGACGCGAAGCCGTCTCGCTGCGCTTCCTGAGCCTTCAGGAATCGCGAGAGCGTCAGCCCGAGCGCCGCCGCTCCACCGGCTCGCAACAGTTCCCGTCGATTGCGCATCGTCGCCGCTCCGGTCCGGAGGCGAAACTTGCCGACGAACGTCGGCAACGACGCTTCCGCAGCGACTGGTTGTAGATCACGCCGCGGCGAGAAACAACGCGCCGCTCTGTCTTCCCGCGGCTACCAACGCCGTTCGATGCCGATCCCTTGCGCCTGTTGGTCCTGCCATCCGATCAGACGCCACTGCCGCGGACTCCCTTCGCTCCGCGCGATCGCGCCGCTCGCCAGATACGCGACGGTCCAGCCGAGAATCACCTGCGACGCGTAATGCTGCTCGTCATTGATTCGCGACAGACCGCAGAGCGTCGATGAGGCGATCAGGCCGGTCCTCAGCCACCGGTTCTCGGTCATGTCGGCCGCGACCAGAAACGGAAACGCTCCCATGAACGCGTGGCCGCTGACTCCGTTGTCGTCCTGAAACGGCTGCCAG
>CAZZBI010000247.1:0-8375 GCA_964652385.1 uncultured Pirellulaceae bacterium | reverse complement strand
CGCTCGGCTTGAAGACGATCGTGTTTCCGGCCAGCAGCGCCGGCACGATGTGACCATTCGGAAGATGAGCCGGCAGGTTGAAAGGGCCGAGAACCGCCAGCACGCCGTGCGGTCGATAGCGCACCACGGCTCGCCCGTCGCCGATCACTTCTTCCTGTTCAGCGCGGCGTTCGTTCCAGGCGCGGATCGAGAGATCGACCTTGCCGATGACCGCCGCCGCCTCGGTCCGCGACTCCCACAGCGGCTTCCCCATCTCGCGACTGATCAGCCGCGAGAAGACCTCCTCATGACGCTTCACCAGCGCCGCGAACTGCCTGGCGATCTCGCAGCGCGCGGCAAACGACACCTCGCTCCAGCCGCCTAGCGCCCGTCGAGCCGCTTCGACCGCCAGATCGACTTCGCCGTCGGTGGCCGCGGTCCCTTGCCAGACGACGTCGTCGCCGATCGGCGAACGGGACGCGAGCGAGGCGCCCGATCCGGTCAGCCACTTGCCGCCGATGTAATGATCCCGATGTCCCATCGTCCGCCTCGCTGGTCGTGCTCTGGTGGCTTCGAAGACTCTCGTCGACGCGGCGATCCTCGTTCGACGCGGTCGGTTCAGCGCCGGGCGACGCGCTCTCGGTTACTTGAGCGGCGCGTGTCGGATCGACTCGCCCACCTTGATTCCCAGGCTCAGTGCCGTGACCCGATCGATGACGCCCCCTTCGCCCCCGCGCTCGCCGACGGAACCGAGACAGCACCTGAACCCCGCTTCGCGCCCGTTCGAGATCAACCGTGTCTCGCCCGCGACGCTCTCCTCGATCGCGACGATCGTCGTCGCTCGGCTTTCGCGCACGGTCCGAATGCCGTCGCGGGAGCAATGCACGACCGGCCCGCCGTCGAAGATGTCGATCAGCCCGCGTCGCGCGAAACCTTCCTTCTCGAGCAGCGCCAGCGCCGGTTCGGTCTGAGGATGGACCTTGCCGATCGTCTGCTGAGCCGCCTCGGGAAGGAGCGTGACGTAGATCGGATGCTTCGGCATCAGATCGGCGATGAAGTTCTTCGAGACGGTGGTCATCGTCTCGGCCTTCGGAAACTCGACATCGAAGAAGTGCCGACCGATCGCTTCCCAGAACGGGCTCTTCCCCTGTTCGTCGACGACGCCGCGCATTTCGGCGATCACTTCGGAGTCGAAACGATCGGGGAACGAGGCGATGAACAGGAACCGTGACAGCGACAACAGACGTCCGTTGCCGGCGCCGCGATAGTCGGAAGCCAAGTAGAGACTGCCGATCTCGGTCGGTCCGTCGTGCTCCTTGATCAGGTGCAGGATCGCGACCTCCTTGGTTACCTGCAGCGCTTCGCTGCTGGTCGTCGTCGTCTCGATCCGGTACGAGTAGAACGGTTCGAAGCCGCCGACCTTCGAGTAGATCGCGCAGGTGCCGACCAGTTTTCCGTGCGCCTGATCCTCCATCACGAAGACGTACGGCTGTCCGGCAGGCCGTTTCGGCTTGCGGCGGAACGCGAACTCGCTCTCCTCCAGCCGTTCGTGCAGCTGATCCTTCGAGATCTTCAGCGTCGTCAGTCCGTAGGTCGACGAAGCGATCAGCTCGTACAACGGCTCGAGATCGGCGACACAGGCGGTTCGGATCACCAGCATGTTGCGACTCTCCTGAGCAGGACCCGACCGGCTCCGCAGAGCCCGAACGCCTCGACCGATCCGCACGGCGCGGTCTACCCGCGCCGCTCGGTCGAGCGCCGACACGGCGCGACGAGGCCTAGCGAGGGAACTCGGCGACCAGACGTCCGACCGCTCGGCCGAGCAGCTCGAGCGCCCGGTCGATCATCGCATCGTCGATCGCCAACAGCGGCGGAAGGAAACGAAGTCGAGTCGGCTCGGCACCGGCGACGAAGCCCATCAGCCCCTCGTCGAAGCATAGCTCCGCCAGACGCTTCGCCTGATCGGATCGCCCGTCGAGCGGCGTCAGCGCGATCATGCCGCCGATTCCCCAGGGGCCTCGAATCGCTCCGTCGGTCCGCTCGGCGATCCGTTCCAGGCCGGACGCAAACCGCGCGTGCAGCCGCGCGTTCGAGCCCTCCGGGCCGAACAGGTCTCCGGCCGCCATCCGATCGAGCACCTCGATCGCCGCGAGCAGTTCCCACGTTCCGGCGGTGAACGTCTGACTGATCAGACCCGGGCCCGGCGCGAACGAGGCCGAGAAGAGCGTCGCACAGGCTTGCGTGATCTTGCCGACCGTCACCAGTTCGGCGTACTCGTCCAGACCGAAGTGCTGGAACGCGAACGGCCGAGTCGTTCGTCCGAACGTCTGCACCTCGTCGAAGACGATCGGGATGCCGAGCTTTTTCGCTTCGGCGCAGATCGCATGCAGGTACGACCGGTCGCCGACATTGTAGCCCCCTTCTCCCTGAACCAGCTCGAACCAGATCGCGGCGTGGCGATTCGGGTAGCGCCCGACATGGCGGCGCATCGCGGCGAGCGTCCGCTCGATCGATCCGGCGACGTCGTTCGCGTCGCAGAACGGCAAGTAGTCGATCGGAACGTCGGTCGGCAGGTTGACCCGAAACGCCGCCTTGTCCGTCAGTTGACTGAGCACCAGCGTTCGGCCGGCGAAGCAGCGTTCGAACGCCAGCAGCCGATTGCGACCGGGGCGCGCATGGAACGCGAGCTTGAGCGCATTCTCGTTCGACATCGCGCCGCTGGTCGAGATCGCGACATGTTCGATCGCGGCGCCGCCGGCACGAGCCAGATCGACCAGTCGCCGGCAGAGATCGACGCTTGCATCCGCCTGTTGCAGGTTCCCCTGCATCACCGTGTCGCAGAGCGCCGCTCGAACCCCGCAATGCCGCATCGCTCGATGCGCATGGCCGAAACCATGCACGCCGATTCCGTTGATGAAGTCGAGCTTGACGCTTCCATCCGCCAGTTCGACGTAGGGCCCGTATCCGCGGCCGGTCGCCAGGTACGGATAGTAGAGCGCTCCGGCTCGCAGCTTGGCGAACTCTTCGAGTCGCGCGCGATAGACGCCGGCCTTGGCCGGATCGGCAGCGCGGACGTCGTTCAGGTCGCGACCGGCTTCGGCGACGACCTGATCGAGCAGCGCGATCGCCTGAGCGACTCGCGGGTCGTCCTGAAACGGGAGCGGAGCGTCGGCGGACATGCGGTATTCCTCGGCGGCGATCTTGCGTGGCGACGGTCGCTCGGCGGCTGACGGCAACCGAAACGGCCCGAGGCGGATCGTCGATACGCCTCGTCACCCGTCGGCAGCATTGTTCCCGAGGCGGTCGAAGCGGGAAAGGCCGCTCGTCCCGCGAGCGTGTCGAGCCAGGATCAGTGCGGCGCGGCGAGCCCGATCGATCAGCGAATCGAGCGCCACCCACTCCCGCTCGCTGTGCAGCTCGCCGCCGATCGGCCCGCACGTGTCGACGTTCGGAATGCCCGCGGCCGCCAACTTGTTCCCGTCACAGACGCCCCCCGTTTCGCGCCACGACCCTGTCTCGCACCACGACCTCGGCGACGGACCGATCGCCCGGTCGACCTCGTCGAACAGCCCGATCAGCCGCTCGGCATCGGCATCCAGGCGCTTCGGCGGACTGGTGATCGCGCCGTGCAGGCGACAACCGTACCCCTCCGCCGCACCGAACTCCTCGACCAGCTCGTTCAGTGCGTGATCGATCGATCCGATCCGTTCGGTCCGGTCGACGCGGACGTTCAGTCGGACGACGGCGCGGTCCGGCACGACATTCGACGCGCCGCCGCCGACGATCCGGCCGACATTGAAGGTCGAGTCGCCGAAGCGGCCGTTGAATCGGTCGAGCCGCTCGATCAGACGCGACGCATGAACGACCGCGTTCCGCCCGGCGGCGAAGTCGCGCCCCGCATGCGCTGCTCGGCCGTCGACGACCAGCGTGAAGTTCCCTGAGCCCTTGCGCGCCGAGACGCGGGCGCCGTCGGGGAGCGCCGGCTCGAACAGCAGCGCGAGATCGAAGCGCCCCGTCGCTCCGGCCAGGTACTCGCGCGAGCCGGGAGAGCCGAGCTCCTCGTCGGGATTCAGGAAGAGCTCCCAACCGAGATCACCGGCCGCGTCGGTCCCCTCGAAAGCCCGCAGCGCCTCGAGCATCACGACGATGCCCCCCTTCGCATCGGCTCCGCCGGGGGCCGCCAGTCGACGTCCGTCGAGAGGACGGATCCGGTCGTGCGATAAGGACGGATAGACGGTGTCGTAGTGGATGCCGAGCAGCACCTGACGCGGCGCCTCGGGGCGGCAGCGGGCGACGATCAGACGTCCGAGCGGCTGTGCGACTGACTCTCCCCGGTCGTCGATCGTCGTCTCGTCAGGGAGCGAACGCACGTCGACCTCGGCCGGAAACTCCTCGAGCGCCCCGAGCAGCTTTTCGGACATGCGCCACAGTCCGCCGACATCCCGGCTGTACGACGAGATGCCGCACCACGCTTCCAGCCGCTCGACGGCGATCGTCTCGCGCCCCGACAGTCGAAGGTCGATCGCTCGCAGGTCGTCGTTCAAGAGTTGGAGACTCCGTCGGCCAGGCTAGGGTTCGGGAAACGAAGCGGCATCCTTCGTTCCCCAGCATCGGACAGGCGATCGCCGTCCCCTCGGTTTCGGCTCGCTCGCTCCTCAATCGCGTTCCGGCAATCGTGACCACGGCTCGCGCCAGTCGAGGCGTTCGATCCGCTGCAGTTCTTCCTCGATCGCCTCCCCTTCGTAAAAGCTGAGACGGCCGAAGAGTTCGCGTTGCTCCCCCGGCGCACAGTCGGGAAACTTCGGATCGGCATGCAGGCATGGGCAGGGAGGATTCCCCCAGGCGCGATCGATCGGCTCCCAACCGACGATCACCCAGCGACGCCCGGTCGGATCGCCGCAGGCGCACAATCGCCCGCGGTAGATCTTGTTGTCGTCGGTCTGCTGATCGAATCCCGCGGCCCCCTTGAGCATTACGCAGTTCTGCACCCGCAGATCGGAGCGAGGCGCATCGCTGCCGTTGATCAGCCACATCCGAAAGGCGACCTGATCAGGAAGCGCCAACGCCTCGTTGCCGAACTGCAGCCCGTCGGGGAGGGTCCGTTCGGAGAGCCAGGTCGCTTCCGCCGTGCGTCGCCATTCGTGCGGTTCGAGCTCGATGCCGTCGCGACTCCAGATCGTGTCGATGTGGGTGTGAGCCAGATAGGTCAGCCCGCGATCGGACCAGATCGCCTCAGGAAAGTCGGCGACGACGTACGACGTGCGATCCCACGGCGCAAAGACGCTCAGTTTCGTCTCGCGCTGCGGACGAACGGCACCGTCGAGAAACCCGATCCGCGGATGTCGCCCTCCCGGATACGGCAAGGTCGTCAGCGGTTCGTCCGGCTGTCGTTCGGCCCCGCCGAACGGCACGAACCCTTCGCGACTCGCCACTTCGCGGATTCGTTCGGCCGACAGTCCGGTCGCCGCACGGATCTCGTCGATCGAGAACCCATGCCGCACGATCGCGTTTTCGAGCCAGAATCGCTCGTCGGCTTCGTCGCGAGGAGAACGAGCCGCTCCGTGCACCGGTTCGCCGAGCGAGCGGCGATCTTCGAGCTTGACCGGGTCGTCGCGAGAGTCGGCTGCGACGGCAAGCGGATCGTCATCGCAGCGGGAGACGTCGGTATCGAGGTCCGAGGCGGGCGGCAAGACGGCTCCTTGCCGAGTCGTCGGATCGACGAACGGCGGATCGGCTTCGACGCGTACCGGCTCGGGAATCGGCAGCTTCACCTGCCACGTTTCGTCGAAGAAATCGGCGGCCGCGATCCGTCCCGGATAGACGAATCCCGCCGGTTCGTCGAGGGCGACGATCGCCCAATCCGGGAGCACCGGAACTTGACGCGCGTTGTTCAGATAGGCGTACTCGCGAAAGGTGAACGAGCTGTTGGCGACGACGTAGCGATGCGGAGCTTCCGGATTGGGATAGACGAAGATCGGTGCGTGCGTCGCGGCGTCGAATCGGCGATCGCCGACGATCCACGCGTTGCCGTCGGAGCGGATCGGCAGACGATTCTCGAGACGTTGCCAGACGCGATTGCTCGAAGAATCCCCCCACAGGATCAGATGGTGCTGCGCGATCATCTCGTCGGTGACTTCGACATCCTTGACTCGGCGCACCTCGCCGCGGAAATGGCGCCGCCACTGGATGACCGCTCGCTCCATCTCGCTCCGAGCCCAGCGATCGGCTTCGGCCTGCGGACTGGTCCCGGTCGGCTCGACGAACAGGAACGACCCCATCAGCGCATCGTCGATCGGTCCCTGGAGACCGGGGCGCTTCCGCAGTCCGATCTCGTCGGCGTCGGTTCTCAGTCGCCAGCCGTTCTCGCCGGCGACCAGGCGGCAATGCCACGAGCGATCGGTCGCCAGCAAGGTCGTCGTAGGGAGCGAGCCGTCTCCGAACGTGATTACCGACTCGATCGTCCGATCCTGACGGCGGTGTCGGACTCGTATCTCGGGTTCCGACACGAACGGGAAGGTGCCGGGATCGAAGATCAGGTCGAGCGCCGTGACTCCATCGACCTCGAGTTCGATCGCGCCGTCGGTCAGTCGCCCGCGCACTCGCCCTCGCTCCCAATGTTCCGCGAGCCCCTGCACCTCGATCCAGCCCAGACGCGGATAGCGGAGCGTGTACGTGACGAAGTCGATCTCGCGCGGCATGCTGCGGCGACCGAGTTCGACCAGTCGACGGAGGCGCCGTTCCGTTTCGACCGCCGTCGCAGGGTGATAAGAGTGGCCGGTGTCGGGCCCGATCAGATGGACCAGGCCGAGTCCCTCGGCCGCCGCCGCGCGACTCATCGCATCGGCCGCCTGGATCTGGCGATCCTGCTCGCCGGAGTAGGCGACCGTCGGGACATGACGCAGGTTCGATGCCCAGTCGGTCGCGTCATACCAGCGCCACAGTCGCCGCTCCCACCAATACGGTGTCAGCGTCTCGCCCTGAAAGGTCTGCAGGAACTCGGGAGTTTCCGAGAATCCGGCTCCCGGATTCGCGGCCGCCCAGCGTCCCGGATCGTGTACCGCCAGGTGCCACGCCGAGGCACCTCCCATCGAGAAGCCGCGGACCGCGATCCGGTCGTCGTCGATCCGATAGCGGCCTCGGACCGATTCGAGCGACTCGTAGACGTCGACTTCGCCGGCGAACTTGTTGGCGTTGCAGTAGCGGCCGTACGGATGCAGCACGATCGCCTCGGCCGGCGCGAACTGACCCGGCTGGGTCATCCGCTGATCGAGAAACTGCAGCTCGCCGAGCGTTTCGCCGCGCCCATGGAACCAGAGATCGAGCGGCATCGGTCGAGTCGCGTCGGGGCTCCAGCCGGTCGGAATCACCAGGCCGTACGGCTGCACGGAATCGTCGAGCTGCGAAACGTAACCGCGGACGACGAGTCCGCTGGCCCGAGTCCACGGCGCTTCGCCCCGCTCCAATTGTTCGAGACGTTTCGCCCCCTCGGCCAACAACCGCTCGGCAACTGCCACCTCCTGATCGCCGAAGAAGCCGTCCTGATCGACCGCGATCCGCACGGCTCGACGAAAGATCTCGACGTCGGTCCAAAGCGGTCGGAGCTCGGCCGCACCCGTTTCGCGGAAGCGCTCCAGACGCGTCGCGAGCTCGGCGGTTGCCGTCCGAAGCCGTTCGAGGGTCGCGGCCTCTTGCGGCTTGCCGACCGGCGGAATCGGTCGGACCGATGCGGGACGATTGTCGTCGGGCCCGTCACTGGCGATCGGACCGGCCGGCGCCCGCGAGGCAACACCGAACACGAGCGTCGCGACGACAAGCAGCCGGCCGACAGCGAACGCGAGTCGCGGGGGTGTCGTCCGTCGGACGAATCGCAATGCCGCAGCAGACATCGGCTTGGTCCTGTGGTTGAGCGAAGGTGAGGGGACGAGCCCCAGTGCGAGGTGGGAGTAGCGGCATGATAAGCGGAACGAAGGACACCCCGCAGGATGCCGCATCCGACGACGGCCGATCAGCCCGCCGCGTCCCCAGCCCGCAGCGCCAGCAAGGGGTCTCCGTGTTCCTTCCAGCCCGTAGCGCCAAGCGCAGGGGCCCTCAGTGACCTCGGATCGAAAAATGCTGCGACCGGGGTCGGTCGCACTACGACAAGGCGCTGTGACCGGGGTCGGTCGCACGACGAGAGCGATTTCGGGGGTCCTATCGGTCGGGCGGGGAATCGGCGACAATGCCGGGTCCGTCGATTTCCTCAGTTCCGCCTCGCGCCGATTCCGCATGAACCAGCCTCCGCGTCAAACCGTCTCGTACCTGACTCGACGATTTCGCGAGGTGGGGCTCGAGCCCGATCATCGACTCGGTCAGAACTTCCTGATCGACATCAACCTGCTCGAACTCCTCGCTCGTGC
>CAZZBI010000246.1:0-8379 GCA_964652385.1 uncultured Pirellulaceae bacterium | reverse complement strand
AGCGCAGGGGTCCTCCGCGCCCTCCCAGCCCGCCGCGTCAGCAAGGGGTCCTCCGTGCCCTCCCAGCCCGTAGCGCCAAGCGCAGGGGTCCTCCGCGCCCTCCCAGCCCGCCGCGTCAGCAAGGGGTCCTCCGTGCCCTCCCAGCCCGTAGCGCCAAGCGCAGGGGTCCTCCGCGCCCTCCCAGCCCGCCGCGTCAGCAAGGGGTCCTCCGCGCCCTCCCAGCCCGTAGCGCCAAGCGCAGGGGTCCTCCGTGTCCTCCCAGCCCGTAGCGCCAGCGCAGGGGTCCTCCGTGCCTCCAGCCCGCCCCGACAACTCCGTTCCCCGCCCGTCGCGACGGGGAGGTTGCGGCGGCGGGGGATTGGAGTTGAAATCGGTCGTTCGCTCGCTGCGACCGAACCGAACTCCGGAGACGATTCCGTTGCGACTGATCATCGCCATGATCCGCCCGACCAAGCTGCGAGCCGTGCAGGAGGCGCTCGAGAAGATCGGCGTCGAGCGGATCACGCTCTGCGATGCGCAGGGCTACGGCCGGCAGCGCGGGCGGACCGAGAGCTATCGGGGAGTCGAATATCAGGTCAACCTGTTGCGGAAGGTCCTGCTCGAGATCGCGGTCAACGACGATTTCGTCGAACCGACGATCGAGACGCTGCAGCGGATTGCGCGGACCGGAACCGACGGCGAGTTCGGCGACGGCAAGGTGATGGTCCTCCCGCTGGTCGACGCGATCGAGATCGGCGGCTCGCAGCGAGGCAAGGGGGCGATCTGAACGAGGCGACTCGTTGCGGCCGGCCTCCGCCGTCCGAGCCGGCGCTCTCCTGCGATCGACCGACGGCCCACGACGATCGACGACTACCGACGGAGTCCTTCATGATCGTGCTCGTCTCGAACGACCTGATGTTCGCCTCGCGCGTGAAGCTCGCCGCCGAACCGCTCGGCCTGCGCTTCCGCCTGGCTCCCGGATCGTTCGATCCGGCGGGGCTCCCTGAGCCGGCGACGCTGATCGCGGTCGATCTGCATCTGGCATGGAAGCCGATCGACGAGCTGGTCCGCGAGCTGCGCGCGACGACCGAGGCGAAGATCGTCGCGTATGCGGGGCACGTGATGATCGATGCGCTCCGCGAGGCGCGGCGAGCCGAGTGCGACGAGGTGCTGACGCGAGGGGAGTTCGATCGGCGACTGGGCGAGCTGGTGGCAGCTGCCGCGGCGGCGCGATCTCCCGGGAAAGGCTCGCCCGAAAAGGACGCGCCGAAGGAGTGACGGGCTAAGGATGAAGCTCCGTCAAGGAAACGCGAACGGCCCCCGAGCTCATGGCGAGCGCAGGGGCCGTCGGTTCGCGGAGGGCGGCGAGCGAGGTCGACGGGGGTCAGTTCCCCGGAGCGTTGACCATCTCGATCGCCATGCCGGTCAGATCCAGATCGCGCTGGAAGACGACGTTCCGATTGACTCCCTTGATCACCGACTCGCGGCTGTTGGGATCGATCTCGGAGCTGTCGTAGTTGATGACCAGCGAGATGTTGTAGGTCTGACAGAGACGGGCGACGGTCTGCGAGACGTGCTGATACGTCTCGAAGTAGATCTGCGCCTCGCGGTTGACGATGTCCTGGCGACGCTGGTTCGCCTCGATCGTCATGTCGGCTTCCTTGCGGGCCAGGTTCGCTTCCTCTTCCTTGTAGTTCGGCTGACCGACCAGCCCCTGAAGCGTCTGGACCTGAGCGGCGAAGGACTGCCGCTTCTCGCGGAATTCCTTCTCGAACGCTTCGATCTCGGCCTTGATCGCGTCCATCTTGGCCGCGTGCCCCTTGTGGGCCGCGAAGACCTTGGCGACGTCGATCACCGCGACGAGACCGGTCTGGCCGTCCTGCTGCGCAGCGGCGACGGCGGCCAGCGCCGAATGGAAACAGGTCGCCAGCAGCAGCGCCGCCAGCATGCGAGTTGCGGTCTTCAAGTTCATCCTCCTTGACGAAGTCGATTGCCCGCGGCGGGCGGTGGTTTCGGGCTGCGGACGAACCGCCGATCGTTCCGATCGGGACGGCCGCCGAAGTCGTGGCCGGCGAACGCGGGCATCTCCCGTGCCGGTCGTCGAGTCGCTCGTCGCTCCGGAGCGAACGCGGCCGAATTGCCGGCATCGGCAACGCCACGGATCGCAGGCCGCCGGACCGATCGATCGAATCGGCCGGCTCCGAGTTCCCGTCTCGACAACGCGGTTTGTAGAGATTTCATCCGGTGTTGCAAACAGCAGTTTGCGATCCGCCATCGCCGATCCCCGCGACGCGCCGACCATCCCCTCGGTCGGCCTGCCCGAACGGCCTAGCCGTGCACCGCGGAGGGGCAAGAAACGACCGAGGCCCCGGAGTGCCGGGGCCTCGTTTCAGCATCGGGGACATCAGCTCGACTTGCCGAGCAACGACTGGTGCGGCCGAAGCCGACGGCCGTGCGGCATCACTGCACTGCGGTCGCCGATGCGGTCGCCGAATCGACGCGGCGAACCAGCTCTTCCTCGAGCTCCGCCTTGCGGCGAGCGAGCCCCTGGGTCTGGACGAAGAGCTCGTTGATCTTCTGGCGGCGAGCCGCGAGGAGTGCTTCGAGCTTGGCCAGATGGGTCGTCACCGTCTCGACATCCCGAGTCAGGCTGTCGACATCGAAGCGGAGCTTTTCCTGCAGACCTTCGTTCGTCCTCAGGTGCTGCTCGCTTCGAGCGACGCTCGCCTGGAGAATCGCCAGCTTCTCGGATTCCTTCTCGATCAGATTGTCGAGCCGATACTTCGCGAGGTTCAGTTCGCGGAACATCAGTCCATAGTCGTTCAGCTGGCGGAAGTACCGGATGCCGACGCGACGACCGATCCCTTGTGCGACCAGCGATTCGATCGGGGTGCCGTTCGAGTCCTTGTAGCCGTCTTCGGCAGTCACCTTGTCGACCAGCACGACGTCCCCCGGCTTCAGTTCGACGTCCCGTTCCAGTCGGAGGTCGGCCGAGATGGCGAGTCCCTTCGGATCGTAGAAACCGCGACCGACCGCCGTTCGGCGCACATCCTCGTCGCCTCCGGCGTTCGGCGCGTCGACGTCGAGCACGTACGGCTTCAGCAGCTCGAGCTCGATCCAGGTCTCGTTCGGAGCCATGTCGAACTCGGAACGGATCCGCGGGAAGATCCCCGGATTACCGACCGCTCCCGTCAACGTCGCGATCGCCGCGGCGATATCGCCGACCGCCATGCCGTCGAACTGGTACTCGTCGATCAGCCGCTCGTAGCGGGCCGCGATCGACTGGTCGAAGGTCGGCGATGCCGGATCGAGAATCTCGGGGGTGATGTTGAAGAAGCCGGGCGGAAAGACCTCGTTGACCAGCAGCTGACGCGTCTGGACCGGATCGGCCGCGTTCCGCTCCGCCTGGACCAGCACGTCCGAGCGATCCCCGGGCATCTTCTCGTACACGACGACTCCGATCGGACCGGGGAACTCGTCGGTGCGGTAGAAGGTCAGGATCGGTTCGAGCGTGACGATGTTCCCCTGGGGTGCGAGCGTGTTGAACTCGCCCAGATACCGCTGCGGAACACGGATGCCGTTGAGCGCCGGATTCAGGCCGCTGGTCAGTTCGCCTTCCAGAAAGACGAAGACCGGCGAGCCCGCCTCGATCGTCGCCGTCGGCAGTTCGGTGCCGTCTTCGGCCGTCGCCTGAGCGAGCGTGACGACCAGGTTATTTCCCTGGACCTGCCCCGCTGCATTGCGCCAGACGCGTCCGCGTCCGACCAGTTCGCGCCCCAATCGACTCTGCGCTCCGACCAACGACTCGGTCGAGTACTCGCTGCCGACCTCGCCGTAAGTCAATCGCTCGACATCCGCTGCCCCCTTCTCGGCCGCCGCTCGATTCGTTGCGGCAATCTCGCGCCAGGCGAGCGTCGTCTTGGTCGTCATCGCGAAGAAGACGGCGAAGGTCGCCGTCGACGCGAAGACGAACAGCACGCTCAGGATGTGGAGCACGCGCCAGGTCTTGGCTCCGAGCACCAACAGCACGATGAAGAAGATGCAGCCCAGGACGAAGACGCCGAGCAGGATCCAACGCAGCAGATCGGAGTCCATCGCAGGTTCTCGAGCCGGAGAGAGAAGAGTCGTTCGGACGCTCGAAGGGACGACCGCCGATCTCGGCAGCCCGGCCCCCTCGAACCCGGTGCGGACCGGGGCCGAGACGACCATCGCTCGATGATAAGCTGGGCAATTTGAAGTGTCAACGAATCGGAGTCGCCGGGACGTTCGCTAAGCGTCGTTCCGACAACGGCTTACGGGAAGTCGTCGGCGTTCGTCGCACCCGCCTCCGACCGGCCCTCTTCTAGAATCGTCAGAATCGTTTCAGCGAGCAATCGTTCGGTGCCGAATCTTCCGTCAGCGATCGATCCGGCGGCGAAGGATATGTCGTCCGAATCGATCGGGCCCGAACGGTTTCCCGGCGAATCGATCCGATCGCGGATCGGTTCCCATCGCACTCCGCTCGCAGGACGGTCATGGACGACCTCTCGATCGCATCCGAATTCGCGGGGCTGGTCCGCCGGCTCCATCAGGCGCACCGCCTGCTCAAAGGCTGGTTCTCCGAACGACTCGCGGACAGCGAACTCTCGGAAACCGACTTCCTGATTCTCGGTGCCTGCCGCCGACTCGGCGATGCCGGACTTCCTCAAGGCTCGCTCGCCGGCCTCGTCGGCCTCTCGCCGGCTCAGCTCAGCTCGGTCGTCGAGCGGTTGCGGCAGCGCGGCTGGCTCGAAGTCCGCCGTTCCGAATCGGACCGCCGCCGCCAGTTCCTCCGCCTCTCGCCCCTCGGACTCGACCACCTGGCCGAGTCGGATCGGCGGATCGCCGACGGCGGGTTGGCGACCGGGCTCGGCTGGACGGCCGAGCAGCGTCGCCGACTGGCGGACGATCTCGACGCGCTCATCGCCGGTTGCGAGCAGGGGGACTCGGTCCCTCGTGCCGACCGACCTGATTCCGACGCTTCCGACTCGCAGCGAGGAGCCGCGGCATGAATCGCTCCTACCGTCTCATCACGTCCGGGCATTCCCGAGTCGCGTCGCTTCGCCCGTGGCTGCTGCTGTTGCTGATCTTTGCGGCGACCGGATGTCATCGGTCGTACTATCGCCGCCAGGCGGATGTCGATGCGGCGCTGCTGATCGCCGAGAAGGCCTCCGATCCGCGCTGGGCGCTCCCCGGCATGGAACTCGACCCCGATCCGCGCAGCCGCATGTACCACCCCTTCTCGGAAGACCATCCGCCGATGCCGCCGGATGATCCGACCGCCGGCGAGCTGATGGAACGAGTCGACGGGAAGCCCGGCTATCCGCATTGGCGAGCCAACGGAACGACCGACTACGTCGCCAATCCCGAGTGGGAGACGACTCTGCCGCGCGATCCGGACGGCAGCGTGACGATCACGATGAAGGATGCGATCGAGTTGGCGCGGCTGCACAGTCGCGACTATCAGCGGCAGAACGAAGAGCTGTACCTGTCGGCGCTCGACGTCAGTCTGGAGCGGTTCAACTTCGAGAGTCGTCTGTTCGCCGGATACGGCACCGACTTCACGGCGCTCGGGCGCGTGCGGGGGGGAGGGGAATCGCAGAGTCTGCTGAACGCGTCGACCGGCAATCGCGGCATTCGGCTCGAGAAGCTCGGCACCACCGGCTCGACGCTCGTCGTCGGACTCGCCAACTCGATGCTCTGGCAGTTCTCGGGGCCGAACAACCACACGCCGAACACGCTGATCGACTTCTCGATCGTCCAGCCGCTGCTGCGCGGTGCGGGGCGCGATCGGATTCTCGAATCGCTCACCAACTCCGAGCGAACGCTGCTGGCCAACGTCCGGCAGATGGAGCGTTATCGCCGCGGCTTCATGCTCAGCGTGACGACCGGCCGCAGTCCCGGCCCCGGACCGGCTCGGGGCGGCGCTCAGATCGCGCCGTCGAGCAACGCGTCGGCTCAGGCCGGCGGCTACATCGGACTGCTGCAGAACCAGCAGGACATTCGGATTCAGGAGTCGAATATCGCGTCGCTCCGCAACATCCTGTCCCAGTTCCAGGCGTTCGCCGAAGCGGACCGAGTCGACTTCCTGCAGGTGCAGCAATCCCAATCGGCTCTCTTCGACGCTCAAGCTCGACTCCTCCAGACGCGCAACGCCTACGAGACGACGCTCGATAGCTACAAGATCACCCTCGGCTTGCCTCCCGAACTTCGAGTCTCGATCCGCGATGCCTTTCTTGACCAGTTCCAGCTGATCGACACCTCGATGACCGAACGTCAGAACGCGCTCGCGGAGCTGCAGAGCAAGGCGGGCGAATCGATCGTCGACCTGATCGACTCGCGCGTCGATCTGCTGAACCGGAAGTTTACCGAGGACGGTCGACCGATCGACCAGCGGCCCCTCCGCTCGATCCGCTACGACGCTCGCGTCCGGGACCTGCTCGATCAGGTCCGGACCCGACTGCTCGAAGCCGAAACCCAATGTCGCGCGATCCGCGAAGAATCGTTGCCGCGAGCCGAGTCGGACGTGCTGCGGCTCGAAGACTCGCTCGACGAACGCCGCGACGCTCTCGCGCGACTGAGGCGACTGTTGGCCGAGGGGTCGGAGAACGTCGACCGATACGACATCGAAGCGGACATCCTGGCCGAGGACGAACTGCTGACGACTCCGGGGCAGTCGCGGGCGATCTTCCGCGAGATCGCCAAGCGCGTCGACGAGACCGAAGCGGCGATCGTCCGACTGCTCGCCTCGCTCGATCGGATCGACTCGGTCGGACCGACCACCGAGCCGGTGGTGCTCTACGGCATGCTCGAGTCCGAGATCTTCACCAAGGTCCCGACTCAGCTGACCGAGCTGTCGAGTCTGTTTCTCGAGCTGACGCTCGCGCAGGTCGTCGCTCGGACCGAAGCGATCGTGCTGGTGCCGGTCGAAATGTCGGCGACCGACGGGCTCGAGATCGCCCGCTTCCGCCGTCGCGACTGGATGAACGCCCGCACGTCGTTGGTCGATTCGTGGCGGCAGATCGAGGTGATCGCCGATCAGCTCGAAGCGGACTTCGGTCTGGTCTTCGAGGGGGACATCGGCAACGTCGGCGACAATCCGCTGAACCTGCGCGACGTCAACGGACGGCTGAGAGCCGGGTTCCAGTTCGATTCGCCGATCACGCGGCTGGCCGAACGGAACGCCTATCGCGAGACGCTGATCGGATACCATCGCGATCGTCGCGCGTACTACGCGTTCGAGGACGAGGTCTCGCGGAGTCTGCGCCAGACCCTCCGGACGCTCGAACAGAATCGTCTGAACTTCGAGCTGGCTCGTCGCAGCGTGAAGGTCGCGGTGCAGCAGGTCGACCTGGCCGGTTCGCGTCTGCGACGACCTCCTGCTCCCGGCAGCACGAACAACCAGCTCGGTGCGACGACCGCGCGCGACTTGGTGTCGGCTCTCAGTCAGCTGCAGAACAACCAGAGTTCGTTCCTGCAGGTCTGGGTCGGTTACGAAGTGCTGCGCCGAAGTCTGGACTTCGATCTGGGGACGATGGAACTCGACGAGGACGGCATGTGGGTCGATCCGGGAGCGATCACCGCCGAGAAGGTCGAGGTCTGGTTGGACGAGGTGCGATCGGCCGGAGGGGCTCCGGGAGTCGGCGCGCTCGAGTTCCCGGCTCTCCCCGATGAGCTGCTCGAACAGCTGGAATCGCTCGAAGGACGCCCGGGGGACGATCTGCCCGAAGGCGAATCCCCGAGCGGCGAGCGCGGCGGTGATCTCCCGCTCCTCCCCGATCTCGTCGCTCCCGATGCCGGAGCGTCGGTCCGTCCGGCTCGCCGTCGCGGCGAACGGGCGGTCGATCCGAATGCCGCGGTCGAATCGCGCGGCGACCTCGGTACGGTTCGTTCGGCGGTCGCGGTGCCGAACGGCGATCGCTCCGGAGCATCGCCGACGGTGCGGGCCGCCGTCCTGCCTCGTGACGATCGCCCCATCGGTTCGGGGCGAGTCGGCGACGCGGCTGGGACTCGCGCCGAGCGGCTCGAATCGTCCCGAGCGACCGACCGCCGCGACGGCTGGGAGCCGCGGAATCTGCCGCTCGGACCGGCAACCGGTCCGGCCGAGGGACGTTCGTCCGGGGAGCCGCTCGATCTCGTCCCGCCTCGTTCTTCGAGCCGTGCGACGCGTGCCGGTGGGCGAGTCGTCGGGGAAGGGATCGTGCCGGTCCGTCCTGCTTCGGCGGTCGAATCGCCATCGCCTCGGGTAGAGCGGGCCTTCATTCCGTCGGGAGTCACGGTTAGGTCGGAAGGGGCTGCCGCGGCGGCGGCGCGATCCGTTTCCGGGAGTGCCTCAGCGAGGGCAAGTGCGGCCGCGGGGAGCGAATCCGACCCGGCTCGCCT
>CAZZBI010000245.1:0-8383 GCA_964652385.1 uncultured Pirellulaceae bacterium | reverse complement strand
CCCGGGCTCTCCGAGCCCGAGGTCGGGTGGACTTCGACGCCGATCACGCTTCGAGGCTCGTCCGGCAAGGCAACGAAACCTTGCCTCGGCCACGGAGTGGCCGGGCCCACGTACCAGCCCGCCGCGTCAGCAAGGGGTCCTTCGTGCCCTCCCATCCCCAAATGCTGCGACCGGGGTCGGTCGCACTACGACAAAGCGATGCGACCGAGGTCGGTCGCACTACGCAGAGCCAGTGCGACCGGGGGCGGTCGCACTACGGCAGGCCTCGACAGGCCGGCGGACAGACGCTCGTCATTCCCCGCGAGGCATACCGAACCGTGCACGAATCTCGAACCCGCGATCGGTGACGCCGCCGAGAATGACCGAGCCGCCGAAGAGCTGATCGGACACCGCGCGATCGGCCTCGGGTGCCATCAGGCCGTTGGCGATCGCCGACAGCCATTCGATTCGGCCGATCAGCTTCGGGTCGAGCATCGAGAGGGCCGAGGCAGCTTCGATCTCTTCCTCGGTGTCGTCGCCGGCGCCGGGCGAGTCAGCGATCATCGGCACTTGGCTCGCCGGGAGATCGTAGGCCGGCCAGCTGGCGATCAGGAACGCCGGTTGACTCGTCATGTCGGTGCGGAAGCGAAGATCGTCGATCAGCTCGTGCAGCGTCACGATCTGATCGAGCGAACGTCCCGCTTCGGTCGGGTCCTCGAGGAGGGAATCATCCAGTCTTACCCAGCCGTCGATCATCAGACGCTTGCGTCGCAGATGCGAGTTCGGATCGTCACGCAGGCTGCGAGCCTGCATCTCGCGCATCTCTTCGGCCTCCTCGGCCGACAGTTGCTGCGGCACGTAGCGTTGTTCGCCCGTCTCCGGATCGACCTGATAGACGCCATTCGCCGCGTACGTCGGAACGACCTTCTCGATGTACTCGTCGATGTAGGCGTCACTCAGCTGCCACCATTCGACGTTGCCTTCGACGTGATGCTGCACGTAGCCGTGGGCCGGAAGGCTGGGACGGGAATAGCTTGCGGCGATCAGCCGGCCGAAGTCCTCTCGATCCAGCCTGGCCGAATCGAACCGCAGCGAAACTCGCGAGAATCGGTCATCGGCGCCGAACGCCATCGCCATCGCTTCCCACGTGCTGCTGATGCCGGGGGACCAATAGAATTGCTCCTGCTCCCACGGCTCGTTCAGCATCGCCCGAGCCGCGTCGGCGTCCCCTTCCGCGAGCGCCAATGCGAATCGGTCGGCTCCCGAGCGGATCTCCCGATCGATCGAGTCGCCGTCGACCAACACCTGAATCAAGGTCTTCAGTCGCGGACCGTCGGGAATGAAGCGATCGACGTTCAGTTGACCATCTCGATCGAGACCGGCGGCCCAGCCGCGAAACGGCGCTCCCTGCGAGGCAAACGCTTCGAGCTCGAAGCGATTCGGTCGCGTCGTTTCGGACTCGACGTCGCCGTCGCGTTCCCCGGCGGTATCGTCTCCCCGCAGCGTCCACTGCCCGCCGAATCCTCGCACCTCATCCAAACCGCTGGCGTCCCAGAAGATCGGTTTCACCTCCGCCGGAACGAAGTTGGGATCGGGGTCGGCCAGGTTCCAGACGGCGAGCATCATTCGCCGGGTCGCGGCCGCGCTCAGATGAAACCGGAGCGAACCGGATTCGCCGCGCGGAACGTTGTCCCGGACGATGCGAAAGGTCCGATCGTCGAGCAGACTGTCGGCGGTCGTCTTTGTCGTGATCCGCTCGGCGATCAGCTCGAGCGCCGCGGAATCGTCCGCCACGAGCAGCCAGCCGTCGACCAGCCGCTTTTCGATCGTGCGCGACCGTCGCGGCTCGGTCGATTCGTCTTCGGCGTCGACCGACGAGGCGTCATTCGTCGGGCGTGGCGAGTCGGGAGCGTCGGGAGCCACCACGTCGACGCGATCGATCGCCGGACCGACCTCGAACGTCGGCTGTGGCCGTCCCGCCGCATACGGAACGAACTCCTTCGTCAGGCGCCCGATCGCCTGTTCGACCGCTTCGATCTCCTCGAGAAGCGCGTCGGTCCGAGCGGCGATGACCCAGGCGCCGTCGGGCAACTGCAGGGCGATCGCCGGCCCCTCGAACAACGGCCGCATCAGCGCCTCGCGAATCGTCTCGAGATCGTCGAAGAAGGCCGCACTGTCGTTCTCGAAGCCGATTCGATCGGCGAGCGATTCGATCGTGCGCCGGCTCGCGTTCAGTGGTTCGAGCGTCTCGGTCAACTCCGTGCCGAGCGCTACCGAGGCGACCGATAGGTCATCGGTCCACAGAGCCGCCGCCACGTTCCCGGGAGCGAGATGCAGAACCTCGTTCCGGTCCTGAGCTGTCGAAACGACCGGGGCGAAGAGCATCAGACCGAGGCTCAACCACCACCGACTTCCTTGCCGACCGCTGCCCATCGTCCGTCCTCCGATCGCAACCGCAGTTTGCCGCCTGACGAGGCGTCGCCGCATCGTATCACGATCGTTCGGAGGTAGCACTGCGATCGGCCTGACTCGGTGACCTCGGTGATCTCGGTGATCTCCGAGATGGGAACGACCGCGCGAGGGTCGTCGCGAACGACCCGTCGTCGATGGTAGCGCAGCAGTTGCCCTCAGACGCCTCTTCCCCTTACCCTGCCGAGGCGTCCCGCTCCTACCGGCGCAGCGCGGTCGACCGCTTCGTTCCTCGAAGGAGTCCTCCTCCATGTCGAACCCCCGTCGCGTTCAGCGAGGCATTTCGCCTGCCGCATCATCGCGAACGCCGGTCAGCATCGCTCCGATCGCGACGGCTTGTATCGCTCTGTTCGTGGTCGCTTCGACCGTCTTGGCCGAAGATCGTCCGACCGGTCGTTCCTTTGCGACGCGCAGCGTCGTGATGGCTCCGCATGCCATGGCCGCGACCAGCCATCCGCTGGCGACCGAGATTGCGCTCGACGTGATGCGACAGGGTGGTTCCGCCGTCGATGCGGCAATCGCCGCCAACGCGGCACTCGGACTGATGGAGCCGACCGGATGCGGTATCGGCGGTGATCTCTTCGCCATCGTCTGGGACGCAAAGACCCGAAAACTGTATGGCCTGAACGCCAGCGGTCGCTCTCCCGCCAGCCTGACTCTCGACGAGTTCCGTCGCCGCGAGCTGGACTCGATTCCGGCACTCGGCCCGCTCCCGGTCTCGGTCCCCGGATGCGTCGACGGTTGGTTCGAGCTGCACGGCAAGTTCGGCCGCCTCCCGATGGATCGTCTCCTCGCGCCGACCGTCGCCTATGCGCGCGACGGATTCCCGATCACGCCGGTCATCGGCGACGCGTGGCGTCGCGGTGCGCCCAAGCTGAAGGAACAACCCGGTTTCGCCGAGATCTTCCTTCCCGGCGGCGAAGGGCCGCAGGACGGCCAGCGGTTCCGTAACCCGGCGCTCGCCGACACGCTCGAACGGATCGGACGTGAGGGACGCGACCTCTTCTATCGCGGCGACATCGCCCGAACGATCGACACCTTCATGCGGGCCAACGAAGGGTTCCTGTCCTACGACGATCTGGCATCGCATCGATCGGAATGGGTCGAGCCGATCTCGACCGACTATCGCGGGTTGACCCTCTGGGAACTTCCGCCCAACGGTCAGGGACTCGCGGCGCTCCAGATGCTCAACCTGCTCAACGGATTCGATCTGCGCAAGGCGGGATTCGGCAGTCCCGATCACCTGCACTGGTTCATCGAAGCGAAGAAGATCGCGTTCGAGGACCGAGCCCGACTGTATGCCGATCCCGAGTTCTCGGCCGCGCCGATCGACGTCCTGCTCTCTCAGGCCTATGCCGACGAACGCCGCGTCCTGATCGGCGATCGAGCGGCGGCGTCGATCGAACCGAAGGCCGAACTGGTCGACGGCGACACGATCTACCTGACCGTCGCGGATGCGGAACGGAACATGGTTTCGCTGATCCAGAGCAACTACCGCGGCTTCGGCTCGGGGATGTGCCCGACCGGCCTCGGCTTCTGCCTGCAGGATCGCGGTCAGCTGTTCGACCTGACCGAAGGGCGAGCCAACACCTACGCGCCGCGCAAACGCCCCTTCCACACGATCATCCCCGCCTTCGTGACGCGCGACGGCAAGCCGTACATCGCGTTCGGCGTCATGGGCGGAGCGACTCAGCCTCAGGCGCACGTCGAGATCCTGACCAACCTGGTCGACTTCGACATGAATCTGCAGGAGGCGGGGGACGCGCCGCGGATCATCCACACCGGATCGAGCGAACCGACCGGCGAGCGGATGACCGACGGCGGACGCGTTCATCTGGAGGAAGGCTTCCCGTTCGAGACGCGCCGCGAACTGCTGCTCCGCGGCCACCGACTGGAAGAGACGCTCGGCATCTTCGGCGGCTATCAGGCGATCCTGTACGACGCCGAGAACGACGTCTATCACGGCGCCAGCGAATCGCGCAAGGACGGCATGGCGGCGGGGTTCTGATCGACTCGTCCGAAACGATCGAGTCGCATCAGTCCCGTTCCGCCGAGGCGATCGGCACGAGCGAGTCGATGCCGATCGGTTCCCGCACTCGCGGCGCGGTCCGACCTTCGTGATGAAGCTGCTCGAGCAGCTGCCGCATTCGGGCTCGACGTTCGGGCTCCTGATCCCACAGGTTCCGAGTTTCGCCCGGATCGCTCGCAAGGTCGTAGAGCTGTCCGGGAGCTTCGGGGGCCAGATCCTCGAGCGCGTAACGCGATAGCGGCTCGGTGTCGTAGCGGTTGCCCCCCGAGCCGCGATGGTCCAGGAACTTCCAGTTGCCGGCCCGCAACTGAAACTCGCCTCGAAAGCTCTGCGTCAGCAAGTGAGGGCGTATCGGTCGCTCCGGATCGCCATTGCCGATCCATGCCGGCAGCAGATCGAAGCTGTCGACCGCATCCTCTTCCGCCAGTCGATAGCCGACGATCGACGCGAAGGTCGCGAACAGGTCGGTCGTGCAGCAGAGCTCGTCGCTGACCTTTCCGGCGGAGACGTAGCGTGGCCAACGGACGATCAGCGGAACGCGATGTCCACCTTCCCAGCCGTCGCGCTTCATGCCGCGACGCCCGCCGGCCGGATCATGGTCGTGATCGTGCCGCATCCAGAGGACATGCAGCGTCTCGGGGCCGTTGTCCGAGTGGACGATCACGATCGTGTTCTCGACGATCTGCAGCTCTCGCAGCAGATCGTCCAGGCGACCGACGATCGCATCGAGCTCGACGACGAAATCGCCGCGAGCTCCCGCTCCGGATCGTCCCTCGAACTCGGGTGCCGGAAGCACCGGCGCATGAGCGATCTGAGTGCTCAGCACGGCGAAGAACGGGCGATCGGCGTGGCGCTGGCGATGGTCGACGATGAACTCCCGTGTCTTGTGCCAGAAGAGCAGATCCGCTTCGACGAACTCGTATCCCTCGGCCATCCAACCTTCGTCGTTGTCCCAACGCCACTTGCCGTTCGGATTCGGCAACGTTGCGCTGCGATGTCGCCGATCGGCCGGAACGGGAACGCGGCCGTCCTCGATGTAGACGTACAGCGGATCGGTCGTCGGGCAGTTCGGCGTGACGAACGACCGATCGAAGCCACGCGCATTGGGACCGTCGATCAGCGGCGTGCTGCGGCCATAGTCGATCTTCAGGGCGTTCTCGAAACCGCCCGACAGGATCTCGCCGTCGGCATCGCGCCAGGTCAGTCCGACATGCCACTTGCCGAAGACTCCGGTCCGGTAACCCCGCGCACGGAGCATCTCGGCGATCGTCAGCGTCCCAGGTTTCAGATAGCTGGGACCACCCGGCCCTTCGAACGCGATCCCTCCCCGTCCGGTCGAACGGACAATGAGATTGCCGGAGTAGAGCCCGTAGCGCGACGGCGAACAGATGGTCGAAGGGCTATGGGCGTCCGTGAAGCGGAGACCCTCGGCGGCCAACCGATCGATGTTCGGTGTCCGATAGGCGGCACGCGGGTTGTCGCACGAGAGATCGCCGCACCCCAGATCGTCCGCATAGACGATCACGATATTGGGGAGCTCCGCGCCGACAGTTTCGGCGCCAGCGAGCGTCGTCATCAGTCCGAGCCAGACCAGCAGCATGATTCCGACTCGGTCGGTCGAGCCTGAGCGACTCGGCATGAGGGGCTCCTTGCCGTTTCGATCGTTCATGCCTGTTTTCGAGCATCGTGGACCATTGCTCGACTCGGTGCTCTTCGTGCTCTCGGTGGTAGGAAGTGCATTTCCTGCCCGGTCGGACGTCGGGGACATTCAGCGTGGCCCACCGTCGTTCGAGTCGCCGTCGCGCTGAAGCAGCTTCACCATCGCTCGCCCCAGCGCCTCGCCGACCTCCATGTAGGTTTCGGCGTTGTGGTGGTAATGGTGTCCCTGAGGGCTCGGCGAGACGTTCTGTTCGCGCCAGAACGGCCGCGCATCGATCGCCGCCACATTCCCGCGAAACTCCGGGTACTTCCCGTTCTCGCCGTCGACCGCCAATTGAGCTTCGGCGACCGTCAAGCCCGGACCCGAAAGCGCATCGCCTCCGAAGGCGATCGTCGCCAGCACGAACTTGGCGTTCGGAGCGTCGAAGTCTCGGCGCAGCGTCCGGATCAGATGCACCAGGTTCTGCTCGTAGCGCGAGGCATGAGCCGGGTTCTGGTCCTTATGTCCCTGCCACCAGACGAACCCGGCGATCTCGTACCCCTGGCCTTCGTATCCCGGAACGTACTCGGCCAGATTCTCGAGGACCTGCTTCGCGTTGGCGATGTCGTCGTCGTACTGCTTGCCGGCATACCACGCGATCGGAACCGGCTCGGTCCCCTTGTCCCACGACAACGGCGATTCGCCGTAACCGGCGTAGATCTTGCCGTCGAACTCGAAGCGATCGCTCCCCGGCGGCAGCAGATCCCAGCCGAGCGAACGATTGCCGATGCACGACTTGAGCAGCAGCACCGGCGCCTCGGTCGCTTCGCCGACGAAGTGTCCGAATCCGAGTTCGGGGCCGAAGTTGCCGCTCACCTTCAACCAGTCGTTCGCATGAACATCCATGCCGCCGTTTCGGCCGACCATCACGCGCACGTAACGGACATCATCGCGAGCGGCCCAGTTCCCGTCGGCGTCGCGAAGGTAGGCGTACTTTCCCTGGTCGCGCATCACGTGTTCGAGCGAGCCGACCGTGTCGACCGGGCCGACTCGGCCGAAGCCGAGCATGTTCGACTGGCCGAGCATCACGTAGACCTGCACGGGAAGCGGTCGCTCGGCGACCTCGGCCGAGTTCTCCTCCTGAGCGTCCGCCGGTGCCGCTCCCGCCACCACGGACGAAAGCGACAACAGGGCAAACCACGCGAAGCGAACCGATCGACGATCGGACCGACGACGCCTTTCGAGCGCGATCGAGACCATGGTCTGGCACTCCGGCGAAAGGTGGCCGGTCGGAAGCGCAAAGCGATGCACCGACGCGCACCCGTCGAACGAGAAAGGCTCCCGACCGCGAGCGATCGGGAGCCTCGAGAGCCGTCGATTCGACGATCAGCCTTCGATCTCGTAACCCTTGCGATTCTCGCGAGCCAGGAACGAGTTGGCCTGCTCGTCCCCCACGATCTCGCGCTTCGCCGGATCCCACTGCAGGGCTCGATTCAGACGCATCGCGATGTTCGACAGGTGACAGATCTCGAGCATCCGGTTGTGAGTCCAGACGTCCGAGATCGGCTGCTTCCGAGCCGTCATCCCTTCGATGAAGTTCGCGGTGTGGTTCTCGCTCACCGGGCCGCCGTAGATCTCTTCGACAGCGCCCTCGGGGAGCGGATTCTCCGCCAACGCCTCGACCGGCTTGCCGACCAGCTTGCCGCGATTGACGAAGAAGCGTCCTTCGGTCCCTTCGAACAGGATGCCGTTATCCCCTTCGCTCGTGATGATCATCTCGACGTCGTTCGGCATGTCGACGCGGATCCGGAAGTTGGTCGCGGCGTTGTACCGATCGGCAACCGTCGGATGACCGTCGCGGTACTCGACCGGCAGCGTGAACTCGACCGGAGTCACCTTGCTCGGACCGGTGTCGCTCGCACCGAGCGCCCAGCACGCGATGTCGACGTGGTGCGCACCCCAGTCGGTCAGCTTGCCGCCGGAGTACTCGTGCCAGTTGCGGAACGAATAGTGGCAGTTGCTGTAGAGCGGCACGCCGCCGCCGTAGCCCTGACGAAGCTCGGGGAGCGCACGGTAGTCGACCGCCGGAGCCGGGCCGAGCCAGAAGTCCCAATCGAGTCCCTCCGGCACCGGCGCGACCGGAATCGCCGGCGACTCTTCCATCGCGTTGATACCGCAGGTGACGCGGTTCACCTTGCCGATGCGGCCATGCTTGATCAGCGCGATCGCCTTCAGGAAGAGCTGGTCCGATTCGGTCCGCTGCATCG
>CAZZBI010000244.1:0-8405 GCA_964652385.1 uncultured Pirellulaceae bacterium | reverse complement strand
GCCCTCGGTCGCACGGTTTGCCGTAGTGCGACCGACCCCGGTCGCACCGTATCGACGTCGCCCCGAGGTCGAACCGAGTCCCGTCAGGGACGGCCGACAATCGCCCACCGATGCGACGATGGGACCACGAACACCGAGAACGCGAAGCGAAAGGAGTGCGCGGAGGACCTCTTGCTGACGCGGCGGGCTGGGAGTGCGCGGAGGACCCCTTGCTGACGCGGCGGGCTGGGAGGGCGCGGAGGGGGAGGCGGCGATTTCAGCGCGTGACGATTTCGTTGCGGGCGGCCCAGTCGGCGATGTTGCGGCGACCGATGGCTGTCGCCATCAGGTCCGGGAAGAGATCGGGCGTACAGGCGAAGGCCGGGGCGCCGAGCGAGGCCATCTCGGCCGCCAGATCGCCGTCGTAACTCGGCGCTCCCTCGTCGCTCAGCGCCAGCAGACAGACGAACTGCACCCCGGAAGCGATCATTTCGGCGGTCTGCTGCAGCAGTTCTTCGCGCACGCCCCCTTCGTACAGATCCGAGATCAGGACGAAGATCGTCTTCTCGGGGCGTTCGATTCGATCGCGACAGTAGCGGACCGCGCGGTTGATGTCGGTTCCGCCGCCCAGCTGCGTGCCGAACAGGACGTCGACCGGATCGCTCAGCAGATCGGTCAGGTCGACCACCGCAGTATCGAAGACGACCAAGCGGGTCCGGACCGAAGCCAACGAGGCCAGCACCGCGCCGAAGATGCTCGAGTAGACGACGCTCGACGCCATCGATCCGCTCTGATCGATGCAGAGCACCACATCGCGCAGCGCCGAGCGGCGGCGTCCGTATCCGATCAGTCGATCCGCGATCAGTCGACTCGATTCCGGCTGCCAGTTCTTCAGATTCGCTCGGATCGTTCGCGGCCAATCGACTTCGCCCGCTCGAGGACGACGAGTCCGAGTCGCTCGATTCAACGCCCCTCGCACCGCCTGGATCATCGGCTCGCGCAGACGTCGTTCCAGATCGTCGCAGACCTTGCGGACCACTTGGCGAGCCGTCGACTTGGTCTTGTCCGGGATGATCCCCTGCAACGACAGCAGCGTTCCGATCAGATGCACGTCCGCCTCGACGGTCGACAGCGTTTCCGGCTCCAGCAGCATCTGTTTCAGGTTCAGCCGTTCGATCGCGTCCTTCTGCATCACCTGGACGACCGACGACGGAAAGTAGGTCCGGATGTCGCCGAGCCAGCGATTGACGTTGGGGCACGAACTGCCGAGACCGGCGCGGCGGTCCGAGTCGTAGAGCGCTTCGAGTACGCGGTCCATCGCCGCCGCCATCTCATCCAGCGGCGCTCCTCCCTCGGGAGACTCGGATTCCTTACCGAGGACCAGACGCCAGCGCTTCTGCCGTTCCGATTCGTCGATCGGGGTCATCGATCCTCCCCTGCTTCCTTCGACCATGCTTCGACCACCGCTCGGTCGACCCCCAACAGCATCGCAAGCGTCGGCAAAACCTTCGCGGCGCGACGCCGATCGACGGCGCTCGATGCGCTCGATAGGTCGGTCGCGCCTCGCGCGCTCGAGGCGTCCGAACTGCCGAGTCGCGTCGTCTTCTCTCCCATCCGGCGACGTTCCGGAGGAGAGAAGTCGGCGAAGGCGCGGCGCAGTCCGGGGAGCACCTGCACGAACGTCTCGTCGTCGAGCTCGCTCAGCCAACGATCGAAGACGACCCACAACGCGTCCTGATGCAGCAACAGCAATCCGCTCCCTCGCAGCAGTCCGGTGACCCAAGCGGCAGCGTCGGCCGGCGAGGTCGCTCTGCCGAGTGCCAGTCTGGCGCGCCGATGCAGTTCCTCGGCGTCCAGTCGCCGTCGTTCGAACAGGAGCCGGCAGCAGCGCCCCGCAAGACTCGGGTGGATCGCCCGCTCGAGCAGCGCCGCCATGGCGTCGCTCCACTCCAGCTGAAGGTCGCCGCGATCGAGCGTCTCGAGCGCGGCACCGACCTGTTCGATCCCCGTCGACATCAGTGCCGAAGCGGCCTCGTCGAGCGCCGTACAGGCGGGAGCGAGGCCGACGACGATCCGTCCGAAGAGCGAATCGACGATCGGTTCGACCTGCACGGCGCTCGTTCCGCGCACGTCGCCGTAGCGAGCGATGCGCGCCAGCGGCGGCAACGCCTGCATCAGATGCAGGACGTCCGATCCGACGGCTGCCAGGTTGCGGATCCGTTCCAAGGCCGGCTCGATGGCGGCGTTCAGGCCGGCGACGACGATCCGATCCAACAACGCCGTCGCCTGACTGACGGCGGTCGCCTCGGTCAGAGCTGCCATCGCCCGAGCTCCGGCGGCCTTTTCGACGTCGCTCCCCCAATGACTCGCTTCGACGATTCGGACCGAGAACTCCGGCTGCCAGTTCAAGGTCCAGAGTTCATGGAAGGTCGAGCGGCTGCTGCTGCTCGCAAGCGGTTCGCCCCAGGGGATGCCGAGCAGATTCAGTCGATGAAGCAATCGACTTCGATTCCGGTCGGTATCGTTGCGCAGGTCGAGATCGAGCGAGACGGATCCTCCGGTCGGTTTCAGCCGCAACGATCGCTGTTTCGCGGCGATGTCGGCCGCCAAAGGCACCGACGCGATCCCCTCCGGCACCTCGCCGATCCGATCGCCGATCGACAGTCGCTCGCGGATCAGCTTCAGCGGCGCGGGATTGCCGCGACAGAGCACCGACAAGATCGCCTCGTCGAGTTCTTCGAGCCCCGGCGCGCGGAGATCGCGCAGCGCCGCCAACGCGTCCGCCAGACGAGTCGCCTCGATGATGCCGGCGGACGACGCATCCAGGTCTCGGTCGCGGAGCAGTCGAGCGGCGGTCGAGATCCATCGGATCGCTGCGCTGTCGCGCGCCAGAAACAGATGCTCGTACCAACCGGGCGATCGGATCCCGGCGCCATAGCCGCTGCGGAAGGTCAGACGATCGTAGGTCCACGGAATCCAGGTGACCGCCACCTTGACCTTCGGTAGGCCGGACAGCAGCTGCTTGTCTTCCTTGCGACCGGTTCCGGTCCCCTTCCCTTCGACCGCTGCCGCATCGACCACCGGCGCATGCCAGGCACCACAGACGACGGCGATCGACTCGAATCCTTCGGCGATCGCCGCGCGGATCGTCTGTCGCATCCACGCTTCGCGCAGTCGATCCCGATGGTGATCGTCGGGGAACTCGGCTCGCACCGCTCGTATCGCCTCGAGCACGGCGGCGAACAGATCGGTCGTGTCACGCCGCAGCTCGATCCGTTCCTCCCACCAGCGTTCGTGATCGCGATACCCGTCCGCTTCGGCCAGGATGCCGATCGGATCGGTCCGAATGCGCGATCGCTCATCGGACGGTTCGGAGCGGCTCGGTCCGGCAGGACTCGGTGACGATGCGTCTTCCGACGAAGGATCGCTCGCGGTCGGCGCGTCTCGTTGGTCGAAGTTCGCCTCGGTCGTCGCCGATTCCGCATCCTCCAGTCGATCGAGGGCCAAGCGATGCGCCATCGGCAGATCGAAGAAGCGGAGCGGCACGCCGCGTTCGTACGCCCAGCGCATTGCCTGCCACTCGGGCGAAAAGCTCGCGAACGGAAAGAAGACCGAACGCTGCGGTTCGTCGACCGGATGAATCAGGAGCGCGACTGGCGGAACCAGAGCGGGGTCGGCCACCGACGACAGCGCCTCGGCCGCATCCGGCGGTCCTTCGAGCAGCACGAGCGACGGAGCCAGTCGATCGAGCGCCTCGCGGACCGCCCGAGCGCATCCCGGACCGTGATGTCGAATACCGAGCACATGGATCGTCATGCGGGAACTCGCGTCGTCGGCGATCGGAAGCGGGGGCGTTTCGTCAGCCGGAGTCGCGACTGGCGCGGTACCAGTCCTTCCAGTCGTCCCGCTCCTTGATCACCGTCCGGACGTACTCCTGCCAGACGATCGCATCCTGAACCGGGTCCTTGATCACCGCGCCGACCAGTCCCGATACCAGATCGCCGGCGTGCAGCCGACCGTCGCCGAAGTAGGCGGAGAGCGCCATGCCGTTCGAGACGACCGAGATCGCTTCGGCAGTCGAAAGCGATCCGCTCGGGCTCTTGATCTTCGTTCGACCGTCTTCGGTAACGCCGCTCCGCAATTCGCGGAAGATCGTGACGACGCGACGGATCTCGTCGAGCGCCGGCGGCTCGGCAGGAAGCTCGAGAGCCCGGCCGAGCTGCGAGGCGCGGCGCGAGACGATCGCGACTTCGTCCTCCAGGTTGTCCGGAACCGGCAGGATCACCGTGTTGAATCGCCTCATCAGGGCGCTCGACATCTCGTTGACCCCGCGATCCCGGTTGTTGGCCGTCGCGATGACGTTGAAACCCCTGGTCGCCTGAATCTCGTGATTCAGTTCCGGGACGGGGAGCGTCTTTTCCGAGAGAATCGTGATCAGCGTGTCCTGCACCTCGCTGCCGATGCGAGTCAGTTCCTCGAGCCGAACGATCCGTCCGGTCTCCATGCCGACCATCATCGGACTCGGCACGATCGCATCGCGCGACGGGCCTTCGGCAATCAGCCGTGCATAGTTCCAGCCGTAGCGGATCGCCGACTCGTCGGTCCCCGCCGTCCCTTGAATCAGCAGCGATGACGTTCCCGAGATCGCCGCCGCCAGATGCTCGCTGACCCAGCTCTTGGCGGTTCCCGGAACGCCGTAGAGCAGCAGTGCCCGATCGGTCGCCAGCGTCGCCACCGCGATCTCGATCAGCCGGGGATCGCCGACATACTTGGGAGAGATTTCGGTCCCGTCCGTCAACGTTCCCCCGAGCAGATACGTCTTTACGCTCCACGGCGAGAGCGACCAACCGGGAGGTCTGGGGCGATCATCCGCGGCTCGGAGCGCCGACAGTTCGGCGGCGTATTCCTGTTCGGCATGCTGACGGAGCACCTCGGTCACCGGCGACGGAACGGTCGCGGTCCTCGACGGATTCGTGGGGGACTTCGGCACGGCAGACTCCTGTTCGAAGCGGTTCTCGGGGGGGCGCGGTGAGCGGAACGGCAACGAGCGGCTCGATCGATCGCGGTACGTTCCGGTCCGAGAGGGAGCGGCACCGGCGACCTCAAATCGGCTCGCGGCGGTCCGATTCCGGTGGTTCGGGATTCGAATTCGCAGGATCGTTCGCAGGAGCAAGCGCCTGCACCAATCGAAGTCGTCGATCGAGCGACACGACGAATCGTTCGATCGATCGGAGCGCGTTGACCGCTCGGAAGTCGTTCGGTCTCAGCTCCGGTTTCGACAGTCGTGCGATGATCTCGGGGATCAGGGCGATCGGCGTCGCGATCGCGGCGATCGGCAGCCAACTCGCGGTGACGGCGAAGCCCTCCCATCGCGCGCCTTGCAGATCGTCGATCAGTCGTCGAAGCAGCTGCTCGATCGTCGTGCGGGACCATGGGCGTTCGAGCAAGGGGAGCAGCGCACCGATCGGCATTTCGGATCGGAACGGTTCGTCGATCAGCCGACCGAGTTCGACGATTCGCTGCGCCGGGTTCAGACGGCCGAACAGCTCGACGGCCGATTCTCCCAAGCGATGCTCACGGGCGGTTCGGCCGTCGCGAAGAACGCGTTGAAGCTCGCGCCAGAGAGGTTCCGACCATGCTTCGCACCGCGGGTCGCGTTCCGCGAAACGGAGTGTCCCCTGGCACCATCCGGCCAGTACCGCGTCGGCGAATCGGTCCTCGCGAACCTGTCCGATCAGATCGTCGGGAGTCCGAGCGAAACGCTCGCACCAGATCGACGGCGGAATCTGTGCCAGCATCGCGACGAGCAACGCGCCTCGACCGCCGGAGCCGGAAGCGAAAGGATCGGGGAGCCCGTCCCGCTTCAGCTCCTTCGTCGCCTCGTTCGGCGGCGAGGCGACCAATCGTTCGGCGCCGTCGATCCGTTCGATCGCCAGCAACCCGGCGCCTCGTTCGATCGCGCGCCCCACCAGACGACTCGCCGGAAGCCGACCGAGCAATGCGGAGGCCCGTTCGCGAACGGCGGACGAGCGATCGTCGAGCAGTTCCTCGAGCAGCGATTCGTCGTCGTCCGACAGTCCGATCGCAAGCCGCTCGATCAGCTTGGCGCGATGGTCGGCTCGTTCGCTGCGCAACGTCGCGGCAAGAAGTTCGCGAGCCGCCGCCGGATCGATCGCACGCCCGCGCTCGAGCATCGCGCAGCGTTCGTCGATCGTCCCTTCGTCCCAGCCGCGGAACGGATCGCCGTCAACCGTCGCCGGGATCGCCCATGACCATCGCGGATCGAGGTGCGCGAGCCAGACGCCGCGTCTGCCGAGGACCGGACGGAGCGCATCGCGAAGGGCCGGCGCCTGAGCCTCGAGCGCCTCGGGGAGCGATTCGTAGGGGAGCGTCCGTTCATGGTCCGCCAGCATGCGCAGAAGTTCGACCATCAGCGTCACGTCGTTCGCTTGCGGGTCGCTTGCCGCTTCGTTCAGGATCGTCGCGACCTGGACTCCACCCGGCGGACGCGGATCGATCTCATCGGCCGAAAGCGGCTCGACCGGCGTCTCGTAACGGCGGCCGGCCTGCTCCCAGATCGATCGGATGCCGGCCCGGATCAGCACCTGCGTCTCGACCGAATCGGACGGAACGGCTGACGAGAGGCGATCGGTCGGATGCGCGGCGAGGTTCGACGGGAGGCCGCTCCGTCCGGTTCCCAACAGGGCGACGCGAGCCAGATCGTTCATGAGAGCCCTCGCCAGGTTCCGTCGACGAACAGCCCGATCGGCAAGAGCGAGACGCCGTCCCATTCGGCGGCGAGGTCGAACGGATGGCCGCCGGTCAGCGCCGCCAGTCGTCGCGGCAACCGTCGGAGCGGCAGGCGATCGCCGCCGGTATCGACGATCCACCATGGATGGCGTGGTCGAGGCGCCGAGTCGCGGGCGAGCCGGATGTCGGTCAGCACTCCCGCGTGACGTTCGAGCCACGGGTGAGCGGCAAGCCGATCGGCGAACCGGTCGAACCACGACGCGAGGCGAGCGTCTCCCGGGACCGGAGCGGTCACGGGGAACGGTCCCCCATGTCGCACGGCGATTCTCGCTCGCACCATGGCGGTACCCGGATACAGGCGGAGCGTCGCGGCCTGCTCCAGCCCCACCACCAGCGACTCGGTGAAGTTCTGATTCGGCGGAGCGAACTGCAGCACCATCGCGACCCGCCCGGAACGTCGTCCGACCAACCAGGTGCGCTGCGAACGGAGACGATCTTCCTGTTCTTCGACCTGCCCGGCGATGATCCACGAATCGTCGACCGATTCTCCTTCGGCATCCAATCGATCCTGAGTGACGTTCCAGCCGAGATGCTGACGAAGTTCGTCGGCAATCGGAGCGGAGAGTTCGTCGACGCGTCGCCAGGCACGAATCAACAGATGGGTCCTTCCGAGCTCGGCGAGCAGCCGCTCGTGCCAGTCGGGGCCGCTGCGAGGAAACTCGCTCCACATCGCCACGCGATTCGCGAGACCGGGGGCCTGCGCATCGACCAATCGCTTGGCCTGCTCGGCGAACATGGCGCTCCCTCGAAGCTCGAGGTCGGCCAATCCGTTGCGGACCAGATCGTGGAGCCAGAGGTCGAGGCGTTCGAGTCCTTCCGAGACCCGTTCGTCCGGCTGTGCCTCGCGCCGCTTCCGGCCGGCAGCCGCCTTGGCGAGCGCCTGCGGATCGACATCGGCCGGAGACGAACTTGCTTCCTGGCGTGCGCTCTTCTTCTCGTCACGGGCTCGCCGCTTCGCCAGCCACTCGACCACCCACTCCGGCTTGTCTCGCTTCGGCGCGGCGGCGGGGTCCTGAACGGCGAGCAGCAACAGCGCGAGGACGTGCTTGCAGGGGAACTTGCGACTGGGGCAGCTGCAGTGATATCCCTGATCGGCCAGGTCGAACTTGACCAGGTAATTCGCACTCCCCTGACAGATTCCCCAGAGCGCGTGTTCGTCGGATCCGAGGGAGGTCCAGTGGCGCGCCGCAGCGAGCTTGCGCCCGGCAGCCAGCGACGCGGCATCGGGCGCCAGCCGCTCGATCTGGTCCGCGCCGAGCACCATGTGGATCGCGACCTCCCCAGCCCGAAGCGCCAAGCGCAGGGGGCCTCTGTGTGCTACTGCGTCGTTCGCGCCGATCGTTCTTCCGTCCCTGACGGGACTCTTCGCTTCGCTTAGTAGGAGTCGGTTAACCCACCGATGAATCGGTGGGCTATCGTCGGGCGTCCCTGGCGGGACTTGATGCGGCCTCGGGGCGACGTTGATCCTGTGCGACCGGGGTCGGTCGCACTACGAAAAACGCTGCGACCGGGGTCGGTCGCACTAAAAAAAAACGCTGCGACCGGGGTCGGTCGCACTACGAAAAAACGCTGCGACCGGGGTCGGTCGCACTACGAAAAAACGCTGCGACCGGGGT
>CAZZBI010000243.1:0-8508 GCA_964652385.1 uncultured Pirellulaceae bacterium | reverse complement strand
GGCCGACGCGGCCGAGATCCGACGGGTCGCGCAGCAACTGGAACGCCTTTACGCCGCCTGGGACCTCGCCTTCTTCGATGTCTGGAGTCCGCCGGGGCGACTGGCGCGAGCGATCCGCGACGGCAAGCCGCTGGCGCGAGTCGGCAGCCGCAAGTCGACCGTCGTCCTGTTTGCCGATCGCGAGCAGTACGTGGCGCGACTGAGCGGCATCGCACCGGTCGTCGATCAATCGCGCGGCTACTACGCCCCGACTCGCCGTCAGTCGATGTTCTTTCCGGACGACAGCCCGCGCCCCACTTCGCTGCTGCACGAAGTCACGCATCAGCTCTTTCAGGAACGTTCCGGCGGCGATCGGACTCCGGGGGATCGAGCCAACTTCTGGCTGATCGAAGGGATCGCCGCGCTGCTCGAATCGTGCGTCGATCACGAGCACTATCTGACGATCGGCGGAGCCGACGCCGAGCGGCTCCAGTACGCCCGCTTCCATCTCTTTTCGGGGCAGAAGATCCGGCCGTTCGACGAGTTGGCCGGCCTCGGGCAGCAGACATTCCAGGCCGACCCCGACGTTCGCGCTCTCTACTCGCAAGGGGCCGGCATCTGCGCCTGGATGATGGCGGACGAATCGGGCGAGCGACGTCTGGCGCTGATGCGTCTGCTCGATCAGGTCTATGCCGGCAAGGACCGCCCCGACGAGCTGACTCGCGCGACCGGACTCGCCTGGGACGATGCGGTCCGCGCCTACATCGAGTTTCTTCGTCCGCGCAAGTCCCAGTTCGATCGGTTCCCTCCCGCGGTCGACAGCACCTGTCTCGCGTTCCCCTACGGCGATGTCGACGACGCGACGATCGAGGGGCTGCCGGAACTCTCTCGTCTGGTCTGGCTCGACCTGTCGCGCGCCCCGATCTCGGACCGCTCCGCGCCGAGCATCGCGCGATTCACGGCCCTCGAGCAGCTCTTTCTCGAAGGGACGGCGACGACCGACCGCGGCTTGGCGGAACTCGCTCCCCTGCAGCAGCTCCGCGAACTCGACCTCGGAGGCACGCGCGTGACCGCTCTCGGTCTGAGCGAACTGGCGAAGTTCCCGCAGCTCGAAGCGCTCGTGCTTTCGGACCTGCCGCTCGAAGACGACATCCTTACGCTGCTCGAACGCCTGCCGGCGCTGCGACAGGTCGAACTCGACGGGACTCGCATCGCTCCCGAGAAGATCGCCGACCTGCAACGCCGTCTGGCGGCGCGCGGCGAACGCTGATCGGCCGAGACGAACCGCGGGCTCGATCGAACTCGCTCCCTCCCCTGCCCCACTCCCCTCGACTCGTTCCTCGATTTCCGGACTCGACATGGCCGACCACCGCCCCTGGCGACTTGACGCGACCACCTACGGCTTCATCCGCGACCATCGTTACGAGGTGGCGGTGATCCCGTTCGGCGCGACCGAGCCGCATAACCTTCATCTGCCCTACGGGACCGACTCGATCGAAGCGACCGAGGTGGGGGAGCGGATCTGTCGTCGGGCCTGGGAGCGTGGCGGGAACGTCGTGCTGCTGCCGACGATCCCCTACGGAACCGAAACGAACCTGGCGGCGTTTCCGCTCGCGATGAACCTGTTGCCGAGCACGCTGACGGCGATCATCCGCGACCTAATCGTGTCGCTCGAACAGTCCGGCATCCGCAAGATCCTGCTGCTCAACAGCCATGGCGGGAACGACTTCAAACCGGTCCTGCGCGAGCTGATGCCCGGCCGGACCGCTCACCTCTTCCTGTGCGACTGGTTCCGGATGGTGCAGGACGAGGCGGCACGACTGTTCGAGCGCCGGGACGACCATGCGGGCGAGATGGAGACGTCGTTCATCCTGGCGGTCGCCCCCGACCTGGTCGCGACGCATGACGACGGGAGGCTGCGAGCCGATGACGGCTCGGTCGCCGAACTCCGATTCGAGGCGCTCGCCAAGGGCTGGGTCGGCCTCTCGCGCCCCTGGCACCTGCTCACCACCTGTTCCGGCTCGGGCAACCCGCACGCAGCATCGGCCGCCAAGGGGGAGCGGCTGCTCGAACTGATCGAGCGGCGATTGGGGGACTTTCTGGTCGAGCTGTCGCAGGCCGAAATCGACGCGACCTTCCCCTTTCGCCCCCGAACCTGATCGTCGGACCGACGTCTTGTCCGGAACGGAGAGGCTTCCTCGGGATCGATCGCTCAGCAGTCGTTGACCCCGACGCGGTCGCCGAGTAGATTGCCCGATTCTTGATGGTGGCTGTAGCTCAGCTGGTAGAGCATCAGATTGTGGCTCTGAGGGTCGGGGGTTCGAGCCCCCTCAGCCACCCCTTCGACAAGACGCGATGAAACCGCAGCGGCCTACCGTTGCGGTTTTTTCGTGCCTCGTTCGGCACCTTGAGACGCTCGCGGCCGCCGATCGGCGACCCGGACCGCGGATTCGAGACGGCGCATTCGAGACGCCGCCTTCGAGACGGCCGGCGCGGTCGGTCCGACCGCAGGACGTCTCGACCAATAGAAAGGGCCCGCATCGGATCGCGACTGCCCTAAGCAATCCGGGCGAGCCCTTTCGTTGGGCGTCGGCAGATCGACCGGGCGGTTCGCTCCGGCGCCTGTCCTGCCGTCGCGAGCCGCGGAAGCGTGAGGAGACTGCATCCCCGTCGATCCGAAGCAGCGAGACGTTTATCGGTCAGTGCGAGGCGCCTGTCCACGCCCGAATCGTTGCGGGTTTCCGCAGGCACCCGCCCCGGCCCCGAGGCATCGATCCCTCGCGAAGCCGTCGAACCGGAGGTCCGAACCGATGTCGAACGATACGCAGGTCACGCTGGCACAGGTGCGAAACGAGGTCGCGACGTTCGTCGCCGAGCGGGATTGGAACCGCTTTCATGCTCCCAAGAACCTGGCGATGTCGCTGGCGATCGAAGCTGCCGAGCTGATGGAGCATTTCCAGTGGCTCGACGTCGAGGCGTCGCGCCGGATCGGTGACGATCCGGCCAAGCGTCAGGCGATCGGCGAAGAGATCGCGGACGTCGTCTGTTATGCCCTCGCGCTGACCAACGAACTCGGCTTCGATCTGGCGACGATCCTGCGAGACAAGATGGCGAAGAATCGGATCAAGTATCCGATCGAGACGATTCGCGGTCGCTGGGGACACGACGCTCCGCCGGCCGACAACGTCTGAGCGCCCCGATCCTGTTCGTCGAAGCGACGACCTCGCCGGAGCGACGGATCACGACGACGACCGACACGGGAGCTCGACCGAAGTGAACGGCGGCCATGATCCCTGGAGCTGGGTTCGAGCGGAGCTGGAGGCGATCGAGCGAGCCGGCCTGCGACGCGTGCGCCGTCGTCGCGAAAGCCCGCCGATCGCCGGGCGAGTCATGTTGGACGGCCGAGCGGTCGTCAATTTCGGCTCGAACGACTATCTCGCGCTCGCTGCCGACGAACGCCTGATCGATGCGGTGCGACGCCATGCGGGCTATCACGGCTGGGGCTCGGCCGCGAGTCCGCTGGTCGCCGGCCACGGCGCGCTGCACGAGCGGCTCGAACAGCGACTCGCGGCATTCGAGGGGACCGAGGCCGCGTTGCTCTTCCCGAGCGGCTTCGCGGCCAACTCGGGAGTCATCGCGGCGCTGACCGGTCCCGGCGATCGGATCTTCAGCGACCGCCTGAACCACGCGAGTCTGATCGACGGCATTCGACTGGCGCGAGCCGAGTGCATGGTCTATCCGCACCGCGATCTCGTGACGCTCCGCGCCGAGCTCGAGGCGGGTGCCGCGGCGCGACGACGGCTGATCGTCACCGATTCGATCTTCAGCATGGACGGCGATGCGGCCGACCTGGTCGGCATCGCGGAGCTGGCGGAGCGATACGACGCGTTGGTGCTGATCGACGAGGCGCATGCGACCGGCGTCTTCGGCACCGCGGGACGCGGATTGCACGAGGCACTCGGCATGCCGACCGAGCGACTGGTGATCGTCGGGACGCTGAGCAAGGGGCTCGGCGCTTCGGGAGGGTTCGTCGCCGGCCGCCGCGACGTGATCGAGTTGCTGATCCAGCGAGCGCGGACCTACATGTTCTCGACTGCGGTGCCGGAGGCGAGCTGCGCCGCGGCACTCGCGGCTCTCGAAATCGTCGACGGCGAACCGCAGCGGCGGCGCGAGCTGCTGGCGCGAGCCGAGAGGTTGCGAACCGAGTTGTCGGCGCGCGGCTGGCGCGATGTCGGTTCGAGTCAGATCGTGCCGCTGAGAATCGGCGACTCGGAACGGGCCCTTGCGGCAAGTCGCGAGCTGGCGGAGCGAGGCTTCTTCGTCCCCGCGATCCGCCCTCCCGCCGTCCCCGACGGCGAGGCGCTGCTGCGAGTGAGTCTGACCTGGGGGCACGACGAATCGTCGATCGCGGCGCTGCTCGAATCGCTCCCGCCGGCACCGTAATCGCAATCCCTCGCCAGAGGCGCCGCCTGGGCGTAGGCCCGCGTCGTCCCCGACGCGCGGCAGTGCGATAGAGGGTCTTCGACAAGCTGCGGAGTTCGATCGATGTCGCCATCGCACACCCGCGGCTCGGGACGAGCCGGGGCTACGCCGGGTGCGACGTCCATTCACGCCTCAACGCGTTTGCCGCAGCGATCCGAACCCCAGCCTCGGCCTCGGAGAGGCCGGGCCCACGTCAGCGCTTCGGCCTTGTTGTAGGCCCGCGTCGTCCCCGACGCGCGGCAGTGCGACAGTGGGTCTTCGACAAGCTGCGGAGTTCGATCGATGGCGCGATCGCACACCCGCAGCTCGGGACGAGCCGGGGCTACCTTGGGGCGCCGGCTCGGCTACTCGTCGCTCATCAGATAGGCGATCAGGTCGGCCATCTGGTCGACGGTGATCTCCCGTTCGAGCCCTTCGGGCATCAGCGAAACGCCGGTGCTGCGCAGCTCGTCGAGGTCGCCGCGACGGAGCGTTTCGGTCTTTCCTTCCGCTTGGCGCAGCGTCACGCTCGCCGCCGTCTCGCCGTCGATCATGCCGACCACCTGACGTCCGTCGACCAGCGACGCCGCGTAAGCGACGAACTGCGGATTGATCTCGCGGTTCGGGTCGATCACGTTCGTCATCAACGCTTCGGCTCCCCGATTCCGGAAGCTCGCCAGACTCGGGCCGACCTCGTGACCGACTCCGTCGACTCGATGGCAGTTCGCACAGACGCGGACGAACGTCGCGCGTCCTCGTTCGCGATCCCCTTCCTGCTCGAGTGCTGCGCGGTAGGTCGCGATCAGTTCGTCGCGCGGGCCGGGAGCGGCGATCAGTCGCGCCGCCAGCTCGCGCACCGTCGCGTCGGCATGATCGCTCAGTCGGCGCAGCTGCGAGGGATCGAGATCGGTCGCCTGCAGCGTTCCGGCTTCGAGCGCCTCGAGCACGGCCACGGTCCAGGAGGTGCGTTCGAGCAGTCCCTCCATCGCGCGGCGCCGCAGCGCCGGCGACAGCTCGGGGAGCTTGTCGATCAGCAACCGGCCGATCGTCGCCGTTCCCCCTCGGGCCAACAGCGCATCGATCGCGCTCTGCTGCACCTCGATCGGCTCGGTCGGAACGATCAGGTCGGCAAGCAGCGCGAGCAGCGCCGCATCGTCCGCTCGGCGCAGTTCCGCGATCGCCTCGACGCGCCGCTCGATCGACTCGGTCCGATCGACGGCGCGCTCGCGCGCCGCGGCGACGGCTGCGGCGCGACGAGCCGCGGCGTCAGGGCCGAGAGCCGCATCGATCTCGGCGCGCCAGACATGTTCGGTCGGCCAACGTTCGAGCTGCGCGACCAGGGCTCGATGCGCGTCAGGATCGGTCGTGCTCCATCGCTCGAGCCAATCCAGCAGCTCGGCCCGTTCCGTCGCCGCTCCGCGAGCGGCAACCTGACCGAGCAGCTCCGCGATCCATGCCTGTCCGGTGTCGGTGTCGCGAGCCGACGGAAAGGTGAGCAGCGATTCGATCACCCCCGTCGCTCCGGCTCCGAGCGACGAGGTGACGGCGGTCCGAGAGACCTCGTCCGAATGATCGCGGCGCGCGATGCGAGCGAGCGCAGCGTCGGACGCCGGAGACCGAAACGCCCCCAGCGTGAAGGCCGCCTGAGTCCTGACCTCCAGCGCCGGATCGTCGGCCGTCGCGGCGATCGATGGCACCAGTGCGGCGGAAGGACTCGCGACGCGTTCGCTCCAGATCAGACTCCACCGGCGCACTTGCGGGTCCGGATCCGTCAGGCCTTCGATCACGATCGTCTCGTCGAGCGCCCCATAGGCATCGAGAGCCGAGAGGAGATGCAGCGATTCGAGCGGCGATCGATCGGCGGCGTTCCATCGAGCGATCAGCAGCGGCACCGCGCGCGAGTCGCGGCGTTCGATCAGCAGGCGAGTCGCGGTACGTCGCCACCAGATCCGCCGATCCGCCAGCGCTTCGACCAGCCGTTCGTTCGAGGCCGTTTCCAATCGCGGCGGCGCCGGCTGAACGAATCCCTCCGGTACGACTCGCCAGATCCGTCCGCGATCGCGCCCCGAGTCGAGATCGAGGTGCTTCTTGATCGGTTCGGGGAGACTGGCCGGATGTTCGATCACCTCGCGGTACATGTCGATGACGTAGAGAGCGGCGTCGGGACCGATCGCGAACTGGACCGGACGAAACCAGATGTCGGTCGACGCGACGAACTCGCTCTGCGCATCGATCCGCTCGCCGACGTACGAATTGCCGACGCGAGTCAGACGTTTGCGGTGGACCAGATTGCTGCCGACATCGGCGACGATCGCCCAAGGAAGGTCGTCGCTCGCCGGATCCGGCTCGTACAACGTGACTCCGGTCGCACCGGTAAAGTAGCCGGCGGGTCGCCCTCCCCCTTCGACCAATCCCGGCACGACTCCGGTCGCGCGCAGCCGCGTCCGAACGATCCGCCACGGCTCGATCGGACTCGACCGAAAGACGTCGGCTTGGGGGCCGTCAGCGGCGATCGAAACGGTCGGTGCGGGAGGGGCAAACCAGGGATTGCGCCCCAGGTAACGATCTTCGTAACGAGCGAAGCGCAGGTGATCGCTGTTCGAACAGACGAACTTCTCTCCCCAGCGATCGAAGTCCATGCCGTGCTGGCCGCCGCCGGCGGTCGGCTCGATCGAGCCGGCAACCGGATCCCACGCGAAGTCGCGACCGCGCAGCTCGAGCGGCGGAGCGTCCGGGTTCGCGTCCAGGCGGAGCGAAGCGCCGGTCGTGCTCGCCGAGCCGTGGATCCGGTGATCGAGGCCCCAGCGGAGCGAGTTCATCATCCCTTGGACGTTGCTGCGCGAGAATCCGGACGCGATCCGCTCGCGCCGCTCCGCGATCCCGTCGCCATCGCCGTCGGTCAGCAGCCACAGATCGGGCGGAGCACCGACCAGCACGCCACCGCGAGCGCAGAGGATCGCGGTCGGCCACGACAGCCCCTCGGCGAAGATCGAGCTCGAATCGAATCGACCATCCCCATCTTCGTCGACCAGGCGCCGGACTCGCCCGAGCGCCTCGTCGGGGTGTTCCGAATAGTCGCGCATCTCGACGACGTACAGCCGCCCGTCGCCGTCGAAGTCGGCCGCGATCGGATCAGTCACCAACGGCTCGGCCGCCACCAGTTCGATCCGGAAACCTTCGGCGACTCGAAACGTCGCCGCCGCATCGGCCGGCTCGACCGGAGCGATGCGAGGCAACTCGGCGGAGTAGTCCTTGTCGACGGTGTCGGGGGGATCTTGAGCCGTGGTGATCGGCGCGAGAACCAGGAGCAAGGCGACCGCCAGCGGCGCCGTGAGCTCCGAGACGAGGCGCGAGCGGAGCCGGTACGTTACGGACGCGGGTCGAGTTCCGTGGCACAGGGGGACCGAGTCGCCGGATTCTCGAACGCTCCGAGATCGTCGGGCTCCCCTGCCGTTTGCGAACGAGACGACGTCGACGGGCATGAGCGGGGGCCTCCGGAGGGGGCGGTGGCGGTCGGTCGTTCCCGATCGCGGGTGGGACGACAATAATCGCACGGTTGTCGTCGCCGATCCACCGGAGTCCGAACGATGCTGATCTACGACCGCGGAGTCGCGCTGATCCGCCGCATGACCGACGAGGGGCCCGAGTGGTTGTTGCGCTGGAATCCGACTCGGGAATGCTCCGAACTGATCGAAGCGGATCGACTGTCGGGCGAGACGTACCGCGAGGCGCTCTATCGCGAGATCGATTGGCAGTTGGGCCTCGATCGGAAGAAGGACTACCTGATGTCCTCGGTTCCGCGGCTGCACTTCGAGCTGACGCCGTGCGGTCGCGTCCATCCGGCCAAGACGTTCGAGCCCGAGACGGCGAACTACGGGCGACTGGAGCTGTATGCGGTCGAGGTGTATCGCGGGGCGACCCTGGAACGGATCGCGGCCGACGAGAAGAACTGTTGGACGAGGCCGATCGAGTTGCTCGAAGGGGTCGACGGACTGGGGCGAGCGCTGCGCGAGGACCAATTCCGTTGGCTCGAACGGACCGAAGCGATCGGCCGGTAGGAGCCGCCCG
>CAZZBI010000242.1:0-8532 GCA_964652385.1 uncultured Pirellulaceae bacterium | reverse complement strand
CGTCAAGGCCAACGTGGACCGCTGGCTCGGCCAGTTCGCACCTGAACCCAAGATTGAGTCCAAGGTCGAGGAAGTCGATGCAGGTGGCACAAAGGTCACCCTGGTGACTGCCACGGGCACCTACAACGATGGCCCGCCCATGGGAGCCAAGACCCCGAAAGCGGATCATACCCTTCTCGGCGCGATCGTGCCGGCTGGCGAAAACAACGTTTTCATCAAGCTGACCGGCCCGGCCGAGACGCTGGGGGCGAACGAAGAGGCGTTCAAGACCTTCGTCAAGAGCGTGACGACCCCCGAGAAGTGATCGGCGTCTCGCCCCGGTCGCAGGGGCCGAAGCGAACGACGACGAAGCGAGCCGGCTCGGATCGAGCCGGCTCGTTCCGTTTCGAGTCCTGACGAAATCGGCTCGTCCGCCGCAAGAGTCGGTGGGAAACGCCGCTTGCGCCGATCCCCTGCCGACGATCGCCGAACGCCGTCGCGCGAACCAGCTCGTCGCGCGAACCGAATCAGCTCGGGCGACCCGGCGTGCGATCCGCACCTTGCGACGAACCGATCGACTCAGGCTGTCGATAACGCGCCAGTTCGCGATCGAGCACTTCCTTGCGGCGCTGGGCGATCGAGTCGCGGAGATCGGCGATCTCGTCCGACAGGTCGGCGATCGCCTGCCAACGCTGCCGCTCGGGATCCGCTTCGGTGTCGGCCTGATCGGCTTCGGCGGCCGAGACGCTCATCAGTCGAGCCAGCAGGTCCTGGGGGAGTTCTTCTCGGATGCGAGGGGCGAGCGGTTCCGCGACGCCGGGCGACGAGGGGGCCTCGGCGAGCGGTCGTTCGGCGAGCGGCGCGGGACGGTCCGGCGTGTCGATCGTCGATCGCCCAGCGAGCGACGGATCGGCGACGAGCACGGTCGCCGGCCGCGGCACGAGCGGCCTGGCGACTTCCGCGGCGAGGCGATCGTTCCCCTCCGTTTGCCGCTCGGCGGGCCTCGCGAAATCGGCGGAACGTTCGGCCGGCGCGGCGAGCGGTTCGGTCGGGACCGGCGCACGATCGCGACCGGCGAGTTCGCCGGCGCGGCGCCGCTCGTCGCGGCCGGAGGATCGCAGCGAGCTCGGATCGATCAGCAGGGCGATCAGGCCGCAGGCGAGCGCGACCCCTCCCCCGCCTCCCGCTGCGGTCACCAGCGTTCGACTCGGTCCGACCGGATAGATACCGGCTCGGGCCGCGCCGATCGGCGCGATGACCGCTCCTTCGACCGACGCCCGACGCGCGGCTCGGATCTCGGTCAGCTCGTTGTCGACTTGCGCCACGTAGGTATTGCGCTGCTGGACACGATCGGCCGCCTCGGCATAGGCGACTCGTTCGGCCGCCAATCGCCGGATCCGATCGGCCAGATCGTTCTCGACGTTCTGCAGTTCGTTCAACCGCCCTTCGACCAGCTGCAGTTCGAGGAGCGTGCCGCGGGCGGCCGATTCGAGCTGCGAGCGGAGTTCGGCGGTCAGCGCGCGATGCGCCGCCGCGGCGGCCAGCACCTGGGGATGAGTCGCATCGTACTTGGCTCGCAGACGCGAGTCGGCCAATGACGAGTCGATGATCCCTTCCTTCATGCGACGGAGCTCGGGATGAATCGCGAGCAGACTCTCGGGAGTCGATGCGATCCGATCCGGATCGGCGAGCAACGCCTGGAGATATTCGGACTGGGTCCTCAGCTCGCTGCGGCGTTGCTGGGCGACGACCAGATCCTGACGGGTCTGGCCGATCTGGCGGCGGAGCGGTCCTTCGGTCCCGCTCGGGTCGTTCATGCTCCGCAGTTCCGACAGATCGACGCCGATCCGCGTCTCGACCTCGACCAATGCCTCGGAGGCCTCGGCTGCCGAGATGCGGGCGACCTCCAGCGACCGTTGCAGCTCCGATTCCATCCCTTCGAGCTTGGCGTCGCGCACCCTGGAGAGTTGGGCGATCAGCTCTCGCACCAGCGCCTCGGTCACCGCGACGGCGCGCTCGGGGGACCGATCGCGGACCGACAGCACCACCACCTCGGTCTGACCGAACTCAGCGCCGTTGGCGGCCGAGACGCTGACGTCCGCGCGGTAGCCGTCGACGTACTCGTCATCCGGCCAGACCGCTCGCGTGTAGTCCTCCGGCGGCTCGAACTGCGACAGGACCGCGGCGATCACCTCGCGACTGCGAGCCACCGAGCGGACCGTTTCCTGAGCCGAGCGAAGCTGTTCGGCCGAGTCGAAACGGCCGGGGCGAAGGGCCGATCCGACCAACTCGTCGCGGACCGCCAGTTGCTGTCCCGCTTCCCATTCCTTGGGAGTCAGCAGCGCGACGCCGGCCCCCCCTCCTCCGCCGAGCAGACCGCCGGCGACGACCATCCAGCCGTAGCGGCGGACCAGGAGAGCGGCGAGTTGAGGAACGGGAAGGGACATCGGACGGCACCTCGATAGGACGACTCGATCCGGTCCGGAGCGATGCCGGAGCGCGAAACGGCCCTGATGCGGACCTTGCGCCGAAGTTCCATCGGCCGTCTTCCCGCTCGGACTTCGTTCCGCCACCCCTCGGACGCCTCGTCGGAGCATGAGGAGCGATCACAGTAGGAGCCTTCGACAGGCTTTGCCGAACCGGCAACGATGCCCCAGGCTCGCCAGCTTCGGCGACCCGCTTTTCGGCGTCGAGCCTATCCACTTCGCGCGCTCGCTCGGGTACCTTGCGATCGGTTGACGGGGGGGGCAGCTCACTCGCGAACGCGAGTGATCCTCGATCGAAGGAATCCGAACCGATGCGACAGGATGGGGTTTTCGTCGAAACGTCGGCGAGCGAGCCGACCGGGACTCGAACGGAAATCGATCGGCGACGACGCCGGAACCGTGCCGCGATCTTCGGCCTCAGTCTGGCCATGTTGTCGTTCGACGAGCGGGGCGCGGTCGACGCGTCCGAGGATGAACGGCCGAGCCTCTCGAGCGAAGCGACGCCGCCGGCAGACGAACGCCAGGCCGGGGCGCCCCTCAGCGTGCCTCGCGTGGCGCTGCGGCGCCCTGCGATCCGTGCGGTGCATCGAGGGATCGCCGAGCTTTGTCCGCGTTCGATCCGGCCCGTCGAATGGCTCGTGATCGCTCCTCCCGGCGAAACGCTCTGCGCAGGGAGTCGCTGCGACGGCTGGCTGCTGACTCGCCCCATCGATCAGGTCACGTATCGTCTTCCCCCGATCGCTCCGGATGTCGAGGCGGTGCTGAGGATCCGTTACCGGGCCGAGCTTGCCGGGGACGAGACGCTGGTGATCGCTTGCGGCGATCGGCGCCGACGGTTGGTGCTCGAGTCGTGCGAAGCCGAGGATCGCGTCGCGCTCGTCCGACTGGAACCGCACGAGCGACAGGCGGGAGCGTCGTTGCGTTTCTCGCTGGAATCGGACGATCCGACGCTCCGCTTCGTCGACCGTTCGGCGGGAGATTCCGGGTCGCCGTCGACTCGGCTGGTCTCAGCCGGTCCGCTCCGGGGCGTCGTCGCTCAGCGGAGTCGCTTTTGCTTCGGAACGTTCGATCTCGGTGAGCAGTTCTTCTCGGCAGCGTCCGGCGATCCGATCGCCGCCGACGATCGCTCGGTCGTCGTCACAGCCGGTGCTCGCGGGGCTTGGGCACCGGAGCGCAAGCTGCTGCTCCGCAGCGTCTCGCTGCAACTCGGCGAGATCCCGGACGAGATGGTCTTCACGCCGGAGCGGCCGATCGGTCCGGCGTCGGTCGAGCGAGCGGCGGCTCTGACGACGTCGCGTGAACCTGCCGACTCGAACGCCGGGAACTCGACGAGCGGGGCGGACGGCTGTCGCGTGACCGAGACGCGTCGGGTCGAACTGGTCGGACAAGGGACGATCGCCGTCACGATCGAACTCCGCAATCCGACCGATCGCCCTCGCACGCATGACGTGATTCTCGAGGGGGGGGGAGCTGCCGGCGAGCCGACGACCGCGGACGGAAAACCTGCCTCGGCGAGGTTGCCCGGCCCGTTCGCGACCGGCGACTCGTACGTCCCCCAGCTGCGCGGCATCGACGGCAGCTCGGCCGGGATCTGGCAGCCGTTCGGACTCGACCGATCCGACGTCTCGGCGCCGCACTGGTTCGTCGTTCGCGAGGGGAATCGCATTCTCGGATTCCCCCGCGACCAGGCGTCGATCGCGCCGGGTTGGGTCGTCGGATGGACCGACGCTCAGGCCGATCCGATCGAAGCCCGCCTCGACGGAAGCCGCTATCGGATCGTGCTGCGCGAGACGATGGAGCCGGGCGAGACGCGGGTGCTGCGCGTCGCCTGTTCGGTCGGTGTCCGAGCCGAGCGGGCGGACGAGGAGTTGAGCGCCTGGTTCGAGGGGAAGGCGGCGCCGGTCGTCCGTGCGGAAGCGAACGTCGCACCGATCTGGCAGTCCTCTTCCCCGCGTCTCGATCGAGTCGTGAACGACGCGATCGCGGAGCTGCGATCCGCGATGGCAGTGGAGCGTGTCGATGGCGATGCGCTGCGAGTCCTGCCGTGGGAGCTGGGAGCCGAGCGGCTGGCGATCGAAGGGCCGGCGATCGCCGACGAACTGATCTGGGCCGATCCGGCGGTCGCCCGACGCTGGATCGAAGCGGCGATCGCCGAACAGGCCGAGCATCTCGAGTGGCTGGCCCGACTCGAAGCGGATCGCGTGCCGGCTCGCGATCGTTTCGTCGCGGGGAACGGCGGGCTGGCGTCGGCCCTGGCGCGCTACGTCCGCTCGACCGGAGACGACGAAGCGATCGGTCCGTTGTTGGACCAGCTGATCGTGATCGCGGACCAGCTGGATCCCGAGTTGCCGGAACGGGGGCTCGCCGTCGGCGCCGCTGCTGCTCGGAATGCCGCCGATCATCCGCCCGCGTTGACGACCGCCATCGACCGAGCTGCCGAGAGCGAGCGGCGGATTGCCCGGCGATTGTGGATCGCCGATGCGCTGGCGATCGCCGAACTCGCCGAGCGTACCGGGCGTCCCGAGATCGCCCGCACATGGACCGCGCGAGTCGGTGACGAGCGGTGCGTTACCGAGTCGGCCGAAGCGACGGAGGAGATGGCGCAGTCACGCGATACGGCGGTTGCCGATGCGTCGATCGAACTGGTCGATGTCGTCGTCGCCGAGGGATCGGATGACGATTCGGTGGCGACGGCGGCTTTCGAAGAGCCGGCTGAGGTGGGTGACGAGGCTGACGAGGCGGACGAGGGGATCGAACGATCGGCGCTGCGCATTCCGTTGGCGCTCCGGCGCGAGCAGCTCGGCACGATCGCGTCGTACCGGCATGTCGGGACGTTCGACGCGTGTCCGAGCCAGGACTGGGGGGCGATGTCGATCGACCGGATCGAACGCTTCGGTCTTCCCGTCCGGGCCCTTGCCGGCGATTCGGGACCGCTCGTCGAGCGGCGCATCGAGCTGGCGCTCGATCGCTTTCCGGTGCACGTGCTGACCTGCGAACTGTTGGCCGGAATTCGGACGCAGGCCGACGGCTCGCTCCGTCTCGATCCGTGCGACGTCGGTCTCGACTGGTGTCGTTGTCGAGTCCCTTATCGCGGCGGCGAGCTGGTGGTCGAGTGGAATCGGACCGATCGAGCGGCGGTCCCGTCCGACGAGGCCGGTTCGGTCGCGCCGGGGTATCGCGTGACCTGGCGCGGCGTGACGGTCGCCGAGGGAAGATCGTTCGATCCGTCCGGCGAGCCGATCACCATCGGGCCTCTGAACGACTGACACGTCGGGAGTCGTACTCGACGGCGTCGCGACCTCAGTCCTCGGTGAGCTTTCGGACGTCGACGCGGCGCGGATCGATGCCCAAGCCGGCGAGCTTGCGATAGAGGTTCGCGCGCGTCAGGCCCAGACGCCCGGCGGCTCGCGTCAGGTTCCCACGCTCGGCCGCGATCGCGCGGCGGACATGTTCGCACTGAAAGCGGCGAGTCGCTTCGGCGAGCGATTCGACGGGCGGGGCGACATCGGCCTCGTCGCGGACTCGGGCGCGAACGTCTGCGCCGTCGAGTTCCTGACGCGTCCCCTGTTCGTCGATGCGCCCGACCGCCGGCAGGAACCGCAGGTCGGCGACTTCGATCCGATCGCCGCTCGCCAGGCAGCAGGCCTGTTGCAGCACGCCGGCCAGTTCGCGAATGTTGCCGGGCCAGTCGTGTTCGCTCAGTCGGGCCGCCGCTTCGGGGCTCGGACGCCGCATCGGGAGACGTTCGCGAGCGGCGAATCGGGCGAGCAGGTGTTCGGTCAACAGCGGCAGGTCCTCTTTCCGCTCGCGAAGCGGAGGCATCTCGATCGCCGCTCCGGCGAGACGATAGTACAGATCCGCGCGGAAGTCCCCCGAGGCGATCCGTTCGGTCGGATTCCGATTGGTCGCGGCGACGATCCGAACGTCGATCGGCCGCGCCGAACGGCCGCCGACCCGAGTCACGAGCCCCTCCTCGAGCACGCGAAGCAAGGCGGCTTGGCCGGCCTGGCTCAACTCGCCGATCTCGTCCAGCAGCAAGGTCCCCGCATGTGCCGTCTCGAATCGCCCGGGGCGAGATTCGTTGGCGCCGGTGAAGGCCCCTCGCTCGTGACCGAAGAGCTCGCTCTCCAGCAGCGTCGCCGGGATCGCGCCGCAGTTGACCGCCACGAAGGGCCCCGCGTTCCGCTCGCTCCACTGATGCACCGATCGAGCGGCGATCTCCTTGCCGGTCCCCGGTTCGCCGAGGATCAGGATCGGGAGTCGTGACGCGGCGAGTCGTTCGAGCGTGGCGCGGATCGCGCGGATCGCGGGCGATTCGCCGATCAACGCGACTCGACCGTCGGAGCGCGGAGCGAGCGGCAACAGCGGCGAACCGATCGGGTCGACGCTCTCGCTGCGGAGCATCGCCGCGGGACGTCGACGGCGCTCCGACGCGAACGAGCCGTGCTGAAGGGAGTCGACCGGAGTGAAGCGAGCGTGGGACATGCGATCCGATCCCCGACGGCGAACCGGAAGGCCGCTCCGCATTCGGCGCGGCGAGTCGCCGTTCGTCCGAAGCGAACGGAGCGACTCGCAGTTCCCTGCGGAGTTCCGAGCATCGAAGTGACGCGCCGCAGGGAAAGTGTTCGGCGAAACAGGAGGATCGTCGTCATCCCTTGCGTCATCGAAAGACTCGTGCCGCGGGCGCCAACGTGATGCATCACGACGCGAACGGCGCAGCTTGCCCGAGTCGACGACTCGACGCGGCGAAGACGCGCTGAGCGTTCCCAAAGGCCGGCGTCGAGCGAGGCGATTCTTGTCGTCGGCAACCTGGCGCAGCGGCGGCGGCGACGCGCCGTCTCGTCCGTCTCATCCTAGGCGCGCCGCAAGAACGACAAGGGGGCGGAGAAACCGGTTCTCCGCCCCCGAGTCCGATGCGATCGAGCTGAGGCAGCGCCGTTCTCAGTCGCGCGACGTGCGGAACGGCGACGCGGGGAGTCGCTCGCGATTGCCGAGATTCGGCGTCGCCTCCTGGTGCCAGCCGAAGCGGACCGCCACCGGCTCGGCAATCGACTCGGCCGAAACGACGACGGTGTCGCCGTCGATCGTCGCCTGGGCCTCGACGTAGTTGCCGTCCTTGCCGGCGATCGTGAACGAGTTCAGCGGCTGCTCGTCGAGCGCAACGAGTCCGGAACCGACATGGTCGAAGTGCAGACGGATCTTCGCTCCCTCGACCTTCATCTCGCGGTAGAGCGGCCCCGAAACGACGATCCCCTCGCGACCGTAGGGGCCGGCCAGAGCCCAGAGCGAGAGCCGACGCCCGACATCCTGCTTGTTGCGAGGGTGAATGTCGTCGAGCTGCGTGATGTCGGTCGTCACGGCCATGCCGGTATGCGGAATGGCGAGCGACTCGAGCTGCGCCTCCCAGATGCCGGCCAGCGCGGTCGGATCACCGCCGTAGCGGAACGGCGCCAACTGCACGAAGTAGAACGGCATCTCGGGATCCTGCCAGAGATCGCGCCAGCCGCCGATCAGCGCCTTCATCTTCTCGTGATAGAGCATTCCTTCGCCGTTGTTCGATTCTCCCTGATACCAGATGGCGCCGCGGACTCGCATCGGAACGAGCGGCGCGATCATCCCGTTGTACAGGGCGAGCGGCGTCTGGAAGTTGATCCCTCCGTCGGCATTGACCGTCGGAAAGGTGTCGAGCGCGTCCGAGATCTCCTTCAGCGCCGGGACGCTCCGGAACCCTTGCGGCGGCGTCCACGGTTCGATGCGGGTACCGCCCCAGTTGGAACCGACCAGACCGATCGGGACGTCGAGTTCGCGCTCGAGTTCCCGGGCGAAGAAGTAACCGACCGCGGTGAATCCGGGCACCGTCTCGGGCGAGCAGACCTGCCAGCCGTCGGTGGCGACGTCATCCTGCGGCGAGGTGGCGGGAATGTGCGGAATCTTCAGATGACGGATCCGCGGATGATTCGCTTCGCGAATCTCCTGCTCGGGGTTGTCCGACGCGGCGACCGGCCACTCCATGTTCGACTGGCCCGAACAGATCCAGACCTCGCCGATCAGGATGTCGCCGAGGGTC
>CAZZBI010000241.1:3007-8554 GCA_964652385.1 uncultured Pirellulaceae bacterium | reverse complement strand
AACACCCGCGTTCATGTCCAGATCAGTTTTCTCGCACCGGGCCGTGAACGGTTACACCCAGAGCTGACCGGCCGTCGGATTGCCGTCCGGTCCGAGCATCTCGACGGCGACGAACGTATCGAAGTCATCCGACCAGACGTCGACCGCGACCCGGCCCGGACCGGGAGCGACCTCGAGGGGAAACGTGTCCGCGGGATTGCCGGTATGCGTCGATACCGGATCCTCGGCGGTGATCGCCCCCATCTCGGTTCGCAGGATCCGCGGGGTCGGCGGGATCGGAGCGGTCAGGCGGCGGATGGTCAGCTGATAACGCCCCATCTCGGTCGGATCGTAACCGTAGACGTCGACGCGATAACGGCCGTTCTCGACGAAGGTCAGATCGAGTCGCGAGTCGCTCCCCTGGCCATAGTCGTCATTGCGCCAGCTATGGCGCGGATCCGGTTCTCCGTCGTCGGTCAGCTTCGAGACGACCAGCACCGTGTCGAACGCCTGGCTGTTCAACGTCACGATCGCGCGCCGATTCCGATCGGTCACCTCGAACTCGTACGAATCGAAGGCGGCGCCGTTCGCATCGACCGGATCGTCGATGACCAGTTCCCCTTCATGTCGCTCCGTCTCGTCGAACGGCGGCTCGTCGGACTGAGCCGCGGGGGCCAGCGGTGCGTCGGGGGGGGGAGCCGGGCCTTCCTGAATCCCCGGTGCGCCGGCCTCCTGCATTCGCGCCATCGCCTGACGCATCGCCGCTTCGAGATTCGGCGGAGGAGCGTCGGCAGCCCTCGCCGGTTCGTCTCCGAGGTCGGGAGCATGTCGATGCTCCCCATCGGCCTCCGGTTCCTGAAACGAACCGGAACAAGGCAGCGCTGCTGAAGCGGTCGACGTCACCGTACCGCAGGACGCTCCGCACAAGGCCAGACCGAGCGCGAACGATCGGACGAAACGAAGCGACTCGGTCGAGAGGGCCGAGCGGCGGTCGAGACGGCGCATGAAGCGACTCCGGAAAAGAACCGCGGCGCGCACCGCCCCTCTCCGAGGGTCTTCGGAGAGGTCGGCAGAAGGGGCGCCCACCGCGATCGGGCGAGACGAGACCCTTTCCAGGCTACCCGGAACCCCGAACGGTCGCCACGATCCGGAATCGGACCGCGGCGACGATCGCACCTCAGGCGAGCCGGAACGACCGGCACAGCCGGAGGAACAGGTCACTCCCAGGCGAAGAGCACCTCGCGCGAGTCGACTCCGCCCCGATCGACCACCAGCTTCTGGAAGCTCAGATCCTGGCTCGGGTCGACCGCATTCTCGCCCCCCTTGATCCGCGTCGATCGGACGTCGTCCCGATAACGCTCGCCGATGTAGTGACAGAGCTCGTGTGCGGTCAGCTGATGGTCGCTGTCGAGATCGGCCAGCTCCCGATGATCGAAGAGCGCATCGGCCATGAACTTCGCCAGATAGCCGCCGGCCTGGAACTGCGCCGCGACGTTCGAGAGGACGTCCTCTTCGCTCGAGAAGATTCCCATCCGTCCGCGAGCCGAGATGACGTCCTTGGCGAAGCCGCCGCTGAAGCAGGCGTCGAGCGCGACGAGCGCCACGCCGGCCTGAGAGCGATTGAAGACGGCGGCGAAGTCGTCGTCCGAGACCTGACCGTCGACCAGCGCCAGCGTCTCGTGGATCCCGTCCGGATCGGCGGCATTCGCTTCGCCGCTGAGCTGTCCGCCGTGCCCCGAATAGAAGAACAGCAGCAGGTCGTTCGGCCCCGCCTTGCGTCCCATCTCGTCGAGCGCCTGAGCGACCGCCGCGACCGTCGCGTCGCCGTTGACCAGCAGGCGGCTGTCTTCGGCTCGCATCCCGTAATGATCGCGCAGCAGCGAGTAGATCCGCTCGGCATCGACGTCGCACAACTGCAGATCCCCTTGGTCTCCCGGATAGTCGGCGATCCCGACGAAGACGCCGTAGATCCGGCGGCTCGCCGCCCGAGTCGTTTCACCGAGATCGAACTGCAGCTCGTAGGCGCCGGTCTGATCGGCCGAGTACGAGGTGGCGGTCAGCGTGTAGCGACCGGTCTGCGGGAGCGCGAGCTCGATCCCCGCGTTCCGATCGTTGCCGTCGTCGTCGAACGTGGCGGACGAACCGTCGGGGCCGGTCAGGACCAGGAACGAGTCGAACGCTTCGCTCAGCAGTCGCACCCGGAGTCGCGTCCCCTGCGTCCCGTCGAACGCATACGAGTCGCCCCAGCGCTCGCCGGCGATCCGCGGATCGGCGGTCGTCAACTCGCCGGCCAAACGGGTACCCGGCAGAAGCAGTCCGGCCGAGTCGACTCCGCCGGCCGACGACATTTCGATCCTCAACCGATACGCCCCGGTCTCGCCCGGCTTGTAGCTGGTCACCAGCACGCGATGATCACCCGTCTCGGTCAGTTCGGTCTCGATGACGCTCCGGTTCTTCGCTCCTTCGAAGTCGTCATTGTCCAGCGACGTGCCGCTGGGGGTCTTGATCATCACATAGGTGTCGAAGTCGTCGCTGGTCAGTTCGACGCGGACCCGCATCCCCGGAACTCCGGGAATCTGGAAGCCGTCGACGAACTCGCCCGAGGTGAGCGTGACGTCGTCGGCGGTCAGATAGCCCGCTTCGTCGCGGACCGTCGGGCCGCTCGGAACGGCCGGCGGCGCGGAAGCCGTTTCGGTACGGAGCACCAGTCGGTAGTCCCCCGTCTCGCTCTTGCCGTAGGTGGTGACGTAGATCCGATAGATCCCGTCAGCCGGCGCCTGGAAGGTGATCAGCGACCGCTCGCGACTCTCTTCGTAGTCGTCGTTCACCACGACGAGCTCGGGATCGACGTCGGTCCGCATGTACAGATAGGGATCGAACGCGGAGCTCGTGAGATCGGCGGTCAGTCGATCTCCGGCCGCCAGCTGGACCGGAAAGATGTCGGCGTATTCGCCGTCTTCGAGCTGCGTGTCGAAACGATTGAGCGTGCCGACTTCGACCCGATCGTCGGGGCCCGCTTCGAGTCCGTTGACCGGCCCCGGCGGATTCGGCATCGGCCGCGGAGCATCACCGATCTCGATCGTCAGCTCGTAGGCGCCGGTCTCGTTCGCGGCATAGCTGGTGACCATCACGCGATAGGTGCCGGCGCTCGGCACCGTCGCCTCGGCGATCGAACGCTGCTTGCTGTTGTCGAAGTCGTCGTTGAACCACTCGCGCGATCGATCCGAGTTCCCTTCGGCATCGACGCCGTTGATCTGGACGAACGTATCGAAGTCGGTCGAGCGGAGATCGGCTCGGATCGTCTGTCCCGCCGCCAGTTCGACGTCGTACGTCTCGTAGTACTCGCCCGAGGCGAGTTGCCGATCCTTGGTCGAGAGCTTGCCGCTCTCTTCGCGCGTTTCGGCAATCGCCGGCGCGGCACTCACCGGAGCCGTCGGCATCGCCCCCAGGAACACCGTCGACAACAGTGCTGCCAGGGCAGGGGTCCGAAAACCTGCCGCTCCCCACCCGCGCCGCTTCCGATTCATCGCTTGACGCTCCCGTCGATCGCTCGGCGATTCGACCCGGTCCGAGACACATCGAGCCCGACGCGACGAGCGACTTGCTTCGCCGTCGGGACTCGCGAGACCGCATCAGCGTAGCCGCTCGGAGGAGCGACAGGCAATTCTCGCCGGTCAACGGACGTGGCCGCCGGCGCGATCGACAGGTTTCCGAGGCGGCTGCGAGGCGAGTTGCTTGTTTATCGGCAACCGAAACGGGAACGCCGTCAGGGTACGATGTCGTCGTGCGTCGACGTCCGGCCGGCTCGTCGCTCCTGAGCCGATCCGGCGATCCGCCGTAACACCGAGGCCGACATGCTGCCGAGCTTGCGATCGTCGTCGACGTTTTGGGTGCTGTTGCTCGTCGCGGCGACCTCGTTCGCCGCACCCGCAACCGCTCAGCAGAATCCCGACGGTCGTCTGCCGATCGGCGATACCGACGACCCGCTGGTCTGGCTGATCCGAGACCCCTATGTCCTGGATCGGATCGAAGCGACCGACGAACAGCGCCAGGCGTTTCGAGAGCTGGCCGATCGGATCGACACGTCGATCTGGCCGGCGCGAAATCGCCCGGCCGCCGACGCTCAGGCAGCGTGGCGCGAGGCGACCGAGCTGGCGCGGCGCGACATCGAAGCTCGGCTGCAACCCGAACAACGCGACGAGTTCTTCGGAATCCTCTATCGCGTCCTCGGCCCGCGCGGTCTGGAACGACCCGACCTGGCCGATCGACTGGAGCTGACCGCCGAACAGCGACAGCGGGTCGCGGAACTCCTGGCATCCGGACGCCGGGAGCTGGCAGCTCTTCAGCGCCGGCGCGATCAGGGAGAAGCGATTGAGACGCTGCAGCGCGAGGCGACCGAGTCGAACGAGCGCGTCCGCAAGGAGCTGCTGGAAGAGCTGACGCTCGCTCAGCGGACCGAATGGTCGAAGCTCCTGGGGGAGCCGATCGACTTCGCGGAACTCGGCGCGATCGATTTCGCCGCTCCCGCACTCCCGAACGCTCCCGCGGATTGGATCGGTCGCCCCCCCGGGAGCTTTGCCGACAGTCCCGTGACCGTCATCCACTTCTTCGCTCACGGCTGCATCAACTGCCGCCGCAACTACGAACGCTACCGCGAATGGGACGCGGCGTATCGGGACCGGGGCGTCCGTGTCGTCGGCATCCACACCCCGGAGACCGAAGAAGAGCGAGATCGAGCGTTGCTGGAACGCCGGATCGCGGAAGCGAAGTTCGAGTTTCCGGTGCTCGTCGACGGCCGATCGGAGCAGTGGAATCGCTGGGGCAACTCGATGTGGCCGACCGTCTATCTGGTCGATCGCCGCGGGCGAGTCCGCGGCTGGTGGATCGGGGAACTCGAGTGGCAAGGAGCGACCGGACACCAGGTGATCGCGCGACGGATCGAGACACTGTTGGCGGAAGACGCATCGAAACCGGAAGGAACTTCGCCCCCGAGCGGCCGACGACCTTGACTCGCGGGGGTCCGAGGGGTGAGATACGCTCGTCCGTGCCGCTCGGCCGAAACTTACGGCCGAAACTTACGGCCGAAGCGACAAGTCCCGGTAGCTCAGCCGGATAGAGCAGCTGACTTCTAATCAGCAGGTCACAGGTTCGAATCCTGTCCGGGATGCTTTTCGCCTGTTGCGGCAGGCGCGGCGCGCTTCGCCTACTGACCGACCCAACCAGCCCGAAGCGCCGGGAAAAATGCTGCGACCGAGGGCGGTCGCACGACGGCAGATGAACTCGCGTCCCTGTAGGCCCGCGTCGTCCCCGACGCGCGGCAGTGCGACATCGAGCGTTCGGTCAGCTCCGAAGGTGCGCTCGGAATCGCAGCCACGATCCCGCGGCTCGGGACGAGCCGGGGCCACGCCGGGTGCCGACCGTGTCTGCAACCCAACAAGCCCGCAGCGAAGCGCCGGGATCGGGCGCCAAAAAAATTGCTGCGACCGAGGGCGGTCGCACTACGGCGAATGACGTCGCGTCCCTGTAGGCCCGCGTCGTCCCCGACGCGCGGCAGTGCGACATCGAGCG
>CAZZBI010000241.1:242-2907 GCA_964652385.1 uncultured Pirellulaceae bacterium | reverse complement strand
GCGGCTCGGGACGAGCCGGGGCCACGCCGGGTGCCGACCGTGTCTGCAACCCAACCGGTCCGCAACGAAGCACCGGGATCGGGCGCCAAAAAAATTGCTGCGACCGAGGGCGGTCGCACTACGGCAAATGCTGCGACCGAGGGCGGTCGCACTACGGCCGATGCTACCGAGGGCCGGGCCCACTGGGCTCCGGCGCCGCAGCTGCATCTCCCGCCGAGGAGCGCTCGACGATCGCGTCGTATTCCTCGCTCAGCACCGACGGGCAGACCTCCTGCTCGTCGCACTGCCGACAGACGACTCGGATCAGGTCCGAGCTGGCGATCTTCAGGTCGTTCTCCTTGCACAGCTGAAACAGTTGCTGCAGATGGACGCAGGTCATCGTTCGGACTCCGTTCGAGAGCGGGTGGAGGGATCCGCATCGGCGATCGCTCCCGCACGAGCGGAGGTCGGCCGACGAACGATCCTCGCCTCGATTCTCCCCATCGATCGGTCCGCTGACCAGACTGCTGCCGCTGGGGACTGGCCGTGAAGGGGGGCCCGAGTCGTGACGCGAAGGGCCCGAGGTCGTCCGCGGTTTCGGTCCGGCATGCGACCGGTTACGATCCCGAACGGCGGCTCGGCGAGCCGACCGAGTCGCACGTTCCGCATCGGAGTTCCGTCGACGATGACTCGCCCCTCGCATCCGCTCAACCGATTCCGCAACTTGCCGCAGGCGCTCGTCGCGACCATCGTCCTGTCCGCTACCTGCCTTGCCGCTCGGTCCGCGGACGAGCCGCCGTCGTTCGAGGAGACGCTTGACGTGGAGATCGTCGCGCATCGAGGAGCATCGGCCGACGCGCCGGAGAACACGATGGCGGCGATCCGCGCGGCGTGGGCGCAGGGGGCCGATGCGGTCGAGTTCGACATCCGTCTGACCGCCGACGGAATCGCGGTCCTCTGTCATGACGAAACGACGAAGCGGACGACCGGAGTCGACCGGGGGATCGTCGATGCGACCTTCGACGAGCTCCGTCAGCTCGATGCGGGACGCTGGAAGGGTGAGGCGTTCGCCGGCGAGCGAATCCGTTCGCTCGATGAGGCCTTGGCGGCGATTCCCATCGGTCGCCGCGCTCTGATCGAAGTGAAGTGCGGCCCCGAGATCGTTCCCGAGCTGCGCCGAGCGATCGACGAAGCGGGGCTGCCGATCGAAGCGACGGCGATCATCAGTTTTTCGGAAGAGGTCTGTGCCGCCTGCAAACGCGAGCTCCCCGAGACGCCGGTCTACTGGCTCGTTGGTCTGAAGCGAGATCCCGAGACCGGTCGGTGGAATCGGACGGTCGACGAACTGATCGCCGTCGCGCAGCGTCACGGTCTCGACGGCCTCGATCTGCAGGCGTGCGAGCTGATCGACGCGACGTTCGTCCGCAAGGTACGCGAGGCACGGCTCGCGATCCATTGCTGGACGGTCAACGATCCCGAGCTGGCTCGTCGACTGCTCCGCGCCGGCGTTCAGGGGATCACGACCGATCGCCCGGGGGAACTGCGTCGCGAGCTTCAGGACGACAACGAACGCTGATTCGACCGCGTCGCGATCGATCCTGCTCTCCCTGGCGCACCCTGGCCTCGAACCTCCCCGTCGATTCAGATGAACGTTGTCGAGTCGCGACTTCGTCTCGCGCTCTTCCTGATCGATCCCAGCCCCGCGAGTCGCGACGACGATGTCTCTCTCGAGCTCCATGCCGCTCCCCGATCTCTTTCGAGTCCGTCAGCGCTTTCAGGGACCGGAGCTGAGCGACATCGAGGGGGAGACGCATCGCCAGCTGGCGCGACTGGATCTCGGACGCCGCATCGCTCCCGGTCAGACCGTGGCGATCACCGCGGGGAGCCGAGGGATCACCTCGATCGACGTCATCCTGCGCGCCGTCGTCGCTCATCTGCGGTCGCTCGGAGCTGAACCGTTCATCGTGCCGGCGATGGGAAGTCACGGCGGAGGGACCGCGGCCGGGCAGACCAAGATGCTCGCGCAGCTCGGCATCACCGAAGCCTCCTGCGGCTGTCCGATCCGCGCGTCGATGGAAACGGTAATCGTGTCGCGAGCCCCCGAAGGTTTCGACGTCCACTTCGATCGGATCGCGTCCCAGGCGGATCATGTGCTGGTCGTCGGCCGCGTGAAACCCCACACCCGCTTCACCGGCGCTCTCGAGAGCGGGCTGATGAAGATGCTGCTCATCGGCCTGGGCAAGCATGAGGGGGCGAAGATCTATCATCGCGCGATCGTCGATCACAGCTTCGATCGGATCGTCCGCAGCGTCGCGCGTCAGGTGCTCGAACGTTGTCGTATCTGCGCCGGACTGGCGATCGTCGAAAACGCCTACGACCGGACGGCGCTGATCGAGGCGATCGAGCCGGAGCGGTTCGAGACGCGCGAACCGGAGCTGCTCGATCTGGCTCGTCAGTGGATGGCTCGGCTGCCGTTCGATCGCGCCGACGTGCTGATTCTCGATCGGATCGGCAAGGACGTCAGCGGAGCGGGAATGGACACGAACGTCGTCGGCCGCAAGGCGAGCGATCACGATCCGGGTGAGCACGAGTTTCCGAAGATCAAGCGGATCTGCCTGCGAGGGATCTCGGCCGTGTCCCAAGGGAACGCGACCGGCATCGGCATCGCCGAGTTCTGCCTGACTCG
>CAZZBI010000241.1:0-232 GCA_964652385.1 uncultured Pirellulaceae bacterium | reverse complement strand
CCTGACTCGCGCGATCGAGCAGATGGACGTCCGGACGACTCGCATCAACTGCCTGACCGGCAGTCACCCGACCGCCGCGATGCTCCCGCTCGACTATGCGACCGATCGCGAGATGCTCGAAGCGGCCATCCCGACGCTCGGACTGGTCGAGCCGGACGAGACGGCGTTGCTCTGGGTCCGCGACACGCTTCACCTGACCGAACTCGAGTGCAGTCGGGCCTATTGGGAGCGC
>CAZZBI010000240.1:0-8568 GCA_964652385.1 uncultured Pirellulaceae bacterium | reverse complement strand
CTCTTCCGAGTGCGTCTGGCCTCCGTCGCCGTAACTGCCGCTCCGGTTGCCGTCGATGGCGCGCGAGGCGTCACCGCCGTGAGCGGTGTTCTTCTGCGTGGCTCGCCCCTGACGAGCGACGTTCCGTCCGTCGGCGAGCACCTCGACCTCGGCCAGCGTCAGCGTACCGCGACGCGGAAGCTCGATCCTGACGTAACGCCCGTACGAACCGCGACCCTCTCCGGCGCGCTCGGCCAGCGCGTCGGGGAGCGCATCGAGCAGCGGCGCGACGCGCGGATAGAGTTCGCCGCGAAGGGCCGGATCGGGAATCGCCGGTAGCGCCGTCACCAGATCGCGCAGCGATCCGATCCGCGCGGCAGCCAGCTGCCAGACCCTTTCGGTACTGCCGTCGACCTGCATCAGCGCGACGAAGGCCATCTGCCGGATCGTCCCCTGACGCCCCTCGAGAGCCAGTCGTTCGATTCGCTCGCGGAGCGCCCCCAGCTGATCCTGCGGGAGCGTCGACAGGATTCGGACGAGGTCGAACAGGATCGAGCCGTCACCGCCGTCGGGACGCCGGTCCGCCTGTTCGAGCACGTCGAGCAGGACGGCGCCGGGAGTCGATCCTTCGAGCGTCGCGATCGCTTCGAGACATTCGATCCGCAGTTCGTCCTGCACGCCGCCGCGCACCAGCAGCTCGCGTCGCACCTCGTCGGTCCGCGGCTGAGTCAACAGCGCTTCGAGCGGCAGATTCTTCAGCAGAAAGGCGCGGGCGGCAGGAGTCCGGACATCGATCGAGCGCCCCTCGGCGAGCGCCTGCTTCCAGATCGGGTCGAGCGCCCGACGCGTCTCGGCGATCGTGTAGTCGAGCCAGTAGTCGGTCGAGCGCTCGCTCGCGACCACCACCACTTCGATCGCCTCGGGACGATCGAAGTACGACGCGGCTCGGACCGCCTCCATCCGGACGCGCGGATGCTCGTCCTGAGCCGCGACGACCATGCGCGGCAGTGCGTCAATAAGCCGCTCGCGCCACGCCCAAGCGACCTTCGTCGCCGCAGCGCGAGCCCGCGGGTCCTCGGACGCCGCGACCCGATCGAGCAGCGCCGTATCGACCTGCGAATGAAACTGCTTGACCCACAGCGCCTCGAGCAGGTCGTGCTCGCGCTGTTCGCCGGTCGACGTGAGTCCGGCCACCCAAGCATCGACGGCCGCCGCCACCTGATCCGAAGGTCGCGCCGAGAGATCCAGGCGAACACGGTAGCGGACTCGATCCTCGGGATGAGCCAGCAGTTGGACGAGCCGTTCGATCGGCTCTCCGGCGATCGCCGGTGAGGTCGACAGCGGACGCCCCTCATGAACGACGCGATAGACGCGTCCGTGTTCCTGGTCGCGATTCGGGTCGCGGAGATTGTGCTGCATGTGGCCGATCAGCGGGTTCTGCCAATCGACGAACCAGATCGCGCCGTCGGGGCCGATCTCGAGATCGACCGGTCGGAAATTGGGATCGTTGCCGAGCACGATCGGTTCGACCTCGTCCGCGCCGAAACCCGCTCCGTCGTCGCGGAATCGATAGCGCAGGATCCCCTGCACGCCGATGACGTTGGCGATCAGGAAATCCCCTTGCCATTCGGCCGGGAAGTGCCCGCTGGAGAGGATCTCGGTCGCGGGACAGGGGCGAGTCCGCTGCTGAAAGAACGGACGGATGCCGCCGTGCTTCTGCGGAAAGGGGAGATGTCCCGAGAAGGCGGTCCCCCAGTAGTTCACCGCGCCGGTACCGTCGGTGACGAAGTCCTGTCCCCAGCGATCGAAGACATGGCCGTGCGGGTTGGCAAAGCCGAACGGGACGTGAACGTCGAACCGCTGATTCGACGGCTCGTAGCGGAAGACGGCCGCATTGGCGCTGCGGATCGGGCCGCGCGCGGTCTCGACCTGCGTGTGGTGGAAGGTCCCTTCCTGGAAGTACAGATCGCCGCCGGGCCCGAAGACGAAGCTGTTGAGCGCGTGATGGGTGTCGGCCGAGTCGAGGCCGTGCAGCACCCGCTCGCGGACGTCGGCAACGTCATCTCCGTCGGTATCCTTCAGGAACATCAGGTCGGGCTGATGACCGACCAGCACGCCTCCGTTCCAGAACTCGAGACCGGTCGGAACGTGCAGTCCGCCCGCGAAGGTCGTGCAGCGGTCGGCGCGACCGTCGTGATCGGTGTCCTCGAGGATCAGCAGCTTGTCGTCCATCGCCTCGGTCGGCTTCCAATGCGGATAGGACGGCATCACCGCGACCCACAATCGTCCGCGCGGATCGAACGCCATCTGCACCGGATTGGCAAGCTCCGGAAAGTCCTGCTCCGATGCGAACAGCTCGACCTTCAGCCCTTCGCCGGTCCGCATCGTTCCGATCGCCTCGAGCGGATCGAGAAACTCGTGCTGGCCGTTCTCGAGCGTCCCGGGCTTGTTCGAGATCACCTCGAGAAACGGCGGCAGATCGGAATCGTCAACCGGAACGTCTCGGCCGGCAGCGACCTCGAGGATCCGGCGATCCCGGTTCTCGGTCATCCGATCGAGCACTTCCATCTCGCGATCCATCACGTCCCGATTCGACTGGCCGTCGACGAACCGCAGATCGGCGCGACCGCCGTAGATCGAATAGCCGTCGACCGTCCGGTAGCGATTGAACCAGTGGAAGTTCTTGTCGAGAACCGCGTCGCGAATCCGTTCGATCCGCTCGCCGCGAGTCGCGTCGTCGAGCAGCGAGTCGCCGAACCAGGATCGTTCGAGATCGATCGCCAGAGCGCGATCCCCCGCCTCGGTCAGATGCAATCCGTTGAACGTGCGTGCTCGCTCGGTCGCGGCATCGGCGGCGGGGCGCGTCATCGCGAAGAGATCGACGCAGACGACGTTCGCTTCGGCCGCGACGCGGACCATCGTCGCGGCATACGGAGCGATCTGCTCGTTGAGCGCTCGGTGTCCCGCCAGACTCGCGTCCGGCAGCGGTTCGACCGCCAGCGGCGTGAAGAGCACGATCTGCGGCCCCCCGTTCCCCGAATAGTCCTGCGAGCCGAGCTGTCGCAACTGCTCGCGCAGATCGGCCTCGAACTTCGCGAGCCCTTCGGCTCCGGCGAAGCTCTCGTTGAAGCCGAAGAGGGCCCAGACGACGTCGGCGCGGCAGCGGCGCAGGTGCTCGTCAGGCGAGCCGAAGCCGGCACTGCGCAGTCGGAGCGTCAGTTCGTCTCCCGAAAAGCCGAGATTGCGGAAGGTCATGCCGCGATCGGGAAACCGCGCCTGAAGCGCCGTTTCGAGCCATGCATGATGCTGCATCCGCTCGGCAAGCGTATTGCCGATCAGACAGATGCGAGCTCCGGGAGCGCCGATCAACCGGTCGATCGTCACCGGGTCCGACGGCTGTCGAGCGGCCGAAGGGGTGACGATCGCCAGCGCGAAGAGCGGAACGAACAGGAGCAGAGCCGCGACGCGGCGCCGCATGACCGAGACGATCATCGGCGAACTCCGAAGTGCGAGGATTCGGCGGGTGGGAAAGCGAGCGGGAAGACCGACGCCGTCGTGGAGCACCGTCGGTCGGGCCGCATCGTAACACCTGCCGCACTCGGAATCACGCCGTGCATCGCAGCGACCGTCGGCTCGGGGCGATCGCCTCATTCGGCCGCCGAACCACCGTCGATCCGCGCTGCTCGAGCGGCGATCTGTGCTGCGTCGACCGCATGCGATCCGTCGCCTCAGCGATCGCCGATCAGTTCGGCCAAGCGATGCGGATCGTCGAGAAAGAGCAGATGGCCGTGGTCGGCCGTAACGATCACCAGCGACTCGTTCCAATCGCTGTGCCGCTCGACCCACCGCGTCACGACTCGCACCGCATCGTCGCCCGAACGGACCGCTCCGATCGAGTTGTCGAGGTTGTCGTCGTGATTGGCCCAGTCGACATCCCCCGCCTCGACCAACATCCAGAACGGCTTGCCGCGCGCGGCGAGCGCCGTGATACCGGCGGCCGTCATTTCGGCCAGCGTCGGATTCTCCGCGATGTCGGCCGGCGTGTAGCTCTCGGCCGTCTTGCTCCGTCCCGGACTCGGTCGATAGTCGCCGTCGGCCGTGCGGAACGGCAGATGTCCGGTCGACGCGACTCCGAAGAAACCGAACAGTCGATGCCCTTCGCGCGCCGCTCGCTCCGCCCCTTCGGCCAAGCGTTCGTCCCCCGGTTCGCCGCGCCGTCGCTCGACGACGACGTAACGCCCCCCCGAGTCGACGTCGATCGCATGACGATCGGCTTCGGAAAGGTAGGCGTTCCCCGGGACGAAGTTGGCCCCTTGCGCTACCGCGTTCTCGGCGTCGGCGTCTTTCCCCCAACCCGTTCCGATCAAGACGTCGACTCCCGGCAGCGGGATTTCTGGATGGGCGATCGACGGCAGGCCGAGCAGATCACGAGTCAGATCCTGGTAGTCGTCACGATGAACGTTGTGCGAGTAGGTGCAGGCGGGAGTCGCGTGGCTGATCGGCACGCTCGTCACGACGCCGATGCTCCAGCCGTCGCGCTGCAACCGATGCGCGATCGTCTCGACCTGCCGACCGACCGGGTCGACGTTGACCGCGTTGTTGTAGGTCTTGATCCCCGCGGTCATGCTCGACGCGGAACTGCTGGAATCGGTGTAGGCATGGATCGGCCCGCCGAGTTCCGGCGCCGCGGCCAGGTAGGCGGGATCGGACGGAGCGTCCCACGGAGCGAAGCCGGCGATCGTCGGATCGTAGCCGCCGGTCTTGGTACCGCCCGGGTTGAGCACCGTCTGTCGATCGACGTCGACGTCGGTCCCGTCGTTGTGCGGACTGGTCACCATCCAGCCGAACTGAGTCGTTCCGGCGGCGTCGTAGTCGAGAAAGTGGAGCCCCGTGCCGCGCCCCGATTCGTACGCGACTCGACCGGTCGCGTGAATCGCCGCAGCGCGAGTCGTCGGCCAGTCCATGCCGTCGAAGACGATCAGGAACAGATGCTTCTTCCCTGCGGCGGCAGCGGCGACCTGGAGTCGGTAGAGATCGGTCTGATCGAGATAGTCGGCGCGGTCGTTCACCGTCTGACGCGGAAGCTGGCCGTAGAGCGTCGCGAGGTCACCGGCCCGGCGATAGATGCTCGAGGCGCCGGTGTAGGCATCGAGATCGACACCGTCGCCGGCATGCCGAGTCCCGAACGTGTACACCGGAATCAGCCGATTGGAATGCGAACTCCACTGGATGTAGTCGTTCGGCTTCCATCCCCAATGAGCCAACGGTGAGACGCCGTTCGAGATCGCTTCGGTCTGGACGACGAACAGCGGATCTCCGATCACCGTCGCGCGGACGGCCGTTTCGGATGAAGGCGTTTCGGGTGGAGGCGATTCGAGCGTCGCGGTCTGAGCCGGAGCGAGTCTCGTCGCGGCGATCAACAGCGACAGCCCCAGCGTTTCCAAGACGAGTCGCCGTCGTCGGCTGCCGACCCTCGATCCGGAGCGAATGAAGAACGAAGCGAGCGAGTCGGCAAGACGGTTCATCAGGCGGGGCTCCGGCTCGAGGCAGGCGATCGCGACAGCTCGGCGGTCGGAGGCGCCGGCCGGATCGTGGGCGGAGTATAACGGGGATCGCGAGCCCGCGCAGCGTCCGGATCGCCCGCCGAGACTCGCTCGTCCAGGTTCGCCCGGGAGTTTTCCATCGTGATGCGCGACATGACGCTCCGATCTTCACCGAACGTTCGCGCTCGCGATCGGTTCGGTGGTGGTGCCGATCACGCAAACGGCCGGACCGAGCGGCGCGTCGTCGGAGCGCGGTCGCTCGGACGCTCGATTCGTCAGTCGTTCCTGACGGCGTTCGTCCTTTCGTCGTGCGTGCAGGCGATCGCCGCCTCGGACGACGGCGGCGCGAAGGTCCGACTCGAGCGTCCGAACGTGATCCTGATCGTCGCGGACGATCTGGGGTTCGGCGATCTCGGCTGCTACGGCCAGCGGCTGATCGCGACGCCGCATCTGGACCGGATGGCGCGCGAGGGGCTTCGGTTCCGCAACTTCTACGCCGGGGCGACGGTCTGTGCTCCCAGTCGCTGCACGCTGATGACCGGACGGCACAACGGTCATGCGACGGTGCGCGGGAACGCGGGGAGCGACGTTTCGATCCAGACGCTTCGCGACGAGGAGGTCACGTTGGCCGAAGTCGCTCGACAGGCCGGCTACCGCACCGCGCTGGTCGGCAAATGGGGCCTGGGCGACGAATTGCCGGGAGGGGAATCGGGCCTGCCGACCGTGCAAGGGTTCGAGCACTTCTTCGGCTACCTCAATCAGGTTCATGCCCACAACCATTTCCCCGCCTTTCTCTGGCGTGGGCGCGAGCGGGTTCGCCTGCGCAACGAGGTGGTGGAAAGCGCCGGACGCTACGGCGGGTTTGTCGGCGGCTACGCGGTACGGCGAGTCGACTATGCGCACGACCTGCTGATGGAAGAAGCGCTCGGGTGGATCGACACGGAGCGCGACGAACCGTTCCTGCTCGTTCTCACGCCGACGATTCCGCACGCCAACAACGAAGGGACTCGCGGAACCGGCAACGGCCAGGAAGTCCCCGACTTCGGTTCGTATGCCGATCGCGACTGGCCCGATCCTGACAAGGGGCAAGCGGCGATGATTTCGCGACTGGACGCCGGAGTCGGGCAGCTGCTCGATCGACTCGTGGCGCGTGGCCTCGATCGCCGCACGATCGTCCTGTTCACGTCGGACAACGGACCGCACACCGAAGGTGGAAGCGACGCGAAGCGATTTCGTCCGAGCGGCCCGCTGCGCGGACGGAAGCGAGATCTTTACGAAGGTGGCATTCGCGTCCCGTTGATCGCTTGGGGACCGGGGCGAGTTCCGGCCGACTCGGTCACCGACCAGATCGCGTATCAAGGGGATCTGATCGCTACCGTCGCCGAATGGACCGGAGGCGAACTCCCCCCCGACCTCGACTCGATCAGCCTCGTTCCGACGCTCGAGGGCACCCCTGCCGAGCAACGACAGCACGCGTTCCTGTACTGGGAGTTCTATGAACAGGGGGGACGCCAGGCGGTCCGATTCGGTCGGTGGAAAGGGGTCCGCCAAGGGATCGGCCAAGGGGCGATCGAACTGTTCGATCTGGAAACCGACCCGGGAGAAGGGACCGATCTTTCGGCCGATCGCCCGGAACTGGTCGAGCAGGCGGCGCGGTTGATGGCCGATGCTCACCAGCCTCATCCTGCCTGGCGGCCCCAGGGAACCGCTCCACCAAAACCGGTCCCGGGAGACGGACGACTCCCGTTCTGAACGAGGCGACAAACCCGCCGGACGGTGGGACCTGCGAAGCCGCCGAACGGATCGATGGCTCTGCGACCATGTCGACCTGACTTCGATTTCCGCGTCCAGGACGACCGGAAACGGCTCGATTGTCGGCGGTCGGATAGACGGCAAGGGCTCGGCGGTTCCGGCGAGCCGGGCGGATCGATCGCGGCCGGACGCCGATCGCGGCGTTTTCGCCCGGATTCGACGGAAAACACCGCGGAGCAGCAGTACCGTCGGAGGGGTCGAGGATCGGCAAAGACTCGGCGGCAACCGGCGGTCTCGGGAAATCCGAGGGAGTTGCGGGGCGTCTCTGACGATCGCGATTCCCGAGAAAGAACCCGTTCGCGATTTCCGGCTTCCCGATCGGGGTAGACGTTGGGTGTGGAAAACCGTTGGACTAGAGTGGAAACCGTCGGTCCCTCATGAGCCGACCTCCGACGATCAGGGGAGCCGCACTTGCCGAGCTCACTGACCCGTTCGGGACCGACCTCGTTCGCTGCGGCGATGGACCCTCGCCTCGCGATCGAGCTGACCGTAGCCGGATGACTTCGAATCGAGATTCCTGATGAAACTTTCCGTTCGACGATGGCTCTGCGTGGCGATTCTCGGGTGCGCTCCGTTCGGGATTCCGACGGCGGGAGCCCAGGAACCGGTCGACCTGCTCGGAGCCGCTCGGCTGTTGGAGCAGCCGAATGCGGTCTCGCTGATCGGTCTGGACGCCGCTCAGAAGGAAGCGTTCGCGACCTGGAAGGGAGCTCGTCTCGAGGCGGCGGCTCAGCTGCTCTCGACCGACGGCCCTCAGGACCCGGCTGCCCGACTGGACGCGATCGGCCAGTTCGTCGCCGAGTCGAACCAGCAGCTCGGCCGGCTGCTGAAGACCGAACAGGCGGTGCTGCTCGATCTGGCCGGCTCGGCAAGCGAAGGGATCGATGCGCTGGCCGATGACGGCGTCGCCGATCGGCTGCAGCTGTCGATCGGTCAGCAGGAGGCGATCGCGACGCTGCTCGATCAGCGCAAGTCCGAGGTCGAAGCGACTCCGGGGCTCAATACCCGCGTGCTCGACGCCCGGATCGGACTCGCGCTGCAGAAGATTCTCTCGCCCAGTCAGCTCGCGGCTTGGCGCATTCTCTCGCTCGAAGTCCCGGGGGAACTCCCCGAGATCGAGCCGCCGTCGAGCGTCGCGACTCCCGCCGCTCCGGTCGCCTCGACTCCGTCGGCCGCCGCGCCGAGTGTCGCTTCGACCGAGCCGAAGATCGCGTTCTCGTTCGGCAAGATGGAC
>CAZZBI010000239.1:4691-8589 GCA_964652385.1 uncultured Pirellulaceae bacterium | reverse complement strand
CTCGTGCGGTGTCGCCATCGCACGCCCTCGGCTCGGAACGAGCCGGGGCAACGGCGGGTACGAACCTGTCGAAGCCCCGTCGAGCCCGCCGCACAGCGCCGGGATCTCCGTGCCCTCCAGCCCGCCGCGTCAGCAAGGGGTCTCCGTGCACTCCCTCCGTCCCTCCGTGCCCTCGGAGGCGGCAACGCTGCGACCGGGGTCGGTCGCTCTACGACAACGCTGCGACCGGGGTCGGTCGCATTTCGAAAGGCGACGACCTGCTGCCGGCGCAAGGAAAAGGCCCCGGGGATCGCGAGGATCTCCGGGGCCCGTTTGTCGACTCGTCGAAGAATCAGAGATTCTCCGGAGCTGGTGGCTGCCGATGAGCAACCCGCCAGTCGTCTCAGGCGGTGCCACCTCGACGGCTAGTACAGACACAACTCACGGAATCACCTCCTTTCGCTGGAACTCCCCGGCGCACTCCGGTTTCTAGCAGAGAGCGGAGCACGGCGGGCGGTAGTCCATCGCACTGCGTGGGTGCGAACGTCTGGACATTGTTTCCCACCGACAGCGTCTCGGAAAGAGCGATCGCGCCGAATTCCGGATCGCGACCGCCGCTCGCCGGGCGACTCACTTCGGCTCGACGCGGATCCGCAGTTCGTAACCGCCCTGCCAGTCGTAACCCTGGTTGGCGAAGTTGTCCATCATCGAGATGCCGAACTGCAGCATGCCGGACTGCGGTGCCGTGAACGTCTCTTCCGCGCCGACGGCGATCAGCTTCCCTTCGCCGATCTTGGCGATGACCGAGCCGACCGGATGGGCGCCCATGTAGGTGCCGCAATGCGGCACGCCGTCGGGACTCGACTGTTCGCCCCACGGGACGAGCGACATCGTGCCGGTGGCGACCACGGTGATCTTGTCGCCGCGCTCGACGCGGATGCCCGAGCCGGCCCATTGGCGCTGGACGAAGTTGGCGGCACTGATCTTCAGTCGGCGCGACACGCTGCCGCGCGAGCCCCATTCGCGCGTTCCCATCTCGACGTCGCCGAGCGCGACGACCAGTTCGCCGTAGCGATTGCTCATCCGAAACTCGGTCGACTCGATCTTGCCGACGACGGTGAAGCGATCGGTGACGACGGTATCTCCTTCGATCCAGGCGAACTCGGCGTCGGCGTCATCCCCCGCCATCATCTCGGCCTCTTCGAGCGCCTTGCGCACCGTCTGCAGGCGAGTCTGGCGTTCCTGGTCGCCGTCATCGGTCAAGGTCGCCAGGTAGTTGCGGATCTTCATGCCGTAGCCGATCAGCTCCTTCTGGGCCCCTTCGCGCGCTTCGAACGAGTCGGCGGCGAGGTCGGCGACCAGTCCGTCCAGACGCGCCTTCAGTTCGGGGTAGCTCTGGAGACCGGGACGGATCGAGCGGATCCGCGAGATCGGGACAGTGAGCGGTCCGAAATCGGTGGCGACGACCAGTTCGGAGATCGAGAGCTTGCCGGTCAGGATCGATCCGTCGAGGAGCTGCAGGCGGATCTCGTCGGGGCCGATCGGCGTCGCGGGCTGAGTCGCTTCGATCGGGCCGAGATCAGCTTCGCTCTCGTCGGGCGTCGTCTCGTCGGGCGGAGCGGGAACGGCTTGGTCGATCGCGATGGCGCGGCCGATCTGAACCGGGACGTCGAACTGCTGGACCGGCTGGGCGGCGAGGTTCGCGGGGGCCAGGCCGGCGGCCAGACAGCCGGCGGCGGCAGCGAACCCGAAGAGACGAGAACGGGACATCGGCACGATCTCCGCGGCGAAGGAGCAGAAGGAGCGACCTGACCATTCTGACTGACGCCCGAGACCGGTCAAAGTGCCTGGGATTTCTCGGGGGAATCGGGAGTCGGATTTCGGCGGGAAAATAGGTGCGATCGTGGCGGCCGGCCGCAAGCGAACACCCGGCTCTCGGGAGCCGACCGGAAGTCGACCGACCGAATCGGTGGCGAACAGGGAGCGGACCGCGAACCTGATGACGGCGGCGAGACACCTGTTCGAGACGGTTCGGTCAGGGGTTTGCCGACGGTCGAGCAGGTAGGGAAACAGCCCTTGCAATGGCTCGTCGGCCTCCTATAATCCGACTCGTTCCTACGACGCGGGTGTAGCTCAGTTGGTAGAGCACAACGTTGCCAACGTTGTTGTCGAGGGTTCGAATCCCTTCACCCGCTCTGTTTCCTTTCTCGATTCGTTTCGCTCCCGGACGAGCGCGATTCGATCGATCCGAACGCCGGAACGGCCGCTCCGATGCGAGCGACCTTCCTGACGCGACACCCCTCTGGGTATCGCGGTTTTCCGACGAGCCTTCCTCCCCGAAGCGTTCGTCGCGTTCTCGGATCGGTCGGAGCGGATCGAGGCGACTGGTTGGGTCTCGGCGGCGGCTTCGCAGCGTCGGCGAGATGGACACCGGAACGCGACGGAGCGAGCGGGACCCTGCCGAATGCCGTTTTCAGACGGCGTCGCGCGATGGGATTCGGCGAGCTTCACCAGGAGCGGACGTCTTGCGATTGCCGACCGTTCGTCGGTCGCTCGCCGAGACGTCACTTTCTGCCGCGATCAGGTCTCTTCCCGATCGCTCGTCTCGGCCTTCGCCATTCGCCGCTTCGTTCGTGTCGTGTTCGCATCGGTCGGCGATATGCCGGTCCGGCGCGATCGAGCCGGCGGATCGACGTCGCTCCATTCTTCCGTTACGGGAATCGTCGCATGACCGAGTCCGAAAAGCTCACGCCGGAACAGATCGCCGAAGGGACTTCCGGCGAGGCGCCGGTTCGCCTGAACCTGGAGGTGAAGGTCGCCACCAAGTCGGCTTGCGAGCGGCATGTCACCGTGACCGTGTCCGAAGAGGACATCAAGCGCTACTTCAGCAAGCAGTTCGACGAACTGATGCCTCGCGCGTCGGTTCCCGGGTTCCGCCCGGGGCGTGCCCCGCGGCGTCTGGTCGAGTCGCGGTTCCGCGATCAGGTCGCCGACCAGGTCAAGGGAGCGATCCTGCTCGACAGCATGACTCAGGTCAACGACGAGCAGACCTTCTCGGCGATCAGCGAGCCGGATTTCGATTTCGAAGCGATCAAGGTGCCGGACTCGGGTCCGCTGACCTACGAGTTCGACATCGAGGTGCGCCCCGAGTTCGACATGCCGAACTGGAAGGGGCTCGAGCTCGAGACCTACAAGGTCGAGATCCCGGATGCCGAGATCGACAAGAGCCTCCGCGGCCTGATGGCCGACCAGGGGACGATGGTTCCGGTCGACGGACCGGCGGTTGCCGGCGACACCATCGTCGCGGCGATCGAAGTGTCGATCGACGGTCAGGTCGTCTCGTCGAGCCCCGAGATCACCGTCTCGCTCGCCGACACCGTCTCGTTCCCCGAGGGGACGATCGAAGGGTTCGCCGCGAAGATGGCCGGAGTCAAGGCGGGGGACGAGCGGTCGGTCGACGTCGAGCTGGCCGACACGCTGGATGACGAGAAGTACGCCGGCAAGTCGGCATCGATCAAGTTCACCGTGCTCGACGTCAAGCGCGTCGAGTTGCCGGCGATCGACGACGAGGTCCTCGGCAAGTTCAATCTCGGGTCCGAGCAGGAGCTTCGCGATGCGATCCGTCGCTCGCTCAGCCGCCGGATCGAATACGCTTCGAACCAGCGGACTCGCGATCGGATTTCGTCTCTGCTGACCGAGTCGGCGAAGTGGGAACTCCCCCCGGGACTCCTGAAGCGACAGTTCCGTCGCGAGCTGGAGCGCTCGGTGCTCGAACTCCGCTCGGCCGGCTTCGACGAGTCGACGATTCGCGGCTACGAGAATGCCCTGAAGCAGAACACGCTCTCCAAGACGCGGACGCTGCTGCAGGAGCACTTCATCCTCGAGCGGATCGCCGAGGAGGAAGGGATCGAAGACTTGC
>CAZZBI010000239.1:0-4681 GCA_964652385.1 uncultured Pirellulaceae bacterium | reverse complement strand
GGCAGCGTCAGATGTGTATAAGAGACAGCGTCGCCGCCGACTACGACATGGAGATCGCGCTGATCGCCGCGCAGCAGAACGACTCGCCGCGCCGCGTGCGAGCCCGTCTCGAGCGCCGCGGCCAGATGGACGCACTCCGCAATCAGATCATCGAACGGAAGGTGCTCGACCTGATCAAGTCGCAGGCGACGATCAAGGAAGTCCCGTACGAGTTCCCCGGCACGACCGACGGCGTCGACTTCTCGCTGATCGGAGCGGCCGAGGAGTCGGACATCCCGTCGGCTCGCTACGGCGACACGACTCCGGCCGCCGGCACCAACAACCCGTCGACCTGATCGATCCCGATCGACGGTCGTCCGGAAAGCATGAGGCCCCCGCCGCGAGTTCGATTCGCGGCGGGGGCCTTTTTTCGTGAGGGGGACCGTGGAGCCGATTCGTCCGACGCACGGGGAGCGAGTTCGTCGGCGAATCGGGTGAGACGAAACGAAGATTCGCGAGCGTTCCGATGCGACGGATTCGAAAGTCCCGCAGGGACTCGCTCAGAGTCCTGCGACTCCCCAGCCGTCGCGATAGGTGCGTCGGACCAAGGCTTGAGCGGCCGGGTTGTCGACGGCCTGCATCGCGGCCGAGTCCCAGACGACCGTCGAGCCACTCCGATAAGCGACGTTCCCCAGCAGCACCGTTTCGGTCAGCGGTCCGGAGTAGGCGAACGGGCAGGACGTTTGACCTTCGCCGCGGATTGCCGCGGTCCACTGCGTGTAGTGGTTGTCCTCGGCCATCTCGGGCAGGCGGTAGTCGGCGAAGTCTCCCTTGGGGAACAGCTCGGGGTTCTCCGGGAAGCCGACGAACAGGTTCCCCTTCGAACCGACGAAGAGGACGCCGTTCTGGGATCCGGCCCAATCGTCCGGCGCCTTGAACAGTTCCTTCGGCGGCTGCTTCCCCGCCTCGTACCAGACCACCTTCACGCCGTTGGTCGTGTGCGCGGTGCCGGGAAAGTCGAAGGTGACGACGCACCAGAGCGGTCCGCTATCGGCATCCGGCTCGGGCCCTTCGGCCGACACGCTCTTGGGCGGGCCGAGTTCGAGCGCGTTGACGACCGGATCGAGAATGTGGCAGCCCATGTCGCCGAGGGCGCCGGTACCGAAGTCCCACCAGCCTCGCCAGTGGAATGGGTGATACAGACCGTCGACATACGGGCGTTGCGGCGCGGTGCCGAGCCAGAGGTCCCAGTCGACGTGACTCGGTACGTCATGACCGGTCGCGGGGCGACTGAGCCCTTGCTTCCAGAAGCTGCCGGGGCGATCGGTCCAGGTGTGCACCTCGGACACCTTGCCGATCACTCCGTCGCGGATCACCTGAACGGCCGTCTTCAGTCGGGCCGACGAGTGATGCTGGATTCCCATCTGCGAGACGATCCCCTTGTCGGCGGCCGCGAGCGTCAGTTGCCGCGACTCGTACACGTCGTGCGTCAGCGGCTTCTGCGTGTAGACGTGCTTGCCGAGCGAGATCGCGGTCATCGTGACCGGCGCGTGCATGTGGTCGGGCGTCGAGATGGTGACGGCATCGATGTCGCGCTGATCGAACAACTCGCGCCAGTCGGTGTACTGCTTGGCCTTGGGGAACTTCTCGGCGGCGGCGGCCAGATTCCGTCGATCGACGTCGCAGATCGCCACCACGTTCTGCCCGACCGAGGTCTCGAGCATGTCGCTCCAGCCCTTCCCGCCGACGCCGACATGCGCCAGGTTGACCTGCTCGTTGGCTCCGAGCGATCGGGCTCGCGCCGTGCCGAGCCAGGGGACGGCAAGCCCGGCCGCCGCCGAACCGAGCACGAAGGTGCGGCGATCGATCGACGGCCTGGGGGACTGCGGACGACGGGAGCGGGACATCGTTTCGACTCCGGTGAAGGGGGTGGGACTCGCGCGAGGCGAGCGCGCCGAGCCGGTGATCGACGGCGGCAACTCGGGGGAAACGCGCCGTTCGTGCGGACGTCCGACTCGACGGGACGGCGACGAAGCGGGGCGCGTCGGAGCGACCGACGGCGTCCGGCGAGGCGGATGCGGGGAGGGGCGATGGCGGGAGGTTGCCGGTCGTGCCCATCGCATGGACACCCCGACCCTGCCCGTTCATGATGACGGGGTTACAGGGTAGACCTGCGGCCGCCTCGCCGCAATCATTGGTGCGGCGTGACCGCTCGACGGTGCGACTCGATCGATTCGAGGCGCGTCGAGGGGACGATTCGGACTTCGTGACGGAGTATCTTCGCGTGACCTTGCCCTCTGTCGAACGTCTCGGGATCCTTTCGCGCTCGGCGCGACTTGCGCTCGCGGCGCTGGTCGTCGGCGCCTGCGGCTCGGCTCATCTGACGGCCGACGAACCGGCGACTCTCGGGTTGGTCAAGGAGCGTCCGACCGACGGGTTCTATGTCGAGACCGATCGCGGCTTCATGGTCCCCTACACGGCCACGATCCCAGGCACCGATGTCACCTTCGAGATGGTGCCGATTCCCGGCGGCGAGTTCGTGATGGGGAGTCCCGACGGCGAAGAAGGGCGCGGCGATGACGAGGGGCCTCAGGTCCGCCTCCGCGTCGAGCCGTTCTGGATGGGAAAGCATGAGGTGACGTGGGCCGAGTACAAGCGGTACATGGCGCTGCACGACATCTTCAAGGGATTCCAGACCTTCTCGATGCGCCCCGTTTCCGAGAAGCATGCGCTCGACGTCATCACCGCGCCGTCGAACCTGTACGATCCGACCTTTACCTACGATGCGGGCGAAGGACCGCGCGAGCCGGCGGCGACGATGACTCAGTACGCCGCCAAGCAGTACACCAAGTGGCTCAGTCTGCTCGACGGCGACTTCTATCGTCTGCCGACCGAGGCGGAGTGGGAGTATGCGGCGCGAGCCGGTACGGAGACGGCGTACTTCTTCGGCGACGATGCCGAATCGCTCGGCGAATACGCTTGGTACGAGGACAACGGTGACGAACTGCGTCACGACGTCGGCCAGCTGAAGCCGAATCCGTGGGGACTGCACGACATCTACGGCAACGTGGCCGAATGGGTGCTCGATCAGTACGAAGCCGAGCATTACGCCAGCCTGACCGACGGCGTCACGGCGGCCGACGGCTGGAAGCGGCCGACCAAGGAATACCCGCGGATCGTCCGCGGCGGTTCGTTCGAGCTCGGCGCCGAAGCGTGCCGCAGCGCTTGGCGATTGGGATCGAACGACGAAGCGTGGAAGGCGGACGATCCGAACGTGCCGAAGAGCCCGTGGTGGTACACGACCTATCCCGGAACCGGCGTCGGCTTCCGGATCCTCAGGCCGCTGAACGCGCCGGCCGATGCCGAGGGGCGCGAGGCGTTCTGGAAGGCGGACGTCGAGTACGTCGAGTTCGTCGCCGATCATCGGATCGACAACGAAGGGCGCGGGGCGCGAGGCATCGTCGACTCGGGACTGATCGACGCCGCCGCCGAACTGAAGGCCAAGCAGGATGCGGGGCGCTGAGCGGCGTCCTGCCCGAAAACGAAACGGAATCGACATCGACACACTGCCGGCCGCGACCTGACGTCGCGGCCGGTGCCGTTTTCGCCCGGCGAGATGCGACCATGAGACGTCCGACGGAAACCGCATGGGCTACCGCTCGACGCGCCGCGTTGTGGTCGATGGCCATGCTCTTCGGAGTGGCCGGCGCCGGTCGAGGCCAGGAACCGACGAACGAGACGGCGGCGACCGAGCCGCGTCGTCCCAACATCGTCATTCTGATGGCGGACGATCTCGGAGTCGGTGAAGTCGGTTGCTACGGCCAGACGAAGATCCGCACGCCACAGATCGATCGATTGGCGAGCGAAGGACTGCGGTTCGTGCAGGCCTACTCCGGCAGTCCGGTCTGTGCGCCCAGTCGCTGCGTGCTGCTGACCGGACGCCATACGGGGCACGCCTTCGTCAGGAACAACTCGGAAGGCGGCGGCTGGGAACGGGACGCACCGGAAGGGCAATTGCCGTTGCCGGCCGACGAGACGACGCTGGCGGAGCGACTGAAGGAGGTCGGCTACGCGACCGGAGCGTTCGGCAAATGGGGGCTCGGCGGTCCCGGCTCGACCGGTCATCCCTGTTACCAGGGCTTCGACACGTTCTACGGATATCTCTGTCAGCGCGTCGCGCACAACTACTATCCGACCCACCTGTGGCGCAACCACGATGTCGACGTGCTCGGCAACGACTGGTTCCGTTCGCACCAGAAGCTGACCGAGCCGCTGGCGGACCGAGCGGCGTACGACGAGCGTTTCGCCGGAGCGGTCTACGCGCCGGATCGGATCGTCGAGCGGGCGCTCGCGTTCGTCGAGACGCATCGGGACGAGCCGTTCCTGCTGTACTTCGCGACTCCGGTCCCGCACGCGGCGCTGCAGGTCCCCGACGACTCGCTCGACGAGTACGCGGGAGCGTTCGACGAAACGCCTTATCTGGGCGAGAAGAGCTATCTGCCGCATCCGACGCCGCGAGCCGCTTATGCTGCGATGGTGACTCGGATGGACCGCGACTTCGGGCGATTGCTCGAGCGGATCGAATCGCTCGGCCTGAGCGACGACACGATCGTGATCATGACGAGCGACAACGGACCGACCTTCAACGGCGGAACCGACTCGGGGTTCTTCGATTCGGCGCTCGGTCGGCGCGGTCTCAAGA
>CAZZBI010000238.1:0-8629 GCA_964652385.1 uncultured Pirellulaceae bacterium | reverse complement strand
GCACTGAGCAGAGGGCACTGAGGACCCCTGCGCTTAGCGCTACGGGCTGGGAGATCGCTGGGAGATCGCTGGCAGGCGTTGGGCGGTTAGACTGGTCAGCGTCCTGCCTCGCTTCCCACCTCCTCCTCCGGACTCTCCCCATGACTCCGGTCTCGCGCTCGTCGCGGCGCTCCAGCGTCGCGACTCGAACCGCTTCGCGTCGTCTTGCCTCGCGTCTGCTCCGCTTCGTGTTCGGATCGTCGCTGCTGATGTTCGTCGGTGCGCCGTGTCCGATCGCGGCTCAGCAGATCGACGACGCGTTCTTCGAGAGTCGGATTCGGCCGGTGCTCGTCGAACGCTGCTACGAATGCCACAACTCGGCGACGCGAGCCGAAGGGGATCTGGCGATCGATTGGCGGCAAGGGTTGCTCGACGGCGGCAGCAACGGCGCGGCGATCGAGCCGGGGAACGCCGAGGGGAGTCTGCTGTGGCAGGCACTCCGCTTCGACGGCGAACTCCGGATGCCCGAAGGGGGCCCGCAACTCGATCGCGCAGTCGTCGAGGACTTTCGCCGCTGGATCGATGCCGGGGCGCCCGATCCGCGCGATGCTCCTCCGGCCGCCGACGAGATCGCCGCCATCACCTCGTGGGAGGCGATTCGCGATCGGCGCATGACCTGGTGGAGCTTTCGTCCGCCGGTCGCTCATGCCGCGCTGCACGACTCGCCGGGCGGTTCGATCGACGCCCATCTTCGACACGAGCTCGACAAGATCGGCCTTCGCATGGCTCCGCCAGCCGATCGGCGAACCATCCTGAGGCGACTGGCGTTCGTGCTCACCGGGCTGCCGCCGACGGTCGAGGAGCTGGCGCGATTCGATGCGGGGAACGACGACACGGCCAGCGACGACGCGTGGATCGCGTCGGGTTACGGCGGAGCGATCGACCACTATCTGGACAGTCCCGCGTTCGCCGAACGCTGGGCGCGACATTGGATGGACTGGTTCCGCTACGCCGATTCGCACGGCGGGGAAGGGGATCCGGCGATTCCGAATGCCTGGCGCTATCGCGACTATCTGATCCGCGCGATCGACCGGTCGGTGCCGATCGATCGCCTGGTGGTCGAACATCTGGCGGGTGATCTGGTCGACGATCCGCGCCTCGATCGCTCGACCGGCGCGAACGAGTCGATCCAGGGGCTGGGTCATTGGCGATTCGTGCAGCATGGCTACGCGCCGGTCGATCCGACCGACGAGCGGATCCGCTTCACCGACAACCAGATCGACGTCGTCAGCAAGGCGTTTCTCGGCCTGACGATCAGCTGCGCGCGTTGTCACGATCACAAGTTCGATCCGATCAGCCAGCGTGACTATTACGCGTGGTACGGCATCTTCGCCGCGGCTCGTCCCGCGCTGGTACCGATCGACGATGCGATGGAACCGGTCGAGACGATCGAGCAACTGCGCGAGGGGAAGCGAGCGATCCGGAGCGGCTTGGCCGACGCCTGGCGCCGTGCGATCCCCGTGGCGATCGCGAAGCTCGAGTCGGGGGGCGACGGCTGGAGCGACCGGATCGCCGGGGCGACGAGTCCCGATCATCCGCTGGAGGCGTGGCGCCGCGCCGCAGGCTTGCCGCTCGCCGAACAGTCGGCGGTGATCGCCGCCGCCGCGCGCGACGAAGCCGCTCTCAGGAACGACGCGGACGCCTGGCGATCGACCGACTATCCGCTTCGCTGGAGTTTCACCGGTCCGGACGCCCCCCAGGCGACGCGCGACTGGTATCGCCACGGACGCGGGCTGGATGCCGGACCGCAGCCGGCCGGCGCGTTTCGAGTCGAGTCGACCGGCGAGCGGATCGTCACTGCGATTCATGGTCCGGGCGAATCGACGATCGACGTTTCGGCTCGTCGCGGTGGGCTGCTGGCTTCGCCGACCTTCACCGTCGACTTCGACGAACTCTGGGTCGCCGTACGCGGTCGCGACGGAGCGAGAATCCGCTTCGTCGTGCAGAACTATCCGCGCGTGATCGGTCTGCTCTACATGGGGACCAACCCGCAGAGCGACGAACCGACCTGGGTCCGCTGGGACATGCGGTACTGGAAGGGAGAAGAAGTTCACCTCGAGATCGCGACCGAAGGGGATCTGGCGGTCGGCGCGGGGAATGAAGCGAGTCGCTCGTGGTTCGGCATCACCGAAGTGGTCGGTCGCAACGCCGATCAGCCGGAGCCGCGTCTGATCGGCAGCGGACTGGCCGGCGCGCTGGGCAACCAGGCGATCGAGTCCTCGGCCTCACCCGAAACGCGAGAGCTCTCACCGGTCGCTCGGGTCTATGCCGCAGCACTCGTCCGATCGATCGATCGCTGGGAGCAAGGGAAACTCGACGCCTCCGGCGCCGCCTTCCTCGACTACTTCGTTCGCGAAGGTCTCCTCCCGACGACGCTCGACCAACTTCCCGAACTGCGAGCGATGGTCGAGACCTGGCGCGGACTCGAAGCGAGCCTGCCGGTCGTGCATCGGACTCCCGGAATCATGCAGGAGCGACCGAGCGATCGACCGCTGCTGGTGCGGGGCGATCCGCGCACGCCGGGCGAAGCGGTCCCGCGAGCCTTTCTGGAAGCGTTCGACGCGACGCCGTTCGCCGGCGACTCGCCCGGGCGTTTGGAACTGGCTCGCGCGATCGTCGACGACAACCCGCTCTTCGCACGAGTCATGGCGAACCGTCTATGGCATCACGTCTTCGGACGAGGGCTCGTCGCATCGTGCGACAACTTCGGACGTCTGGGAGACGAACCGACGCATCCCGAACTGCTCGACGATCTGGCGCTGCGACTGTCGGGCGCCGCACCGTACGACGACGGTACGACGGAAGCATGGAGTCTGAAGCGGATGGTGCGCGAACTCGTTTCGACCGAGGCGTTCCGCGCCGCATCGCAGCATCCCGATCCGCGCGCGGCCGAACTCGATCCGGACGGACGCTGGCGTTCGCGCTGGTCGGTTCGGCGGCTCGAGGCGGAAGCGATCCGCGATGCGATGCTTGCCGTCACCGGCTCGCTCGAACCGACTCGCTTCGGCCCTCCGGTCGGCGGCGATGCGCCGCGTCGCAGCGTCTATGTCCGCGTGCAGCGGAACGCGCTCGACCCGCTGCTGACCGCTTTCGATGCACCGATTCCGTTCTCGACCGAAGGGGTCCGTCCGGCGACCAACGTGCCGGCTCAGTCGCTGATGCTGCTGAACGATCCGCTGGTGCGACGTTGGGGGACGAACTGGGCCGACCGACTGCTGGGCGATCCGTCATTGTCGGACGATGCGGCTCGCCTGAACCGGATGTTCGAACTCGGCTTCGGACGACGGCCGACGGCCGAAGAACGCGAGCGGGCGATGGCGCTGCTGGCGACCTTCGCGGCGGAGCGGGGAGCGCTGCAACAGGAACGCGAACGGTCGGCCGCGACGCTCGTCGAGCTCGATCGCCGCATCGCGCAGCTCGAAGAAATCGCGCGGCGCCGGATCGGAGCGGAGCGTCCGGCGCGAGTCGTTCCGGAATCGCTGCGGCCGACGTGGCACTGGACCTTCGACGATCCCGAGTCGCTCGGCGCTGCGGCACTGCCGACTCGACTGGAAGGAGAGGCACGCATCGTCGAAGGGGGGCTGGCGGTCGATGGACGAGGGCATGCGATCACCGACCCGATCGATCGGCCGCTCGCCGCCAGAACGGTCGAGGCTTGGGTCCAGCTCGACGATCTCGATCAGCAAGGGGGAGGGGTCGTCAGCCTGGAAACGACGAACGGCGAGCGCTTCGATGCGATCGTCATCGGCGAGCAGGAATCGCGCCGGTGGCTCGCCGGCAGTAACTTCTTCGAGCGGACCGAATCGTTCGGCGGACCGGCTGAAGAGGAAGCGGTTCGTCGGCCGGTGCACTTGGCGTTCGTTCATGCGGCGGACGGCACGATCACCGCATATCGGGACGGCGTGCCGTACGGGAAGCCGATCCGCAAGGGACAGCTGCTGGAACATCCGGCCGGATCCGCTCGGTTCGTCTTCGGCCTGCGACATTCGCCGTCGGGGGGCAATCGCCTGTTGCGAGGGCGGATCCATGAAGCGGCGCTGTTCGACCGAGCGCTCACGGCAGAGGAAGTGCGCGAGCGGACGGCTTACGGACCGGCGGGGATCGTCCCGCTCGAACGGTTGCTCGAGGCGATGAGCGACGACGAGCGGCAGGAGCGCGAGCGATGGCTGGTCGAGCGGCGAGCGGTCAGAAAGCGGCAGGCCGAACTCGACTTCCGCTCGGAAGGTGCGCCGGCAGGACCGCGAGCCGATTGGGCCGATCTGGCGCTGACGCTGCTGAACCTGAAGGAATTCGTCTACCTCGACTGATCGGTCCGCGGACCGCGAAAGGCTCGACGATGAACGGATCGACTCGACCGACGAACGATCTCGGCGGATCTCGCCGCGACTTCCTGCGCCGCACCTCGACCGGCTTCGGCTGGCTGGCTGCGTCGAGTCTGCTCGCGGCCGAGCGGGCACGCGGCGCGGCGACCGACGACACCGGAAACGGTCGCCGACATCTGCCGGCCAAGGCCGAACAGGTGATCTTCCTGTTCATGTCGGGGGGCGTCTCGCAGGTCGATTCGTTCGATCCCAAACCGGCGCTCGAGGGGCTGGCAGGGAAGCCGATTCCGTTCGCCGCCGAGCGGACTCAGTTCAACGACAACGGAACGATGCAACCGAGCTGGTGGAAGTTCCGTCCGCGCGGCAAGAGCGGGATCGAAGTGAGCGATCTGTTTCCGTATGTCGGCGAGCAGGTCGACAAGCTGGCGATCGTCCGCTCGATGACGGCGAAGTTCAGCGAGCACTCGCAGGGGAACTTCTTCATCCATACCGGCTTTCCGTTCTTGGGGCATCCGAGTGCCGGCGCATGGATCGACTACGGCCTCGGTTCCCTGACGCACGATCTGCCGAGCTACGTCGTACTCGGTTCGGGAGACGCGGCGGTGCCGCACGGCGGCGTGAGCCTGTTCTCGAGCGGCTTCCTGCCGTCGGATCATCAGGCCTCGCTGCTGTTCGCCGATCGAGCCGAACCGTTGCCGAACGTTCGGCCTCGCGAAGCGGATCCGATCCAGCGTGCGCGGCTGGCGTTTCTCGAGCATTCGGATCGGGATTTCGCGGCGACGACCGGCGATGCGGGGGCGATCGAGGCGGCGATCCGCAACTACGAGATGGCGTATCGGATGCAGACCGCGGTCCCGGAGCTGGTCGATCTGAGCGGCGAGACCGAAGCGACCGAGCGACTGTACGGACTGGACGATGCCGATCCCAAGACCGTCGCCTACGGTCGGCAATGTCTGCTGGCGCGGCGTCTGATCGAGCGCGGCGTCCGCTTCGTCGAGCTGAGTTGCCTGGCGTACGGGATCGGTGGCGGCAACGGCCCGAACCCCTGGGATCAGCACGGGCAGATCCGAGACGGTCACGGCAAGATGGCTCATCAGGTCGATCGACCGATCGCCGGACTGCTGCAGGATCTGGAGCAGCGAGGGCTGCTCGACACGACCTTGGTCGTCTGGGCAGGCGAGTTCGGACGCACGCCGTTCTCGCAAGGCGCGGACGGCCGCGATCACGATCCGTTCGGCTTCAGCATCTGGATGGCGGGGGGCGGACTGAAGGGAGGGACGGTATACGGCGCGACGGACGAGTTGGGTTATCGCGCGGTCGAGAAGCCGTGCGACCTCTACGATCTCTGGGCGACGGTACTGCACCAGTTGGGGCTCGATCACGAGCGGCTGACCTATCGCTACGGAGGGCGCGACGTCCGACTGACCGACGTGCACGGGCGCGTGCTGCGGGATCTGATCGCCTGAGCGACGGTCGCGCGCCGCGATCTGATCCCTTGCGCCTTCGGAGCCCGCAGGGGTGACAACGCGCCAAAGGGCCGTTAGCCTCGTTCGCGTCCGCATGATCGCTGAGGTCGGAGGAGCGAACGGTCGCGACGGCGCGAGGGGGGACGATGTTCATCATCTGGGGATCGAGCTACTACTTCACGACGAATCAGGTGCGCGGATTCGGCGAGTGCCCCAGCTGCCGCCACTTCGCCTATCACAAGAGCTACGATGGGCGGAAGTACGGCCACCTGTACTTCATTCCGCTCTTTCCCGTCACGCCTCTGCAGCGCGTGCTGCACGAATGTTCGGCCTGCCAGGCGGGAGCGGTCATCGAACAGGCGCACCTGCCGGGTCTGATCGAGGGGCTCGAAGCCTCGATCGAAGCACTGCTCGGGCTGCTCGATGCGGGACAGGCCGAGACGCCTACGGATTCGTCGGAGGAGTCGTCGGCGCCGATCGATTCGGATCTGCTCGGCATGATCGACTATCTGCTGGTGCTCGGCCGGCGCGAGACGGTGGAACGGACGATCGAGCGACTGAGGCGCGCCGGGCATGCCTATCCTGCGGCGCTGGCTCAGGCACGACTGCTGCACTTCGACGGACCTCATCCGCCGGTCGAGACGGCGTATCTCGAAGCGCTCGATCTGGCTCCCGAGCCGGGATTGGCGATGAATCTGCTCGGTCGGTACTACGTCAGCGCCGGACGGCATGCCGACGCGATCAAGACCTATCAGGCGATCGAAGCGAGCGACCCGAACGAGATGATGGCGACCTTTCGCCTGATCGATCTGCACGTCCATCGGAAGGAATGGTCGAACGCGGTCGACGCGTACGAGCGCGCGATCGACAAGCACCCCGACTCGTTGCAGTCCAAGGACTTCGTGCGCGGCTATCACAAGGCGTGCAAGAAGTCAGGCCGGACCGCTCGCGTCGCGCCGTAGGCAGGGATCACGGCGAGGCTCCGACGTGCCCGAACGTGGCCCCGGGCTCTCCGAGCCCGAGGTCGGGTGGATGCCGATACCGTTCACGCTGCGAAGTTCGTTCGGTGTCGGCACGAAACCTTGCCTCGGCCACGGAGTGGCCGGGCCCACGATCTCCGTGCCCTCCCCAGCCCGAAGCGCCAAGCGCAGGGGCCCTCAGTGCCCTCAGTGTCCTTGGTGTCCTCGAATCGGACGAACACGGCAACCGACGACGGTCGCACCACCCACCCATGAGTCGCCGATGCGTAGGCCCGCGTCGTCCCCGACGCGCGGCCGTGTGACATCGAGCGTCCGAGACGCTACGCAGCTCGATCGGTGTCGTCACCGCACACCCTCGGCTCGGGACGAGCCGGGGCTACCTCCGTTCGCGGCGACGGAACGCGTTGGCGGCAGCGCAACGAATCCTTGCCTCGGCCACGGAGTGGCCGGGCCCACGTCGCCGTTCGGGGCCGCTCACGATCCGTAGGCGGTGACGATCAGGAAGATCGTCCAGAGGACCAGCAGGCCGACCGCGATCAGAAGCGGCACGAGGCGTTTGGCGGGGGGACTCGCGGGGCGTAGGGCTTGCCAGCGCGGTCGCGTTTCGGTGCCGGTCGGCATGCGTTCGCTCCTTGATCGTCCGGCTCGGCTCTCGTCACCGGCGGTCGCTGCTCGCCGTCGGCTGGGCGATCGACGCTGCGCCGCGCGGAACCGCGTCTCACTCCGGGACGTCGAAGACGAATTCCTTGCGGAACGCCGTCTCGAAATCGTAGACGTCATGGAAGTGCTCGGGGCGATCCCGACGACTCTTGCGCATGATCCCGATGCCGATCATGTTGTAGACCAGGTTGCCGAAGTCGCGCGTGGATCGAAGTCCCATGCTGTGAAGGACGTTGAGCGCCAGGTAGCCGTACTGCTGGAGCGCATAGACGCGGATGGCGTCGCAGAACTCCTGGCCCGTCAGATGCCGCTCGTACTCCGCCGTCCCTCCCTGTGCTCCTTCCCCTTCGATGTCACTGCCGAGCGAGAGCTCTTCCTGCGCGAAGCGGAGCGCCTCCTGAATGAAGCGATACGCGTCGAGAGGATAGCGACGATCCTCGACCGTCAGGCGGATCAGCAGGAGTTCTTCCGTGTGCATCGCAGCGACTCTCCCGGTCCTTCATTCGTCGGCGGGGCTATCGGAACTCGGAGGGGTCGCGCCGGTCGACGGCGGAGATTCGCGGCGAGGTTCGGTCGCCGAGTCGCCGGACGGTCCGCGCTCGGAAGCCCCCTCCGGCGTCTCGGATCCGGTCCCCTCGCCCCCTCCCGAGCCACGGCGTCGTCGCCCTCGACGACGGCGACCGCGACGCGCCGACCGCTCCTCGGAATCCCCTTCGGTCCCCGGCGTCTCGTCGCCACCCGCGTCGTCGCCGAGATCTTCCGCGTCGCTCGGTTCGCCCGCTCGAACGTCAGGTCGAACCGGACGCTCGCTCCGCTCGACCGACCTCTCGGCTCGCGGCCGATCGCCGGAGGCTGTCGTCTCAGCCGACCTAGGGTCGGAGTCCGAGGCGTTCGCTGCCGATCGGCTCGGCGCCGCCTCATCGCGTGACGCAAGGTCGCGTGACGCCTCACCGAGAGACGGATCGTCAGGAGACGATTCGCGCTGCGGGGTTCGCCGAGTCGCGTCATCGCGATTCGGGCGCGACCGATCATGCCCCGGCGTATCGCGGCGCGGGCCTGAAGCGGGACGATTCGTTTCGCCGCGAGGGGATTCGCCACGGGGAGCGTCGGTTCGGGGTCCGCGCGGCGGTCGATCGCCGCGGTCGGCTCCCCCTTTCTCGCC
>CAZZBI010000237.1:0-8663 GCA_964652385.1 uncultured Pirellulaceae bacterium | reverse complement strand
TGCCACGTCTTCGTCTCGAACTCGCTCCGCATCAGTTCGAGCGCCCGGCGAGCGATGCTGCGGCGATACTCGTCCTCGGTCAGTTCGGCGATCGGATCGTCACCGATCGGATCGAGATCCCCTCGCGATGCGGCGGGCCTCGCCGCGCGGCGGCGGAAGTGATCGCGGCACTTGTTGCCGGCGACGGTCCGCAACCAACTGCCGAACCCGCGATTCCGGTCGTATTCGAAGGTCGGCAGCACCGCGATCAGCGTGACGAAGACCTCCTGCACCAGATCCGACGCCTCGTCGACCGAAACGCCGCAGCGACGAACCCAGCCGTACAGTACGGGCGTGTAGAGCCCGACGAATCGCTCCCAGGCGCTCCGGTCGTCCGGCTCGCGCAGCCGCTGCAGCAGACTGGTCGGTGTCGTCACCATGCGCGGCGGAATCCGTTTCAGCGAGGAGCGGGAAGCAGCGCCGCGGAATCGACGACGACATGCCCGTCGGTCCCGGCGTTCGATACCAGAATCCGGACCCGCTCCCCCTTGGCGACGCGAATCCGGACGAGCGGTTCCAGCACTCCTTCGACCGACGGCTTCTGCCGCTGATCGACCGTCGCCTCGGTCGTCACGCCGTCCACCTCGATCGAGACCGGGACGTTCGAGGCGCGGTTCGGGTTCGGTGTCCACCCGAGTGCCGCCAGGAACGTCCCTTCGAAACCGTCGCCGAAGTCGAAGACCGCGGTCGCCACTTCCTTGGCATCACCGCGACGTCGCGCATCGTCGTCTCGTCCGCCGTCGCCGTCGTGTCGGTAGCCGCGACCGACGTACGGTGCGACCGACGTGCTGCCGCTCCACGCGCCGACGAACTCCGCCTGAGCATCATCGCGCACGACACCGTTCAGACGGCGCGGATCGAGGCCGGCGTTACCCGTCCATTCCAGAATCTGGCCGTCCGCCCGCAGTCGCTCCTGCAGCGTTCCGATCGGGACGTCCTGAACGTTCCGCTGCTCGTCGAGCGCCAGGTCGGCAGCGGACGCGGCGCTCTGACCGAGCACCATGAAGACCGGTTCCATGCGGATCGACCCGTAGGCGATGTGCGAGGCACCGAGCGCGACGGGGACGAGCAGATTGACGCACTCGTCGCGCTGCGGCACGATCGCGCCGTAGGCGATCGGGTACGGCGGAAAGCCGCCGACCTGAACGTCCCCTTCGTTGCGGACCTGATCGTTCGCGTCGACGTAACGCTGCACGTTATGCGAGTCCATCGTGTAGGCGGCCAGACCGATCGCATCCGGCGCGACGACGGTCCCTTGGCAATGATGCTGCGTCATCACGGTCCGGCCGATCATTCGCCGCGCTTCGCGGACGTAGAGCTGGTGCGACCAGCCGTCATGCTCGGCGAACTCGTCGCGGCATGGCCCCCACGCCGCGAACTCCTCGCGGATCGCCGTCGGCACGCGCGGGTCATGAGCCAGCGTCCACATCAGCCCTTCCTGATACGACTGATGCTCGTCGCGGATCGCGTCGCGACGCTCGTAGCTCGCTTCGGCCCAGTCGTAGCTCGCTCCGATCCGGTCGGTCGAGAAGCCGTGATTGTTGTTGGTGTCGGTCTTGCGATTGGGCATCGCGATCGGGTTCCACGGCGCCCGCGTCTCGCCTGCCTCGAAGTTCCGCAGCAGCAGTTCGTAGTCGCGCGGATCGTAGTCGTCGGGGCGTCGCCAAGCACGACGATTCTCGGGGTGATCGGTGTTGCACATCCGCAGACAGTACGCCTGCACGCGATGATCGCCGGCCCCCTCGGCTCCCGGTCCGGTCGGATCGATGCCCGGAAGGAGTCCGCTGCTCGGATCGCCGGCGACGACGTACGGATCGACCCCGTCGACGAACTGATGCTTGGTCGCCTGTGCCGTGCGTACGCCGTTGAGCGACTCGCCGTAGGTCGCTTCCGCCTCGCGTCCGACGACGTACGAGACTCCCGCTTCGGCGAGCAGGTCCCCTTCGTAGGTCGCATCGATGAAGATCCGGCCGGCCCAGCGCCGCCCCGACTCGGTCCGGATCGCGACGATCCGTCCGTCGCGCATCTCGACTCCGGCCGGACGCGCCGAGGGATCGGCCGCGCGGACCAGTCGCTCCTGACGGACCACCGGAACCTTGGCCTCGAGAATCCAGTCGTCGAAGATCCGTTCGGCGACATGCGGCTCGAAGGTCCACATCGCATCCTCGGCGGCCGAGCGATGCGGATCGCGATACTCGTCGGCACGCTGTTGCTTCCAGGCCTCAGGGAGTCCGTACCAGCGCTTGACGCGGCGGTAGAACTCGCGCGACAGCCCGCCGATCGCCCCCTTGTTGCCGATGTCGGTCGCGCCGAGACCGCCGGAGGTGAGACCACCCAGGTGCCGGCTCGGCTCGAGCAGCACGACCGATCGCCCCAGGCGCCGCGCCTGGATCGCCGCGATCACCCCGCCGCTCGTCCCGCCGTAGACGACGATGTCGTACGAGACGGCGGCAAGGTCGTCGGGCGAGTCGTCGGCGACCGTCGCGCGCGACGGCGCGATGTTCAGCAGCAGCGCCGCAAGCGACGCGACGCGGCCAAGACGGCGGCTGAACGAAGAGAGCTCCACGATCGATGCTCCGCGACTGGGCGCAGCGAGCGTGGGCTCGGCGGCGCGAGATCGGACGACATCGGCGGGCGGGCGAATCGTACCGACCGCAGACCGAGCGGGGCTCATCGTAGCGCACCCGACCGTCCCCTCTCAAGTCGCGCTGTCCGAGGTTCGTCCTCACGATGCGCCGATCGGACGGAACCGACCGTCGAAGAAGCAAGCGGCGAACGACGTCGAGATCCGATATCGCCGGAGGGACGAAATCCCGCCGGCCGGAAAACGAACTCGCCGCGAAGGATCGCCGGCCCCCACACGGGCCGAACGATTCCTGCGCGGCGAGTTTCCCCTTTGACGTCGACGTTCCGATCAGGTCGGATCGACGACGGTGCGATCGCGGCGTGGCCGGATCACTGCACCACGACCGGCTCGCCTCCGCCGCGAGTCACCAGTCGGGCGAGTTCGCGGATCCCGAGATTTCGGTTCAGCAGTCGAACCGATCCGTCGGCCAGCGCGACGTTGGCTCCGCCCGGATGGAACGAGAAGATCTCGGAGGTCCCTTCGCTGCCGTAGTACGGGTGAGGAAACGCGGCACTGCCGATGTCTTCGCCGTTGGTGAAGTTGATCGCGCCGGGACCGGGAAGCGTGGTCCCGTCGAGCGACGAACCGTCGATCGAGAAGTCGCTCGCCGGACGCGACCAGCCACCGGCGTTCGTCCGATTCTGCGGCAGTGTGCCGATCAGCTTCCGCAGTCGATAGACGAACGGCCGCCCCGCCGACTCGGCATACAGCAGCGTGTTCGACGTCCCGTCGGTGATGTCGGCCAACCGCGGCGTGCCGTTCTTGGGCATCGCGCCGGCGCCGTATTCGTCGACCAATCCCAGATAGTGAAGCCGCTGATCGACGCCGATCGTCGGCGAGTAGTCGGTGACGGCGACCAGCGTCCCGCTCCACGGAGTCGCTTCGGGGACACCGTCGCGACGGCCGAACTGCGGCGTCGACGGGCAGTTGTAGACCTGGATGTCGGTCGACGTGACCGGCAGGTTGATCGTATCGAACCAGTTCCGTGTCTGGTCATACCGATCGAAGAGCGGCTGCTGCTCGATGTACGGCAGCAGGAAGGTCAGACCGGCGATGCGCGGCAGCGGCGTCAGTCCGGGAGGGCGGACGCTCGAGGGGAGCGAACCGCGCGTGTCGTGGAAGTTGTGCGCGCCGATGGCGAGCTGCCGGAGGTGATTCGAGCATTGCGTGCGCCGAGCCGCTTCGCGCGCCATCTGGACGGCGGGCAAGAGGAGCGAGACGAGGACGCCGATGATGGCGATCACCACGAGCAGTTCGACGAGCGTGAATCCGCCGCGGCGGATCGAACGGGCTACGGACATGTTCGGAACTCCTGAATGCGTTTCTTTACGAGAGCTTGGTTTCATGCGAGGCCGATCGGGCGCGACGTTTTCGCGCGATCGGAACGAAAGCGAATCGACTCAGCGCCGGACGTCGTAGTCCGGAACGGTGTTGGGTCCGGGAACGACGGTGAAGCGAAACGGCGACGCGGTCCGATCGGCGAGCGATCGGTCGAGCACGTTCGGCCCCGGTTCGATGCCGTTCGGACCTTCGACCGTCTCGAACTTCAGCACCGTGATGACGTACTCCCCCTCCGGCGCTCCGTCCGCGGTCTCGAAGGTGGTCAGGACGAAGCGCCCTTCGGCATCGGTCGTGCCGCGCGGCGACAGCTCGGCGAGCGACACGTCGGTCGGATGAAAGACGACCATGGCGCCGACCAGCGGCTGGCCGCCGTCGACCAGGCGCCCCTGGACCGGATGAACGGCCAGACGCTGTTCGCCGCCGCAGCCGATCGGCAGCAGGACCACCGCGGCGAGCAGACTCCAGAGCGCCGAGCGTCCGGTTCGGCGAACCGATCCCGGTCGCGAGACGATCGACCGACAGCGATCGGTCGCTCCGCGGGCATCGGATCCGATGCGATCGCGGCACGAGACGGGCCGATCCGACAGGGTCGATGCGGCGACGGCGGACGGGATACGGGTCCGCTCGCACGGAGCGGACGGGAACCGGAACATGGCTGACTCTCCCGAGTCGGCTCGCGTCTCCGGTGCTCCGGTCGACCGAGGTCGTCGTCTGGCTGAGATACCTCCCGCGGATCGGGTCGGTCCGGTCTCCTGCGTCCCGGGACCGGGATGCGCACGAGACGAGTGGTGCGAGCCGACCGGCGGCCGACTCGCGATGTCGCAGGTCTTCTAGCGTCCTCGGCGCAGACGCACCTTCTCGGTCCGATCGATCTGCACGATGACGCCGTCCTGGACCAGAATGTTGACGCTGCCGAACCTCAGTTCGCGCAGCGCCTCGACCACCCGTTCGATCGCGGCGGGCTCATGGGGGCCCGTGCGACGTTCGTCGCGAGTCGAGGCGTTCGGTCGATCATCGAGGGGCATCGGTGCGGACTCCGTTCGCGGCGGATCAGATCGAGTAGTCGGGGACGAACGCGCGGACATGACGCGGAAAGACCTCCAGTCGCTCACCGTCGATCGGCGACAGGTCGTGCCAGCGCTCGAACGGCAGATCGACCTGCAGCGCGACTCCGTCGTCGGTCTCGAGCAGCACCTTGGCGCACGAGCCGGCGGGGACCGAGCGCAGGACGGTCGCGGCGAGTCCGTCTCGTCTTCCCGAGTCGCGGGCGAGATCGAGTTCGTGGGGACGGACGTACAATCGGACCTGATCGGCCGTGTGCGACGGGACGTTGGCGCACGGCAGTCTTAGCGTGCCGAAGTCGGCCTCGCCTCGATGCAGTCGCCCGCTGAAGACGTTGACCGTGCCGAGGAAGTCCATCACGAACTCGGTGGCCGGAGCATGGAAGACTTCATGCGGCGTGCCGACCTGTTCGATCCGCGCCTGGTTCATGACGACGACCCGATCGGCCACCTCCAGCGCCTCGTCCTGATCGTGCGTCACGAGAATCGTCGTGATGTGCAGTTCGGAGTGCAGTCGGCGGAGCCAGGCGCGAAGCCCGGCGCGGACCTTGGCATCGAGCGCTCCGAAAGGTTCGTCCAGCAGCAGCACCCGCGGCTCGATCGCCAGCGCCCGGGCGAGCGCAACGCGCTGCCGCTGGCCTCCGGAGAGCTGAGCCGGAAAGCGGCCGCCGAAGCCTTCGAGCTGCACCATCGCCAGGAGCTTCTCGACCCGCTCGCGGATCTCGACCTTCGACGGACGGACCTTCCGCGGCCGGACGCGCAGTCCGAACGCGACGTTCTCGAAGACCGTCATGTGGCGAAACAGCGCGTAGTGCTGAAAGACGAAGCCGACCTGGCGATCGCGAACGTCGCGGCCGCGGACATCGTCACCGAGGAAGCGGATCTCGCCCGAACCCGGATCGGGCGTCTCCATGCCGGCGATCAGCCTGAGCAGCGTCGTCTTGCCCGAACCCGACGGGCCGAGCAGCGCCAGCAGTTCCCCCTGCTCGACCTGCAGGTCGACGGCATCGAGGACCTTGCGACCGCCGAACGACTTGCTCACGTTGCGGACTTCGATGCTCATGACGTCGTCGCTCCGGCGAGGGCGAGTTCCGACGCCGTGCGTCGCGCCGTCCAGCGTTTGACCGCCAGCGTCACCATGCCGAGCAGAGCCAGGAGCGAGGCGATCGCGAACGCGGCCGTCACGTCGTAGTCGTTGTAGAGAATCTCGATGTGGAGCGGCATCGTGTTGGTCCGGCCGCGGACATGTCCCGACACCACCGAGACCGCTCCGAACTCTCCCATCGCTCGCGCGTTGCACAACAGGACTCCGTACAGCAAGGCCCAGCGGATGTTGGGCAGGGTGATGCGGCGGAAGATCTGCAGCCCGCCGGCGCCGAGCGAACGGGCTGCGATCTCCTCTTCGGCCCCTTGCTCGAGCATCAGCGGAATCAGCTCCCGCGCGACGAACGGAAAGGTGACGAACAGCGTGGCGAGCACGATCCCGGGAACCGCGAAGATCACCTTCACGTCCCAGTCGTCGAGCCAGGGTCCGAACCAGCCGCGAGCGCCGAAGACCAGGACCCAGATCAGTCCCGAGATCACCGGCGAGACGGCGAACGGCAGATCGATCAGCGAGATCAGCAGCTCGCGCCCCGGAAAGGAGAACTTGGCGATCGCCCACGAGGCGACGAGCCCGAAGACCAGGTTGAGCGGGACCGCGATGCCGGCCGCCAGGCAGGTCAGCCAGATCGCATGAAGTGCGGCCGGATCGGCGAGCGCCCGCGAGTAGCCGCCGAGCCCCTCGCGCAGCGCCTGGACGAAGATCGCGGCGACCGGCAGGGCGATCAGCACGATCATCCCGCTGACCGTCAGACCGATCGCCAGCGCCGGGCCGAGACGAAGACCAGGTTGTCGTTGCGCGCCGCTCATGCCTCACCCCTCCGATCCGAGCAGGCGACGGACACGCTGCTGCAACAGGTTGATCGCCAGCAGGATCAGGAACGACGCGCCGAGCATCACGACGGCGATCGCCGCCGCCCCGTTCGTGTCGTACTGCTCGAGCTTCGTGACGATCAGCAGCGAGACGATTTCGGTCCGGAACGGCATGTTCCCCGAAATGAAGACGACCGAGCCGTATTCGCCCAGACCGCGGGCAAAGGCGAGGGCAAAGCCGGTCACCGCCGCCGGCACGAGGGCCGGCAACAGGACCCGCGCGAAGATCGCGAAACGTCCGGCGCCGAGCCCCGCCGCAGCCGCCTCCTGCTCGGCGTCGAGCTCCTCGATCGCCGGCTGCAGCGTCCGAACGACGAACGGCAGACCGATGAAGGCGAGCGCCAGGAAGATCCCCCACGACGTGTACGCGACTCGAATGCCGAAACCGTCGAGCCACGAACCGATCCAGCCGTTGGACGCCCAGATCGCGGTCAGCGCGATCCCCGACACGGCGGTCGGCAACGCGAACGGAATGTCGATCGTCGCATCGAGCAGATCGCGCCCCGGAAACCGGTAGCGGACCAACGTCCAGGCGACGAGGAACCCGAAGACGAGATCGAAGAGCGCGGCCGCGGCCGAGAGACCGAACGTCAGCCGATACGAGGCGACGACTCGCGCATCGAAGACCGCCTCGCGGAACGTCTCCCACGTCAGGTTCCCGAGCTGCAGGAACAGACTCGACAACGGCAGCAGCACGATCAGCAGCAGGTAGACCAGCGTGTACGCCATCGTCGGCGCGAAGCCGGGCAAGGGGCTGGGTCGTCGCAACGTCGAACTCATCGCTTCCTCTTCAGGCCGCTTCCCTGCGGCATCGGGTCGGGGAGATCCGGTTCGGCGCGGAACCGGGCGGATCGTGTCGGTCGGCGAACCGGTTCGGCCGCCGCGCGTCAGGGAGCCGCTCCCTCGGGACGATAGATCCGGTCGAAGGTCCCGCCGTCGTCGAAGTGACGGCGTTGAGCGGCGGTCCAGCCGCCGAAGACCCGATCGATGGTGAAGAGTTCGAGCTGTTCGAACTTCGCCCGCTCCGCTTCGCTGAGCGTCTCGGGTTGCGAAGGACGGAAGTGGTATTGCGCGGCGAGCTGCTGGCCGCGCGGCGAGTAGAGATGCTCGAGATAGGCGCGAGCCACCTCGGTCGTGCCGTGCTTCTCGGCGACGCCGCCGATCAAGGCAACCGGCGGCTCGGCCAGGATGCTGACCGACGGCACGACGATCTCCACCTGGTCCGACCCCGCTTCGGCGATCGCCAGGTGGGCCTCGTTCTCCCAGGTCAGCAGGACGTCGCCGATGCCGCGCTGCAGAAAGGTATTGGTCGACCCGCGGGCACCGCTGTCGAGAACCGGCACGCGCCGGACCAGTTCGGTCACGAACGCCTCGGCCTTCGCCTCGGCGGCCGCCAGTCGCTCGGGATCGTCCAGACCATCCCAGTCGGGACCGAACTCCTGCCGCAGGACGTATCCCCAGGCGGCCAGGATGATCCATCGCGCCCCGCCGCTCGTCTTCGGATTCGGCATCACGACCTGCGTCCGCCCGTTCGTCAGATCGCTCCAGTCGCGAATGCCGAGCGGGTTGCCGCGGCGGACCAGAAAGACGATCGTCGACGTGTAGGGCGCAGAGCCGTTGGG
>CAZZBI010000236.1:0-8704 GCA_964652385.1 uncultured Pirellulaceae bacterium | reverse complement strand
TTCGAGGAGCACTGGCTGGTGGCCGACTACGCCGCCGGTGCCCGCCGCTTCAGCGACCTCGGTTTCGTGCACGCGACGCGACCTGAGCAGGGCTTGCTCCCGCGGAGATCGCCCGTCTCGTTCGCCGGGTCCCTCGGCTCGGCTGCGGAGGCAGGCGTCCCCGCGGCGATCGACGCGGTAAGCCGTTCGGCAAGCTTCGTCGATCGGCTCGCGGACGGAACGGCCGGGAACGATTCGGACGATTCCGCGGACCTGCTGCCGAGATCCTCGCTTGACCGACGAATCGGTCCCTGTCTATTCTGTGTATATGAATAGACACAGTTGGATCGCGCTCTCTCAGAGTGACCCGCGAGCGCTGTATCTGCAGGTCATCGAGCAGATCCAGCGGCGCGTGGCGGTCGGCGATCTGCCTCCGGGAACCGAATTGCCCTCGATTCGACAGCTTGCCGCCGAGCTCTCGGTGAGCGTCATCACGATCAAGCGAGCCTACCTCGAACTGGAGCGTGCCGGGACCATCATCACCCGCCAGGGCAAAGGGTCCGTGGTGTCCGACCAACCCGGTTTGCGGTCCTCGATCGCCGATCGCGAGATCTCGGAGCACCTCGGAAACGCCGTTCGGCTGGGGATTCTGCTGGGCATCTCGAAGACGGAAATGCAACGCAGGTTGGCGGACGCGTATCAGAAGGAACAAGGGAAGCACTCATGAGCATCGTTCATGACGAGGATACCCGAGCGACGACCGCCGTCTCGCTGCGGAGGGTCGTCAAGACCTACCGCCACTTTCGGCTCGTCGACGTCGACCTGTTCCTTGGGGAAGGGATGGTCCACGGTCTGATCGGTCCCAACGGAGCCGGCAAGTCGACGATCCTGCGAATCCTGATGGGACTGGTCGTCCCCGATCGCGGCTCGGTCGACGTGCTCGGACAACCTGTCGCCACGAACAACGCGAAGCCGAAACGCGAGATCGGCTACTTCGCGGACGACATGCGTCTCTACAAGAACGAGTCGCTTGCGTTCCACATCCAGCTGGTTCGTTCCCTGTACCCGACATGGGACGAGGCCTACGCCAAGGATCTGCTGGATCGTTTCGGGCTGATCCTGAACCAGAAGGTCAAGGGGCTCTCTCAGGGGCAACGGGTCAAGGCCATGCTGCTCCTGATCCTGGCTCGCCGCCCGCGATTGATGATTCTCGACGAGCCCACCAACGGCTTGGACCCGGTCGCGAAGAGCGAAGTCATCTCGGCCTTGATGGATGCGATTCGGGACGAGTCGCGGACGATTCTCTTCTCGTCGCACAACACGCAGGACGTGGAACAGATCTGCGACACGATCACGTTCGTCGACCGCGGTCGGGTCATCGCAAGCGACCATCGCGACGCGTTCCTCAGCCAGTGGCGGCGCCTCAAGCTGCGAGTCCCTCCTGACTGGCAAGCACCGGCGCCGCTGGGGCTGCGCGAGGAAGCCGCCTTCGGCAGTTTGCGGGTCATGCTGACCGACCACCATCAACCGGGCATCGAGGAACGGTTGGAGGCCTCGGGCGCGGCGGTGGAGGATTCCGAGTCGATGACCCTGGAAGAGATCTTCGTTGCCGCAGTCAGGCAGGGTCGACAGGAGCTTGGCCGATGAACGTTCAGCCGATTCAGATCCTCTTCATGAAGGACCTCTTCCTCAGCCGTTGGCCGATGTTCGGCTATCTGCTCGGCGGCTTGGCGAGCGTGCTGGTGAGTTGCCTACCGAGTCCGACGGCGGACTTCGTCGGGTTCATCATGATGGTGACCATGACCATCGCCGCAGGCATCCACCTGATCGGCATGCTGCTGCTGTCCGAGTCGGGCGACATGACCCGCACCTTCGTCATGAGTCTGCCGATCACGTTGCTGGACTACTCGATCGCCAAGATCGCCGTGGTGCTGGTGACGTTTCTGGTTCCCTGGCTCGGGATGCTCGGAGGCTTGGCGGTGCTCGTCACCGTGGTACCGGAGGCGAAGTCCGGGGTCTTTCCGTTCCTGCTGATGATCTTCCTGTTCATGCTGGCGGGTTTCTGTCTGCAGTTGGTGACCGCCGTCGTGACGGAATCCGCCGGCTGGACGATCGTCGTCGTCGTGCTCGGGAACGTCCTGCTGAACGTGTTCCTCAAGACGCTCAACGAGGATCCGGTAATCTCGAGCCTCGCGAAGAGCGAGACGATCAGCTGGCCTCCGATCGTGCTGTCGATCATGGCCGCGGAAGTCGCCATGGTCGTCGGCCTGATCGGGATCGCGGTCGCGATGCAGCTCCGTCGGCGGGACCTCGTCTGATGGAGCCTTCACCCGGCGATCCGACCCTCGAGGGCTCGGAACGGATCCACTATCTGGACAATCTGCGGGCCGTCGCCATGCTCCTGGGGGTCTACCTCCACGGAGTGCTGGCCTACGCCCAGCCGTCGCGCGAGATCTGGATCGCCACCGACCCGCAAGGAAGCGTCGCCGTCGACGTCTCGATCTGGTGGATCCATCTGTTCCGCATGAGTCTCTTCTTTCTCCTGTCGGGTTACTTCTCGAAACACCTGATGGATCGGCGGGGGCTGAACGGGTTCCTGCGGAATAGGGCCTTGCGAATCGTGGTGCCGTTTCTGTTCTTCTGGCCCGTGCTTTGGCTGGCGATGGCGATCGTCTTCGTATTCGCCCTTTCCTATGTGCAGCAGCCGGAGGGATTGCTGCAGGTGGTCGTCGAGGCGGGCAAGGACCCCCAGGTCGCCGAGAGGTCGATGCCGGCGACGACGATGCACTTGTGGTTCCTCTACTATCTGATGTTCTTTTCGCTTGTTGCCGCCTGCTGCCGTCGTTGCCCGAAGTTGAACCTCGACCGCCATCGGCGAGGGCCCTGGCTCTTCGTCGCCGTCCTCGGCATCCTGACGCTGGGCGTGAGGGGAGGCGGCCTGCCGGTCGCGGCACCGGAGTCCTTCCTGCCGGCTTTGTGGCCGTTCGCGTACCACGGGGTCTTCTACTGGATGGGCTGGCAACTCGTGGGACGAGAATCACTTCTCGTTCGACTGCAGCCGAGGCTCGGGGGCATGATCGCCGCCGGTTCGGTCCTGTTCATCCCCCATTACCTTCTTCTGCCCGACCTTGACGTCACGTCGATCCGGCGCGCGATGGAGGGCGATGTCGCGACTCCCGGAATACCCGAGTCGATCCTGACCGCCGTCCTGTCGATCCTGTGGACCTCGAGTGCGCTCCTGTTCGGGCGACGATACTTGTCTCGTTCCAACGCCTGGCTCAAGTTCTGCGCGGACGGATCGTACTGGGTGTATCTGATCCATCTGCCGATCGTCCTGTTCCTTCAGACGGTGCTGATCCCGGTCGCGATCCCGGTCGTCGTCAAGTTGTGCCTGGTCCTCGTCGGAACGCTCCTGTTCTGTTTCGCGACCTATCTGGTCTTCGTGCGCTATACGCCCATCGGCTGGATGCTTCACGGCAAGCGGACCTTCCCTTGAGACGATCGAGCGAGAATCGCCGCCGATTCGGGGATTCGGTCAGGTTCGAGACCTCGTTTCGCCGACGCGGGCATCGCACCTCGTCCGGATCGACACGCGGCGTTCGGACGCGACGCAACGCGCTCCGCTCGATCCGCCAACGCAGAGACGTCGCGACCGTGTTTCGAGCGAATCGCGGCAGCGGGCGAGTTCGTTCAGGGACCAGGGGGGGGCCGCTGCCGCGCTGGCGAACGCCTCGCGCGTCTCCTGGCAGTTCGAATGCCCGGCGCTTCGGGGATTCGTCAACGCGTCCGTGTCGCTCGTACGAACGAAACGAATGACGGCCGCGCCCTGCCAGGAGCGCGGCCGTCGGCTTTCGCGGGTGTCGATTTCGACTTCAGTCGATCAGGCGTCGACTAACGCCGCCTGGCAACCGGGGTGAGCGTGAACGGCTGCTCCTTGAGCCTGACGCCGTTGACGTAGAAGGACAGGTAACCGGCCATCGGGCCGTACTTCGTCGTCGCTTCGCGCTCGCCGAGCTCGGTCGTCATGATCGTGGTGGCGCTCTTCCAACGCGTGATGTCCGCCTTGGCTCCGCTGAGATAGCTCGTGAGATTGATCGACCCACGATCATCTCGGTACAGGTAACCGCCGCCGAGCAGGACGTCGTTCGCGTTGTTGATCGACCAGGCTCCCTGACGAGTCGGAGAGAGCGGCTGCAACTGATCGCCGACGATTCTCATGTTCAGCGGACCGGCGTTGTAGCCCCCCGCGAAGTTCCCCTGATCGTTCATGTCGTAGATCCAGAAGACGTTGTTGAGATTCGGCAGGTACGTCGTGGTGCCCAACTCGGGAAAGGATCGAAAGACGGTCGTGCCGCGAGGATTCGCTTGGCCGCCGACCATCGCGACGCCGTTCACTCGCTCCGCCAGTTCCATCGTCGCCGCATCGACGTCCAGCAGGATCGGTTCGTCATGCAGGAGCGGGTTGAAGAAGAAGAACCCGGTCGCCCCCGCTTCTCCCCAGTACCGAGCGACGATGTCGCCGGCATTGTTCATTCTCAACGGCCGATACTTCGGAAGCCCATCGAACTCCGGCAGCAGCACGACGCTCGGCGCAGGGGCCTGCGAGTCGATCATGTAGCCGCGTTCGGGGCGGAGACCGGTGATCGGCTCGATCACCGTCGGATCGACGGGCACCAAGTTCCCCAGGATGATCCCCTGATCGTTGATGTCGAGGACATAGTCGAACGTTCAGCCGGCCGGCGGACCCCCTCCCGTGCAGAGGTGCTCCAGATCGATCGCCGTCGTCCGGCTGATCGACGGAGCGTACAGGTAGCTCCGCTTCCGGTCGGACACGTCGTAATAGCTGCCGACGATTTCTCCGAAGCGGTTCATGTCGCTCAGGGAGATCGCCCCGACTCGTCCGGGAACATCCCAGAACTGGACCGCGAAGTTCGGGATCGGTGGCGTTTGGGCGGAGGCGAACGAGGGGGAGCAGGTGACGATCGCCATCAGGACCAGGATCAGGCTGTTCCGCAGGATCGATCGTCGATCGTCGTTTCGGTGGTTCATGTTCGGTTTCCCGTCTCGGTAGGTGCGGTCGGGCTCGGGCAGATCGGCCGAGTCGAGCGACCGGTATCGCGATGGCCTCGACAACAAGGGCGTCATCGCCGGTCGATTTGTCTCGAGCCGAGGTGGTCCCTTCTCGAAACGGACGATTTCGCTCGGACGCGACCGCTTCGGGAGGTCGGTCGCGCGGCGGCCGTACGATGAGCGGCCGTACGATGCCTCGGGCGCGCGGTGCTTCAACCGACGAACGATCTTCGGGAAAATCGACCGGAGCTCGAGACGTACGAGACCGAATCGGCGCCCTATCCGCTGGCGGCTCGCACCGAGCAAGCTGACGAGCGAGTCGCCCGGCGAACGGTCCTCGCGGATAAGCCGGAGTGATCGGCGAGCGCGTTCGGCGACCGCGGTGCGCGCGACTTCCCACCGTCGAGCCGCGAGGGGCGGTCACTCCCCGTCGTCCCCGGGCACGGCGGTACGTCGGCGCGTTCCGGCCGTTCGTCGGCTCGCCCCCCCTCAGCGCCGACACGTCCCTGACCTGACTCCTACGAACGAAGCTCCTCGAACCGGACGAACCCGATGTCGGACGAGCCCGAAGCGGAACCGAGCGAGAGCGACCTGCTGTTCGCGGTCCTGGAGCTGCCGACCGAGCAGCGTGAGGCCTATCTCGATCGGGCCTGCCGCGGACGACCGACGCTGCGAGCTCGTGTCCGACAGCTGCTGCGGAACGCCGAGACCGGCGGCGACTTCATGCAGGGGCCGGCTCTCGACCTGAGCACTGCCGATGCGCTCGACTCGTTCGACGTCGGACGTCGGATCGGTCGCTATCGGCTGATGGAGCAGATCGGCGAAGGGGGAATGGGAATCGTCTTCGTCGCCGTGCAGTCCGAGCCGATCGCGCGCAAGGTCGCGCTGAAGGTCATCAAGCCGGGAATGGATTCGAAGTCGGTCATCGCTCGCTTCGAAGCGGAGCGTCAGGCGCTGGCGATGATGGACCATCCCCATATCGCGAAAGTGTTCGACGCGGGGACCGCCGACGGACGCCTCCCGTACTTCGTCATGGAACTGGTCCGCGGCATGTCGATCACCGCCTACTGCGACGGGGCCAAGTCGACGATCGCCGATCGTCTGCGGCTCTTTCAGGACGTCTGCGCCGCCGTACAGCATGCGCATCAGAAGGGAATCATCCATCGCGACCTGAAGCCGGGCAACATTCTGGTGACGGTCAACGACGGCAAGCCGGTCGTCAAGGTGATCGACTTCGGCGTCGCCAAGGCACTGCATACTCCGATGACCGAGCAGCTGGTCTACACCGCGCTGCATCAGGTGCTCGGGACGCCGCTCTACATGAGTCCCGAGCAGCTCGAACTGAGCGGCATCGACATCGACACCCGCAGCGACATCTACTCGCTGGGGGTGCTCCTCTACGAACTTCTCTCCGGCAAGCTGCCGTTCGAGCGGGAGCGACTGCTCGGATCGGGATTCGACGAGATGCGTCGGATCATCCGAGAAGAGGACCCTCCGCGGCCGAGTCAGAGAGTCACGACGCTACCGAAGGCGGAACAGTCGACCGTCGCCGAGACGCGGGGGCTCGATCTGCGCGAGCTCCCCAAGACGATCCGCAGCGAACTCGACTGGATCTCGCTCAAGGCCCTGTCTCGCGATCGCAATCGCCGCTATCAGACCGCCTCGGAATTGGCCGAGGACATTCGCCGCTACCTCGACGACGTTCCGGTGCTCGCGTGCCCTCCGTCCTATCGGTACCTGGCGGGCAAGGTCTTCCGAAAGCACCGCCGCCTGATCGTCTCGTCTTCGGTGCTGGCACTCTCGCTGATCGTCGGTACGGTGGTGAGCGTCGGTCAGGCGACTCGCGCCATCCGGGCCGAGAAGGACTTGGGCGAGCAGCTTCACGAAGTTACGGTCGAACAGTCGCGAACGCGCCAGGCGCTCGCGGCGGTGAGCGTCGCCGAATCGAAGCAGCGCGAACTTCGTCTGGCGGCCGAAGCGTCCGCCGCGCAGGCGTCGCAGGCCGCCGAGAACGAGCGGAGCTTGCGGGAGCAGGCGGAATCGGCGGTTCGCCAAGCGAGTTGGAACCTGTACGTCGCCAACCTCGCGACGATGCAGACGGCGTTCGACGAGAGGAACTTCGGACGACTTGATGCCCTTCTGCGCAAGTCGACTCCGGCCGCCGGCGAAATCGACTATCGCGGCTGGGAGTGGTACTACCTCGAGCGGTGCGTTCGGGAGTCGTCGATTCCGGTGCCGCCGATCGACGGCCAGGTGCCCCGCTTGCGCGTCGCGTTCAACCCGGTCGCCGATGAACTGGCGGTCTTCACCGATACCGGTGTGGTCGAGATTCGGGACTCGAACTCGCTGTCGCGACTCGCGCGGTACGACGTCGGGTCGTCGCTCGAGACGCTGAGCTGGTCCCCCGACGGCCAGCAGATCGCGTTGGGGACCCATGATTCCGGCGAGCTGATCGTTCTCGATCGACTCGACGGACGTCGAGTCTGGCAGAGTCAGCCGATCGACATTCGATCGGTGCGCGTCGACGGTCGGCGAATCGGCGGGCTGACCTGGAGTCCGGACGGCGGACGATTGGCGATCGGTACCCGCTCCGCCGATATCGCGGTCGTCGATCTCGAAGCGCGGACGACGGTCGTCATCCGAAAGGCGAACGAGAACGACATTCTGGAAGACGTGGCGTGGCATCCGCTGGAGGACCGACTGCTGGTCGGACTGCGGTACGGAGAACGTCGGATCCTGGACTTGGCGAGCCGGAAGTCCGTGGAGCTCGCCTACCGGAGCGACGTGATCGGTGAAGCGGTCGCTTGGAACCCGTCGGGCACCTTGGCTGCCACCGGCGAAGGGAGGCGACTGCGTATCGCCAACGCTGCCGGAGAAGACCACGCGATGCTCGACGGGCACTCGTCGGGGATCACCGACGTCGCGTGGATCGATGATCGCCGTTGCGTTTCGGTCTCTAGGGACCGCTCGATCCGATGGTGGGACGTCGAATCGTGCCGGCAGCTGCAGGTTCGGTATCCGTTCGACGAGCCGTCGTATGCCCTGTCGCTCTCGCACGACGGCAAGCGACTGGCGATCGCGTCGGGGCTCGGAGTGCGGATCATTTCGGTCGATTCGTCGTTCGAGTTCGACCGACAGGTCGGCCTACAGGGGACGGTCGACGAACTGCAATGGTCACCGGACGGATCGCACCTGTACACCAACGGTCTCTTCGACGCCGGAGATCGCTGGATCGGAGCGGCATCGCTGCTCGACGGTGCGACGCTGCGGCTCCTGAACGAGTCGATCAACGAACGGGGCCGAGGATTCCGTTGGATGCCGGACTCCGGCTTCATCGTTCAGGCGCTCGACGGAGGGCAGTGGCAGGTCACCGATCCGCGATCGCGGGCCGGATTCCAGCGGATGCGACAGGCGACCGGCGATCGCGCGCAGTCGGTCTGGAGTCCGGACGGCCTTCGAGTCATGACGGGAGACGATCGAAGTTCGCCGATTCTGCGAGACGCCAAGACCGCGGAGCCGACGCAGGAGTGGTCGATCGATTCGATGCACGCGATGACGCGAGGGGCCTGGGACCCGACATCGTCCCGATTCCTTACCGGCGGTCGATCGCAACCGCTCCTGCTCCATATTGACGGGCGATCGGTCGGTTATCCGA
>CAZZBI010000235.1:0-8710 GCA_964652385.1 uncultured Pirellulaceae bacterium | reverse complement strand
CTCGATGTCACACGGCCGCGCGTCGGGGACGACGCGGGCCTACGCAGCGACCACGTCGTGCGACCGACGTCGGTTGCACTGCAACGGCTCTGCCTCGCTGTAGCCCCGGCTCGTCCCGAGCCGAGGGTGTGCGACATCGACACCGGTCGAGCTGCGAAGCGTCTCGAGCACTCGATGTCACACGGCCGCGCGTCGGGGACGACGCGGGCCTACCCAGCGACCACGTCGTGCGACCGACGTCGGTTGCCGTGGTCGTTTGTTTCGAGCACACAAAGGACCCCTGCGCTTGGCGCTTCGGGCTGGGGAGTACACGAAGGACCCCTGCGCTTGGCGCTTCGGGCTGGCGATCGACTTGCTGACGCTTCGGCTGGGAACGAACTCTCCGCGATCGATTCTCCCCCCGAAACGGTTTGCCGATCGGTTCTCGCTCCGAGTAGCCTGTTCGCGACGCGGACGTCGGTGCGTCTCTCCCCTTCTCGGCGGTTGATCGCGTATGGAACGACTCGTCTGCACCGGTTGTCGGGCTCGATTTCGTCTGCCGGTTTCCGATACCTCGCGTCGTCTCGACTTCCCCTGTCCGCAATGCGGCCGACCGCTCGTCGCCGATGCGTCCGTTTCGACCGGCCTACCGCTCGGCTCCGCGACACGATCGAGCGTCGGTCCCGGCAAGGCGGCAAATTCGCGTGGGCTCTCGTTGCCGCTCGTGATGCTGCTGGTAATCGGAGCGATCGGTGTCATCGGTCTGCTCACCGTCGTCGTGGTCGTGGCGATCCTCGTTCCGAAGATGATCGACCCGACGCGACCGCTGCGGACTGCGGTCGCCGAGACCGACGAGCCGGACGGACTGCAGGACGCGTCGATCCCCGCGAGTCGCGATGGGAATGGTCCGTCGACCGATGCTCCGGCCGTTTCGCCGACCGAGAATCTCGCGGCAAATGCCGACCCCGGCAGCGCGGCTCGTCCGGCGGCAAGTCGTGACGTTCGATCGAACGTCGTTTCGATTCGGCCCAAGGAAGAGGACTATCCGCAGCAGCCCTATCGTTTCGCGTTCGTCGAAGGGACCGTCCTTCCGTATCGGGTCGAGATCACGATCGAGTTCGAGGGGAACAAGGCTCGCCACTTCGGCACGGTCGACTACACGCTCGGTTCGCGTCGATCGACCGACGATCTTTGGCGAACGCATCGCGAGGCCGATTCGCAGCTGGTGGCACAAGGGTCGCTGATCCAGAGCGGTTCGAGGCCAGGGATATGGGCGCTGTTCGATATCGACGGCGGCCGACGGACCTCGAACGTCACCGTCTCGCCTCGCGGTGCCCTGCTGATGCGAAGTGTCGACAGCCCGCTGCCGCACCTGCTCGGCGATCTCTACTCGCTGCCGTTCGTCATGCTTCCCGACGAAGGACAGACCGAGCGAGTCGATACCGGGGACTCGACGTTGACCATCGCGACCGAAAGCGGTCGTCCCTCGCCGCTTCGCATCCGTTCCGCCACGATCGATACCGATCTGCGAACGATTCCTGCGACCTATCGCGATGTCGTCCGGATCGTCGGCAGCGACGAACATGCGATCGATCTCGAGCTCGAGAGCCGCTTCGAGGCGACGACGCCGCGCGAGTCGTTTCGGACCGAGGTCACGGGAACCGCCCGACTCGACCTGAAATTCGGTCTCGTCTCGAAACTTTCGCTGTCCGGCGTGCATGCGGTCCGGTTCGGCGAGATCGATGTCGAACTCCCGCTTCGGCTGTCGGTCGACTTCGTGACTCCCGAGATGCAGGCGGCCGAAGCGGCCGAGGAGGAGCGGCGTCAGGCGGCGATCCGAGCTCAGTCCGCCGCGAGCGTCGGGACTCGGTTCGACTTCGGAACCGTTCCGATCGTCGGCGAACTTCGGATCCCGCGTCCGCAGGAAGGGGATCGCAAATGGGACCTCTCCCCTGACGGTCGATGGATCGCCCTGTACGGCAATCGGAATCTGACGATCGTCGAGACCGAAACCGGGGCCAGTCGATTCGAACAGTCGGTGACAGGCCAGACCTTCCGTTGGGGAAACGACTCGCGGTCCTGGACGCTGGTCGGCGGGCGCGAGGGGCGAGTCGGAACGATCGATGCCTCGGGGAACTTCGGAGATGTCCGGTTGCTCGAAGGGGAATCGAGATCGTCACGCTCGCTCGAAGAGGGAGTCGCCTCGGCCACGCTCGGTGCCGCCCTGATCTGCGACGGCGAGCGTTATGTCGGCTTCGGTCTGGACGATGGCCGACGTCGCTGGGAAGCGCCGGTCACCTCCCGCTCCAAGACCCGACTCATGGAGTTCGATGCGGACGGACGAGTCGTGATCGTCGAGGAGATTCCCGGCGGCGGCGCGCATCTCGTCGTCCGGCATCTCGATCCGCTGGACGGTCGCGAAACGTCTCGCCGCACCATCGACGATCTGCCGTGGATCGGTTTCCCGAAATGGGAACTGCTGCGGTCCGGGTCGCTGCTGCTGATGCATCCGCGACGGCCGAACGATCCGTGCCATTTCTGGGACCTGGCTCATCCCGGCCCGAGAATCGATCGAGCCGACATTCGACTCGACACCAACGATCGTTTGCTGGTCGATCCCGAGCTCGTGGTCGCACGACATCGCGCCCCGAAGCTCGAGTTTTGCCGAGCGGACGGCCGAACGGTGGTGGCCGGGATGGCGATTCCCGAGTCGTTCATCGGGATTCGGAACTGGGGTTTCCGCGTGTCGGCTCATGGCGAAACGGTGGTACTCTGGTCCGAGCTGCCGTGAACCGAATTGGTGGTGCTTCGCATCGATCCGACCAAGCTCGGAGCGGGAGCGCCGAACGACTCTCGGGAACCCCGCGAACTTCCCTGATTCGATTCGTCGTGCTGCGTCGCCGGCGCCGAATGCTCCCCTTCGAGAACGAACGACGATGCCCCGATTCGCCTGCACCGGATGCTCGGGTCGATTCGATCTCGCTGAGGATCGGAGCGCCCCCGGCGAGCGGATGCTCTGCCCGAAATGCGGTCGGCTGCTGGCGGAAGAGGCGGCGAGTTTCGCCGCGACTCCATCGCCCGTCCCCCGGAACGTCGCGATCCCGCCGATCGCCGCGCACGGTCCGGAACCGCGAGTCACCTCGGGGCGGACGGTCGCGATGATTCTCGCGACGATCGCGTCGATCGGATTGCTGGCGATGCTCTGCGTCGGCGGCACCATCTTCGCCTTCGTCCGCAGTGCGCTGCTCGCTCCGCGACGCCACGTCGAGATCGTCATGGACGAGCGAGCGGTTCGCGATCCGGATTTCGGTGTGGAGGTCGATCCGCAGGATCCGGCGTCGGCGTTCGATGATCCTGCTCCGTCGAGCGAACCGCCACAGTCGTCGGTCCCCCTTCCGACGACCGAAGTCGCTTATCGTCCGACTCCCTCTCGGGACGACGCGATCCTCTATCGCCTGACCATCACGTCGAAGCTCGACGGAGAACCGGTCCGATTCGAGGGAGACCTGAGCTTCCGCTCGACGGCGAATCGCTCCGACGACGAAGACTCCGATTCGCTCCTGACGCTCCAAGGTTTGGCGTCGTTGAGATCGGTCGGACGCGCGAGTCGGACGATCGTCGATCCCATTCCGATCTTCGAGACGGTCTCGAATCCGGGTCTCGTCACGATATCGCGGAACGGGGAGATCGTGGGCGTCCGATCCGAGCAGCCGAGTCCTTGTCTGCTCGGAAACTTCTACGAACTGCCGATCGTTACGCTCCCCGATGTCGGCCAAGCCGAACGAATCATCGACAGCACGGGATTTCTGACGATCCGTGCCCACGAAGAGATTATCCGTCTCGACAGCCCCGGCGCTCTGGTGACGCGTCGCGTGCCGCTGCAAGGTCGTCGCTCGGTTCGGATCGTCGCCGTCGACGACGACGGCATGGACCTGCGACTCGAGCGAAGCGAGTCGGCGGAAGACGAGCGATCGACCTTTCGGATGGATGTCGGCGGAACGGCTCGGTTCGACTTCGACTACGGTCTGATCACTTCGCTGAAGCTCGACGGCAAGTACCTGGTCAGAACCGACGGGATCGAAGTGACCGCTCCCGTGGCGTTGACGGTCGACTACATCTCGGCCGAAGCGTTGGCGGAGGCCGAGCGGCGGCGTGCCGAAGCGAACGAGAACGCTGCTCGCACGCGCGAGCGACTGGATGCCGAGCGGGCGGAACGGAATGCGGTCGAGGTCGACTTGGGCGAGTTGCCGATCGTCGCGACGAGGAAACTCGTCGGATTGACCTATGCGAACGGGCTGAAGTTCGATCTCTCGCCCGACGGGCGACTGCTCGCGGTTCGGGACCGCGAGCGACTGAGATTCTTCGACACGACCGATGGCGAAGAGCGCGTGTCGCTCGGTCGCGAGTACCTGGAGTTCGTCTGGCGATCCGACTCGAGATCGTGGATCGCCTTCGCCTCGGGCGAGACGCATGTCGGTCGCTTCGACGGCACTTTGGAGCTGGAACCGGTTCGCCGCGTCCCGACCGGTTCCGATACGCCGATCACCGGTTTTGCCGCGGTCTCTTACGAGGCGGATCTGCTGGTCGTTACCGGAGCGCTCGGACGCTCGGGCTGGAGTCTTGCGAGCGGTCAATCGCTGTGGAAGCGAGCGAGCGAGATCGGACGCAACACCAAGGGAATCGCTCTCGACGGCAGCGGACAGGGATTCGAACTGGTCCATGCGACCGGAGCGACGAACCGTCTGATGCTCGAGCGATTCGACCTGCGAACCGGCGAGACCCTCTCGGTCCACCATCTGCTCGGCCGGCGCGAGACCTACGAGCTGACTCCCTCGCTCGCGTCCGACGGCCGTCAGGTGATCGCCATGCGGTACGGCGGAAACGGAGGCGGAGTCGTCTGGCAGATCGAGGGGACGACGCTGCGTGAAGCGACACTCCCTGCCGTCCGACTCGATCGCAACGCACGTCGAATCGGCGATCTGCCGCTGGCGCTCTATCCCAAATCGAATCGGTTCGAGTTCCGGGCATTCGATGGCGAAACGAAGATCCTGTCGATTCCGCTTCCGCCGTTGATGACGGGGGATCTCCGGCTGTCGGACGACGGTCGAACGATGCTGCTGATCCGACAGTCGGTCGGAGCCGAGGTGATGGTGATCGAACTGGACCTCGACGGGCTACGACGTCGGTTCGACGAGACGCTCTCCACCTCGAACCAGGTGATGCCGGAGTGGGACCTGACGTCGTTGAACTATGTCCTAATCCCTGACGGGGATCGAGCGATCGACGACGTGAAGCACTGACCGAGAGCAGCGATCACGGCGGTGAGGTCGGAGGTTCCCCTACCGAGGCGCCCGGAGGGCGAAGGAAAGCGGTCGAACGGCGACGCCAAAACGAGCCGGCTCTACCGGTCGCCGGAGAACCTCAGCCGTCAGACGGGCCTGCCCCTGCGCTTGGCGCTTCGGGCTGAGGAGGGCACGGAGATCGTCGCCCCGGCTCGTCCCGAGCCGAGGGGGAGCGGTGACGACACCGATCGAGCTGCGAAGCGTCTCGAACGCCCGATGTCGCACCGCCGCGCGTCGGGGCCACGTAGTGCGACCGCCCTCGGTCGCACTGCAACGGCTCTGCCCCGCTGTAGCCCCGGCTCGTCCCGAGCCGAGGGTGTGCGTCATCGACACCGGTCACGCCACGAAGCGTCTCGAACGCTCGATGTCGCACCGCCGCGCGTCGGGGACGACGCGGGCCTACACATCGGCGACTCGTTACTTGGTGGTGCGACCGTCGTCGGTTGCCGTGGTCGTTCGATTCGAGCACACGAAGGACCCCTGCGCTTGGCGCTTCGGGCTGGGGAGGACACGGAGATCGTAGCCCCGGCTCGTCCCGAGCCGAGGGGGTGCGGTGACGATACCGATCGAGCTGCAAAGCGTCTCGAACGCTCGTTGTCCCACGGCCGCGCGTCGGGGACGACGCGGGCCTACGCATCGGCGACTCATCGGTTGGTGGTGCGACCGTCGTCGGTTGCCGTGTTCGTCCGATTCGAGGACACGAAGGACCCCTGCGCTTGGCGCTTCGGGCTGGGGAGGGCACGGAGATCGTAGCCCCGGCTCGTCCCGAGCCGAGGGTGTGCGTCAACGACACCGGTCACGCCACGAAGCGTCTCGAACGCCCGAAGTCGCGCTGCCGCGCGTCGGGGACGACGCGGGCCTACGCCGAGGCCACGTAGTGCGACCGACCTCGGTTGCACTGCAACGGCTCTGCCCCGCTGTAGCCCCGGCTCGTCCCGAGCCGAGGGGGAGCGGTGACGACACCGATCACACCGCGAAGCGTCTCGAACGCTCGATGTCGCGCTGCCGCGCGTCGGGGACGACGCGGGCCTACTCATCGACGCCTCGATTCTCGGTAGTGCGACCGACGTCGGTTGCCGTGGTCGTTCGATTCGAGGGCACGAAGCACCCCTGCGCTTGGCGCTTCGGGCTGGGGAGGGCACGGAGATCGTGGGCCCGGTGGGCCCGGATTCACAGCCAGCGCGACAAGGGACCGCCACGAGACGCGAGTGCGTCGACCCGCTTGGTCACTTGGGGATCTTCGACCAGCGGCGGCGCGTGATGCGGCTTGATCCGGGCGTCGATCACCAGCGGACCGCGGCACCCCCAATGCTTGCGCTCGGTCCAAGCGTCGATGCCGTCGATGTCGTTCGCCGGATTGCTCCGCGTGAAGACGACCCACAGGAAGTTCGCGAGCGACCGTGCCGTGAACTCGGCGTCGTCGACGAGCACGATCATCCGGAATCGACGCGCACCGCTGGTCGACGACAACTCCGCACAAAAGCGGCGCAGTTGGCCGTCGTCCGATCCGGCCGTCGCTCCCTCGCGCGCCTTCGGACTCCGAACGGCAAGGCCCCCCGGCAGCGCGACGTGCGGGTCGTCAAAGCCGCTCGGCAGACTCGACTCCCCTTCCCATGTCGTCACCGTCTCGAACCGCTCGGGCCCGCGCGCCGCGAGGATCACCTTCGAGCCGGCGTTCAGTCCGTCGCCGCTGTAGTCGAGCGTGTCGATCGTCGTCCGCGTCAGGAAATGGACGTCGCGCGTCCAATCGCAACGCCGCAGCAGATGGACGAAGAACGATTCGATGTCGTGGGCGTCGAGCGACGGGTCGTCGTTGCCGTCGACGATCAGCAGGTACTTGGCGAGCGACATCTGTCCTTGGCCGAGAATGGCGCACGCCTGAGTCAGGATCTCCATCGGCGCCGCTTGCGCCTCGAACGGGACGTAGCGTTCGCTGCCGACCGCCAGCAACAGCGGATGGACTCCCGACGCATCGACCGCATGAACGCCTCGTACGCCCGGAAGCACGGTTGGGATGATCGGACCGGTCAGTTCGTGGATCAGCTGACCGAACGTCGTATCCTCCTGCGGCGGACGACCGACGACGGTGAAGGGCCAGATCGCGTCGGGGCGATGCAGCACCTTTTCGACTCGCATCACCGGGAACGGATGGGTCAGGCTGTAGTATCCCAGATGATCGCCGAACGGTCCTTCGGGCTTCGTCTGGCCCGGCAACACCGTTCCGACGATCGCGAAGTCGGCTTCGGCGTAGACCGGCAATCCGGCTCCCGAATCGACCATCGAGATCCGATGTCCGGCCAGCGCGCCGGCGAACGTCAGCTCCGAGAGCCCTTCGGGGAGCGGCATGACGGCCGAGAGGGTCATCGCCGGAGTCCCTCCGACCCAGACCGCGACGCGCAGCGGTTCGTTGCGCAGCAGCGCCTCGCGATGATGCACGCCGATGCCGCGATGCAGCTGATAGTGGAGTCCGATCTCGGCGTCGGGAACGTAGTCGTTCCCCTGCAGCTGGATCCGGTACATCCCCAGGTTCGAACCGCTCCAGCCAGGCTTCGACGGACTCTCGGTATAGACCTGCGGTAGGGTGACGAACGGTCCGCCGTCCATCGGCCAACTCTGCAGGTACGGCAGATCGCGAACGCGACAGTTCCCGCGCAGGATCGGCGCCGACCTGACTCGCTTGGGGCGCATCGACCACGCGGTTCGCGCGGCTCCCAAGTACCGCAGCGGGCGCTTGAGCGCGGCGGTCGGATCGATCTTCAGTTCGATCGCGCGGCGGACCGCTTCCAGTCGATCGCGGAACAGGAACCGCCCTCGTTCGAGCGTGCCGAACAGGTTCGAGACCATCGGGAAGCGATTGTCGCGCACCCGCGTGAAGAGGATCGCCGGACCGCCGCTCGCCTGCACGCGCCGGTGGATTTCGGCCGCTTCCATTCGAGCGTCGACCGGTTCGTCGAGACGAACGAGATGGCCGGCCCGCTCGAGGTCGGCGACGCACTGCGCGAGATTCCGATAGCCCATCGCGATGCCGTGGGATTGCGGGAGCGGATCAGCGGGAATCGCGGATCGCTCCTCGGTGGCGGAACGATCGGCGACCCGAGGCGACTCGATCGGCCGCCCCTCGATTCATCTTGGCGCCGGTCCGCTTTCCCGACAGGGGGAGGAGCGACAAAATGTCGCTGCGGTCGTTCTCTTCGGGTCGTCAGTCGTTCGAGGTCTCCGATGCATCTGGTCGCCAGCTCGCTCGCCCCGTCCGAACAGGAAGTCGATGTGCTCGTGATCGGAGTCGCATCGGATGACGAAATGACGGGGCCGCTCGCCGATCTCGATCGTCTGACCGGCGGCATCGTTCGCCGCCTGCGCGAGCACAAGGAGTTCGAAGGGAACGAGGG
>CAZZBI010000234.1:0-8815 GCA_964652385.1 uncultured Pirellulaceae bacterium | reverse complement strand
TGATCCGGTACGCGGCGGCGAAGAACTCCAGGTACTCGATCACCTTCATGTCGTCATAAACGCCGAAGAAGTCGGGCATGTAGCCGACCAGACGACGGATTTCCTTGGCGTCGTTGTAGATCGAGTGGCCGCAGACGTACGCTTCGCCCCAGGTCGGCTCCAGCAGCGTCGCGACGATCCGCATCGTCGTCGTCTTGCCGGCGCCGTTGGGGCCGATGAAGCCGAACAGGTCTCCGGCATCGAGATCGAGCTCGATCCCCTGGATCGCAAACAGCTCGCCGTACTTCTTGGTCAGGTTCGACGTCTTGATCACCGGTCGGTCTCTCCCGCCTGACTTCGCGTCTCGCTCCGATCGCTTGCGACCGGCAACAGCAGTCGGATCACCGAGACCCGCTGATCGTAGGCATCTTCGAGCGGCTCGCCCCCGTCCGTCAGTTCGGCCACATGCGTCGCGGCTCGCGCATACACGACCGCCTGGCCGAGCTTCAGCTGCGGACTCCAGTCGAGTTCGCCGAAGACCCGGTGGTGGAGCGTCGTGTAGTCGCGCCCTCCCGCCGTCCGATGGAACGCCAGCATCTCGGCGATCCGATGGACGCTGCGCGAGGCGACGTCCCAACCGTCCGAAAGCTCGGCTCCCTGCAGCGCCCGCCGCCGCGACAGCAAGCCCTCGGCCGTCCGCTCGGTCGTCTGCGTCTCGATCGAAATCGTCTCGCCCGGCTGGATGTCCTCGTTCACGACATACGCCCACGTGTCGTAGTAGACGATCGCCTGATCGAGCGTGAACGGAAACGGATTGGTGAACTCGCCGTGAAGCGAGTTGTTGCGACGGTCCAGATAGAGCCGATCCTCGGGGATCGTCGCCAGACGATCCCACCAGCGACCGACGAACGAGCGGGTGCTCGCCACCTGCACGGCGATGCCGGTCGGGCGGATCGAGCCGTCGTCGGCGGTGCGGAAGCGATAGGCACCGAGGGAATCGCCGGAACCCGACGCGACATCCATCCCCCCGAGTCCGGTTCCGGCGAGTCCCTGCCAGCCGAGCAGCGTGCGCCCCGAACCCGATCGGAACTCGTCCGGCCGAGTCAGTTCCAGATCGAACGTCCGCACCTCGGGCGAGTACAGATGAGCCCAGAGCGTCCCCCGCACCTCGCCCGTCCGTCCGTCGACGTCGACGAACTCCAGCTGATTCGCGAGAACCTGATTTCCCTTGGTCAGTCGAAAGCCGACGATCGCCAGCAGCGTGATCGTCAGGACGATCGCACCGCTCGTCGCCCAAGTCCATTCCATCCGCCGCACGACGCGCGACAGGAACCACCAGTCGAGCGGACCGATCAGCAGGATGAACAGGACGACGATCACCGCGACGCTGGTGAACGAGACGAGCGAGACGCGGCGAAAGTCGTCGAGCGCCGTCCGCAGCTGCCCCGAAAGGTCATCGAAGCCCAGGTGCTTCACCCGGCTGCCGCGCACCGTCGGCGCCGTGATCGCGCCGGCCCGGACCATTTCGAGCACCTTGCCGACGAACCGATTCCGGCTGGACCATGACGCGAACGGCTCGGCGGCCAGATCGGCTCCGATCCAGACGACTCGCCCCATGCCGCACGACGAATCGACGACCAGCGGCAGCGAGCGATCGCCGTTCGATTCGTAGGCGACCATCTTGCCGCGGAGTTCGGTCAGCTCGACCAGCGAGTAGCTCTCGCCGCGTCCCAACAGCCGATCGGTGGCCGACGTGAAGACCTCGACGCCGCCGCTGTCCTCCTGCGCGACGATCGATCCGATCGAGCCGGGAATCAGCGCCGCGATCTCCGAACGCTCGGACGCGGTCGCTGCCTGAGCGGCGCCGACCAGGATCAGCGTTCCGCCGCGCCGCGTCCAGCGCGAGATCGCTTCCCACGGTGGAGCGCTCGCCGGATCGAGCAGCGACGGATCGTCGCCCAACGCGATGACCATCAGATCGATCGCGTCGAAGGCGGCATCATCGCGAGGGAGACCGAGCGGGTCGCTGCCGGTCAGCAGATCGGTCGCCCGATCATCGAACCGTCCCTGTCGATCCGCGAGCCAGGATGCGAAGCCGATGTCGGGCCCGAGCGTCAGCACGAGCTGATCGGTCGAGGCGCGGGCGCCGTGAGCCGGATCGAGCAAGCGTTCTCCCGAGGCGACGATCGAACCGTCGTCCGCGACCAGGCGAACGAACAGCCGCGATCGGAGTCGCCCGATCCGGACCAGACGCCGCAGGTCGATCGTGCCTGAGCCCGGCGACTCGACGAGCGACTCGTCGGTGTGGATCACCGGGACCCCTTCGCCGTCGACCGTCTCGATCTCGACTCGCACCGGAACGGACAATCGCGATCCGTCGAGCACGATTCGGACCTGGGTCCACGATCCGACCTTGAATCGTCCGTCGATCCCCACGTCGATCAGTTCGATCGGGTCGCTCGATTCGATCGCCTTGCGGACAGGCTCGTCCCCGTCGATCGTCGCGCCGCGAATCGTCGCGGCGTCGGCACTCCGGTTCGACGTCGGCAGCGCAACGCCGAGCGCGAACGACAGTACCAGCGGTAACGCGAGCGACGCTCGAAGAACGGAAATGGACCGATTGACTCGCACGCGTCGCCCGACGGTCAGCGGATGAACGGTTGCCGCAACGGGACTCCCTGTCCCGAACTCGCCGCGAACCGGGGAAACCGACAGGATAATCGTTGGCTCGGTACGCGGGAGAGCGCTACGGCTTTTCTTCATCCGGACAGGTGCAGACCATCCGGGAACAACCGGGGCAACCGCGGCCATACTTCATCGCCACCGCCTCGGACAGGTCGACTCCGGCGACATTGGCGATGGTGGCGAGCCACGCGACGACGTCGGCGAACTCCCCCAGACGCTCCTCGTGTGTCCCGTCGCGCAGGGCGGTCGCCAACTCGCCGACCTCCTCCATCAACCACATGAACGTCCCCTCGATCCCTCGCGCGACATCCTTTTCGTAGTACATCTCGCGGATCAGACGCTGGAAGTCGCGCAGGCCGATGCCGGGCGAAGGGGAGCCGTCAGTCCGGTCGTCGTCGGTGCTCACGCGGCAGAGTCCCGTTGCGAGGGGATTTCGTCGAGGAGGAGGGCGCGCGTTCCGAGCCGAACGAGGCTCAGTCGACTCGTGGCTTCGGTTCGGTCGCGACCTGAATCTCGTCACCGACGATCCGCACCTCGTAGCTGTCGGTCCGCAAGCGCCGATTGTCGCACCAGGTGCCGTCGCGGACGTCGAACCGCCAGGCGTGCAGCGGACAGACGACGATGCAGTTCTCGACGTGGCCGGCCCCCAACGACGCCCCGGCATGCGGGCAGAGATCGTCGATCGCGAAATAGCCTTCGGGCGTACGGAAGAGCGCGATCAGCCGCCCGTCGACTTCGACCGTCCGTCCCTGATTCTCGGGGATCTCGCCGACCCGAGCGGCGGTTTCGAAACGCGTCATGGCGAAGGGGCAATTCCGGAGAGAGAGGACCGAGACGCTGGAATTCGATCCGCTCCTGCGACGGTGCCGACCGAACCGTTCGCCCCAGTGTACCGCCCGAGTCGGATCCGACCACGGCCCCCGCCCCCCCGGTCCGCCTCGGATCGCTCGGCACCCCTCTCGACGGTTCGGCGGTGCCGAACAGCGAGCGAGCGTATCGAGTCACCGCCGTCGCTGACCCTCCACCGGCTGGCGACCGCTCCGCACGAATCGGATCACGCCATACGCGACGAAGACTCCGCCGATCACGATTCCCCCGCCGACCAGCGCAGCGAACATCGCGGGGGTCTCCTTCCAGGCGATCGTCGCTTCGTTGAACGTCACGCTCCCGAGCAGCGCCGCGATCAGCGCGACGCCGATCAGGCCGACTCCGACGATCGGAAAGAGGACGACGTCGACCGTCAGGCAGTACCGGCCATGGCGATTGCCGAGCGACATCGATCGATCTCCATGACGATTTCGCGACCGGGCCTCAGAACAATCGGGTGAACGGCGCGGGGACCAGAAAGGCATGATGCTCGAACAGTCCGAGCGCCCCGCCCCACGACAGGAAACGAGTTACCGAGACGAAGATCGCGAAGACGATCGCCAGCGGGAAGACCGTCATCCGAATCGGCCAACGCCAGATCACCCAGCTTTTCGTCTCGCGACGTGACGATCGAGCATAGGCCCAACCGGTTGCCCAGCGAGCCGGCAACGAGAAGGCGACGAAGATCAGCCCGAGCGCCCACCAGAGCCCTCCGTCGACCAGTTCGATCTTGAACAGATACAGCGGCAATGCCAGCAGCATCACCAGCAGCAGGGCGAGCGAGTGCCGCAGCGGACTGCGCGCGATCTGCCGCCGTGCCTCCGCCAGATCGAACATCGCGAACAGCTTGCCGACCGCTCCGAAGTGCGTCTGCAGGACCGGCAGGTACAGGCAGACGATCGCGAGCAGCACGACTCCGGTCGTTCCGGTCAGCACCGCGCCGCCGTCCGGCAGCGCCGTCCCGCCGATCAGCAGCAGCGTCGGCAGGCAGAGCCAGGCGACGCTGCCGACAAACGCTCGCAGTCCGAGCCAACCGAGATACGGCAGACGCAGGCCGGCCAGAAACTCCCAGAACCCGTCTCTCAGTCGCGCCCAAAGCGTGCCGAACCACAGGTGCTTGCCGATGATCGCCGGCAGGAAGAAGTCGGTCAGCGGCGCGACGGCACACAGGTCGGCGACCAGGGTCGGCCAGACCCGTCCCAGCGTCTCGTCGAGTCCGCGACGCAGCGCCGGAGTCGCCAGCGTCCATTGCAGCGCCCAGATCGCCAGTTGGAACGGAGCCAACAGAGGCCAGAAGAAGTAGCGAAGCTTCCCGCCGCAGAACCAGGCGGCCAGCATGTGCGGTACCGACATCAGCGTCACGATCCACTGGCCGATCCGCAGACCGCGCGAACTCGTCGAGGTCGGATCGATCAGCTCCGCCGCCTCCGCCAAGCTCGACAGATAGCCGATCGGCGCCAGGCACATCAGGGTGCCGAGCGCCAGACTGCCGATGCGAGCCGCTTTCCGCCAGCCCGGCATCCCGGCTCGGACCTTGCCGGTCCGGGCGATCCGCCCCGATACCTCGATCAGATACCCGAGCGTCAGGATCTGAGCCCCCGGTATTCCGGTCGCGATCGCCAGCAGCACGATCAGACTCGCCCCGCCGAACGAGAACTCGATCGCTCGACCGATCCCGCTCGCCATCCGAAACGGCCAGCTTCGATAGCGTCGCGGCGGCGAGGCGACGACGGACCCGGTTGCCGGAGCGACGAGTTCCGCTTCGATCGATGCCAGCGAGCCCAGAACCGGCGGCGCGATCGACTCGGCCAGCGGTACCTCGTCCTCCTGGTCAGGCGTCATCGCCGCAGATGGCGACGCCGAGAGGGACTCGGTCGGTTCGGCAGTTTCGAGCGAAATGGGGTCCGACTCGTCGCTCGACTCGACGGAGGGCGGTTCGATCGAAATCGAGGTGGTGGCCATCGCGTCGAGTAGGTCCGCGTCGAGAGCCACGGCCGCTTGCCCCTGTTCCGCCTCGCCATCCCCCGCGATCGGATCGACGACGATGACCGAGGCGATCCGGTCATCGTCGAGCGGGGCGTTTCGAGAGGCGAGATCGTCTCGCGGTTCGGTCATCTCCCCGCTCCTCGTTCGATTCCGGCGACGGCTGTTCGGCCGCGCAACGCCCTGTCCCGCGGACCGGGCGTCGCTTTCAGGCTCGACCTCAGGCACTACCATGGTACCGGCGGCTCGGTTTCGAAACCGAGCGAACCGAGCGAGGGTATCTTCGGTCAGGGAGCGGCGGCGGCCGACGGACGGCCCGCCCGATACGGCTCCTCGAAGTGACGCCACGGCGATGATCGGCGCGGCGATCATCGGCCCGGTGTCGAAGGGGCGAGACGATGCTGACTCGGACGTTCGTCTTCCTGACCGGTGTGGTCGGCGGCGTCGCGGCGCTCGCGACCTGGCTCTATCCGCGTCCGCATGTCCCCGACTCGAGTCTCTGGCTCGACCGTTCCGCCTGGACGGCGACCGATCAGCAATCGGTGACGGCGATCGACGCCGAGTTCGTCCGAACCTGGAGCGAAGCGGGGCTCGAACCGGCCGATCCGGCGGACGAACTGGTCGTGGTCCGGCGTCTGTCGATGGCGCTGACCGGAACCGTCCCGTCGCTCGAAGAGCTGCGGGCTCTCGAGCAATTGCCGGCCGACGAACGGATCGCCGCCTGGACCGACTATCTGCTTCAGGATCGACGCCACGCCGATTACTTCGCCGAGCGGTTGGCGCGATCGCTCGTCGGCGTGCAGGACGGACCGTTCCTGGTCTTCCGCCGACGGCGCTTCGTCCACTGGCTCTCGGAACAGCTCCACGAGAATCGTCCGTACGATGCGATCGTCCGCGATCTGCTGACCGACGAAGGCCTGTGGACCGACAGTCCGGCGGTCAACTTCGTGACGGCGACGCTCGACCAGAACGCCGACAATCAGCCCGATCCGATCAAGCTTGCCGCACGGACTTCGCGAGCCTTTCTCGGCCTGAGGATCGATTGCCTCCAGTGCCATGACGACAATCTCGGAACGATCGATCTCGGGGATGCCGCAGCGCTGCGCGGCGGGACGCAGGAGGACTTTCATCAGCTGGCGTCGTTCTTCGGCAACGTCCGCTCGACGCTCCGCGGCATCCGCGACGAGCAACCCGAACGGATGACCGAGTACCAGGTGAAGTATCTGGATGCCGAGGCCGAAACGGCGGTCCCGCGTTTGGTCCCGTATCGTCAGGATCTGGTCAGCGACGATCCGATTCCTCGCCGCGCCTTGGCCGACTGGGTGACTCACCCCGAGAACCGTCCCTTCGCACGCGCGATCGTCAATCGGGTCTGGGCACTGATGACCGGTCGGCCGCTGACCGAATCGGTGGACGACATCGAGCTCTACGGCCCCTTTCCCGCCGGTCTCGATGCACTCGCCGCCGACCTGGTGCGACGCGATTACGACTTGCGGCATCTGATCCGAACGATCGCGCGCACCCGAGCCTTTCGTAACGACAGTCGTGCCTCGTTCCCGATCACCGAAGAACACGAACGGCTCTGGGCCGTCTTTCCGGTGACTCGACTGAGGCCCGAGCAGATCGCCGGCGGAATCATCCAGGCGTCGTCGCTGAGGACGATCAACGGACAGGCAGGAGTCATCGCGCGATTGACCCGTTTCGGTCAGGAGAACGAGTTCGTCAATCGCTTCGGCGATCTCGGCGAAGACGAGTTCAACATGACCGGCGGGACGATCCCGCAGCGACTGTTGCTGATGAACGGCGAACTGGTCGGCGAGCGGACTCGTTCGAGCGACCTGATCCTGAACGCTTCGGCACAGGTCGCGCTGCTCGCTCCGGACGATCGCTCGGCGGTCGAGACGGCGTACCTGATCACGCTGACCCGGCGGCCGACCGACGAGGAGCGGGCCGTGTTCGAGCGACGGCTCGAAGGGACTCGCGGCGACGAGCGACGGCGAGTCGTCGAAGATCTGATCTGGGTCCTAGTCAACGGCAGCGAGTTCTTCTGGAATCACTAGAACGGTCGACGACCGGGATCCCCCGCCGACCGACCGCGAACGCTTCTTGCGAGAGAACGATCATGAGACGCCGACCGGAATCGATCGAGCGACCGCTCTCCCCAATCGCCGCGATCGGCGGTTGCGGGAGTCCGGTGCACTTGGATCGCCGCAACTGGATGGGAGCGGCCGCGGCGTTCGGCGTCGCAGGGTGGCTGACGCCGGTCTCGTCTCTGTTGGCCCGGCAAGCCGACGCTCCGCGGCGCCGCGGTCCTGCCAAGAGCGTCATCGTGCTCTGGCTTCAGGGCGGAGCCAGTCAGCTCGAGACGTTCGATCCGCATCCGGGGACCGACATCGCCGGCGGTTCGACGGCGATCGAGACGTCGATCAAGGGGATCGAGATCGGCTCGGGGCTTCCGCGCGTCGCCGAGAAGATGGAGCGGATCTCGCTGGTCCGCAGCGTCACCAGTCGCGAAGGGGATCACGAACGCGCGATCTACAACATCAAGACCGGATTCCGCCCCGATCCGACGCTGATCCACCCGTCGGTCGGTGCGATCGTCTGTCACCAGACCGAAGCGGAGGATCGCGAGCGGATCGACATTCCGCGGCACGTGTCGATCCTGTCGAACGAGTTTCCCAGCCGCGGCGGTTACCTGGGGACTCGGTTCGATCCGTTCAAGACCGACGACCCGAACCAGCCGCTCCCCGATCTGCTGCGACCGGTCGACGACGAGCGGTATCGGCAGCGACTGAGCGATCTGAACGACGTCGTCGACCGCGAGTTCGCTCGCGGCCGGATCGACCGACCGGGGATCGGAGTCAACGTCGCTCGCGATCTGACTCAGGCCGCCCTGAAGATGATGGACTCGAAGCAACTCGCCGCCTTCGACGTCAGCAACGCGTCGGCGGCCGAGCGAGAGGCGTTCGGAGCGACCTCGTTCGGGCGAGGTTGTCTGGCGGCGGCGCGGCTGATCGAGACCGGCGTTCGCTGCGTCGAGGTGACTTTGTCCGGTTGGGACAGTCACATCAACAACCACGAGATCCATGCGGGCTTGCTGAAGGAACTCGATCCCGCTTTCGCAGCGCTGATCGATCGCCTGGAAGAGCGCGACCTGCTCGAGTCGACCGTCGTGATGTGCGCCAGCGAGTTCGGCCGTACGCCGACGATCAATCCGGCCGGTGGGCGCGACCATTGGCCGCACGGCTTCAGCGTTGCGCTGGCCGGGGGTGGGATCCGCGGCGGGCAGGTGATCGGTCAG
>CAZZBI010000233.1:0-8839 GCA_964652385.1 uncultured Pirellulaceae bacterium | reverse complement strand
GCACCCGACCGACCTCGGTCAAGGTCGCTCCGCTCGTCGCCACGTCGTCGACCACCAGCCAGCGAAGGCCGGCGATAGCGTGATGGGGATGATCGGCGTGAGCGGCCTCGCGACGACCGATACGCCGGCCGAGCGCCCGAGCGATCCACCCGCGTGGCCGCTCGACCAACCCCATCGCTCCCGAGACGTTCTTCAGCCGATCGATCCGCTGCAGCTTTCCCTGTTTGAGCACGAAGCGACGATATTGTACGAGATCGAGAGCCAAGGGAAGGGCGAGTCGCCGGGCAAGGCGTTCCGCAAGTCGCCGAGGTAACGCTCCGGGCGGTCCGACCGTGAAGCGGTCCCGCAGCGATTCCAGATAGGCCTGCGGATCGCGACTCGGACTCGGCCCCCGCCTTCCCGGCACCGCCAGGATCCGATCGCACGCCAGCAGACGCGGCTCCGAACGGATCCGCCGAGCCAGCGCGGTCGCCAACGAAACGGCGAGCGGAGCATCGGGGAATCGCTTGGCGTCGATCACCCAACGTCGCAGCTCGCCATGATAGTCGCCGAGCGAAACGACCGAATCGGGGGCCTGACTCGTGCCGAAACAGGCGCCGCAGCCGGTCGCTTCCGAGCGCGCGGCCATCGCGACCGACGAAAGCGTCGCGCCGCAGCGTCGGCACTGATAGGGAGCGGCGAACCGGGAATCGGCGGCCAGTCCGAGACGCCGCGCACATCGTTCGCACCAGATCGGTCCCTCGCCGTGGCCGGCACGGCGAGCCGCTGCGTTCGGCGATTCGTCGACGAGTTCGAACCGATCGGCCAGGTCCGCGCCGCATCGCCCGCAAGTCGGCGGAATCGCCAAGTCGAGCAGCGCATCGTGCGCGGCGCGTGCGCCTCGAGTCGCCAAACCGATCCAGCGTCCGGCCATGCCGAGCCAGGGGCGAAGCGATTCGAGACGCGCACCAGCATCGACGAGCCTCGGGAACGGCTTCCGATTCGGTCGACTCGGCTCTCCCCCACGATCATCGGTTGCGAGGAGAGGGGTGAACGAGGGGGGAGCAACGGCGGTTTCGGGGAGACCGCGTCCGGTCCCGTCGTCCCCCTCGCGAACCGCTCCTCGCGCATCACGCACTTCGGACGTCCCGGCCCTCCCTCGCGATTCCCCGGCTGTCGAACCGCTCGGGACGGGTGGTTGCCCTTGTCCTGACTCGCCGAAATCGGTAATCCCCTCTCCGCCCTGCGCCGTTCTCTGCCCCGATTCACGCTCGTCGCACCGCGGCGACCGATCGATCGCGGCGGAGCCGGCCGCTCTTCGGGCGTTGCGTCGCCGACCGGCCATTCGCGGATCCCCTTGCCGATGCTCCGAGTCCCCATCGATGACGATGCCGACCGCGATCTCGGTTCGACCGAGAGGTTCGCGACCGAGGCGTCGTTCCTCGGCGCGCAGGGGCTCTGCGGATGGCCTCCCCGGACGACTCGCTCCGGCACACACGCCGTCTCTTCCCTGCAAATACCGAAACGAAGTGCCGAGCGGCGCCGCGCGGCATCGAAACGGACCGAATCGTCGAGCCCTTGGGGCTCGCGACGACCGGCGGCCCTGCTGATCGCCCTCCTCGCGCTGCTGCCGCTCGGCTGCGCCAAGCTGCCGATGAACGATCTTTCGGACGCGCTGCTGCCGAGCAACTTCCGCGATTGGTCTCCCGAGTTCGGAACGCTTCCGACCGCGGAGTTCGACGGCGATCGGGTGGTGGTGAGGAACGTCCGGAACAGTCAGTACGTCACGGAAACCGACTTTGTCCTCGAGTACGAGACGCGGGAGTACGAACTGAGTCGCCTGCAGACGGTCGACTTCTTCGTCGTGCCGTTCCAGGGGGCGGAGTTCATCGCGCACACGATGCTCTCGTTCGGCTTCGACGACGGCCGTTATCTGGCGGTCTCGGCCGAGGTGCGAACGGAAAAGGGGGAGACCTACTCGGCGCTCGGCGGCCTTTCGCGGCAGCTCGAACTGACCTACGTCGTGGCGGACGAGCGGGATCTGGTCCGGCTGAGAACGCATCACCGCGATGCCGACGTCTATCTGTATCGGACGACGGCGCCGCCGGAGAAGGCGCGCGAGCTCTTCGTCGACGTGATGCGGCGCGTGAATCAGCTGGCCGAGAAGCCGGAGTTCTACGACACGATCCGCAACAACTGCACGACGAACATCGTCGAGCACGTCAATCGAATCGCGCCGCGACGGGTGCCGTTCAGCATCGGCGTGCTCCTTCCCGGTTACTCGGATCGGGACGCGTACGAACTCGGGCTCCTGGATCGATCGCTGCCGTTCGATCAGCTGCGCGCCCGGAGTCGGATCAACGACTTGTCGGATCTCTACTACGACCATCCGGAGTTCAGTCAGCGCATTCGGCGTCGACTGGAAGAGCCGGGACTCGTCCCGACGACTCCCCCCGATCCCTCGCTCGCTGCGCGCGCCGCGCTGCGTCGACGCGGGGCAGCGGAGCCGACAAGCGAGGTGTCGGACGGGGACGCGGCGTCATCGGTCGCGTCGCGCGGCGTCGGCGAGCGCCCCTCGTCCGCCGGAACGCGGCCGGTTTCGCGAGCGGCGCGTTGGTTCGATCCGTCGACCTGGTCGATCCGCGACGCGGGGCGTCGTTGAGTCCGGCCCCCTCTCGGGGACGCCGGTCACTGCGACGCAGACTGCCTCGCTTTTCAAGTCTCCGTTCGCTGCGTCCTCTTCGCGGTCGGCAGATTCTTCCCGGCTCGGCTTCCCTCGGCGACTGGCATCAAGCCGACTCCGTGCGCCGTTCGATGATGACCCGAGGCGCAGCGGCGCGAGTTCGTCTTGACCTGGCGCCGCCGTGGGACCTACAACCCCACGGCTCGCAATTCGATCACCAGGGAAGGTGTCGCATGGATCGGCGTGCGTTCGTGCAGGGAAGCGTGGCGGGGAGTCTGGCGGCGGTCGCGTCGATGCTGACCGGCTGTCGCGGCCGCCAGGTCGCCCATGTCGTCGACGACTCGCAATCGGACATGGTCGGCAGCCATGCGGCGGGAGCCGAAACGTACAACCGGCTGGTGGCCGAGTCGGTGGCTCGGCTCCTCTCGAGCCAGGATCAGGCGTTCGACCCGGAGTTCACCGGCTACGGCAACGAAGGGCCGCGGCGGATCTGCTTCGTCGGGATCGAGAACAAGAGCGAAGAGGAGATGGGGGGCTTCAAGGAGCAGCTCTATCAGGAGATCGACACCTCGATCTCGACCTCGGGGAACTTCCGACCGATCAGCCGCCGGTACGTCGAACAGGGACTGCAGCAGTGCCATCTGCGTCCCGAACAGCTGCTGACTCCGGACGGCCAGCGGGCATTCGTCGCGGCGATGGAGCAGGTCGGCCAGCCGTTCGACTATCTGCTCTACGCGACGCTCACCAGCGGGACGACGATCAACAACAAGGACAAGCAGCGCGACTATCTGCTGACGCTCGAGTTGGTCAACATCCACGACGGGACGTACGCCAAGGATTCGGCCAAGGTCCGCAAGGGCTATCACCGCTCGTATCTGGGCAAGTGGCGGATCTACAACCCGTTCTCGGTCGAGCGCTGATCGATCGGAGAGCGAGATGTCGCGAGAGCCGGGGGAGGAACGACGAGCGAGACACGCCGCGCGCGAGCCTCGTTCGACTCCCCCGTGTCGTTCGACGCCGCTCTCGTGGGCCATGCCGCTGCTGCTCGTCGCGATTCTTCCGCTCGTCTCAGGCTGCATGTCGCACGCGTCGCGCGTCGAAGCGGCGCGGCGCGACTTCTACCAGGGCAATTTCGCTCAGGCCAACGAGCGGCTGATCGAGGCGAAGGCCAAGCGACCTCGCGAAGCCGACGTGATGGCACTCGACCAGGCGATGCTCGAGCTGCTCCGCGGACGACCCGATCAGGCCGAGACGATCCTGCGTGAGGTACGGGATCGGTTCGATCATTTCGAGCAGCGCGACTTGGGCGAGTCGGCTCTGACCTGGGTGACCGACGACACGCGGCGGGCGTACGAGGGGGAGGACTACGAGAAGGTGCTGATCCGCGCCTTTCTCGCGATTTCGGACCTGATGCATGACGGCGACGATGCCGGCGCCTATGCCTATCAGATCAACGAGAAACAGCAGCAGATCATCGATGCGGCGGCGGAGCCGGACGGGACGAATCCCAAGGGGGACTACACCCAGATCGCGCTCGGGGCCTACCTGTACGGATTGCTGCGCGAGACGACCGGTACGGCGTATGACGATGCCGCGCGGGCCTATGAACGGGTGGTCGAGTGGGAACCCGAGTTCGCGGCCGGCCCGATCGATCTCGAGCGGGCGAGATCCGGCGTCCATTCGGCTCCGGGACATGGCGTCGTGCATGTCATCGCGCTGGTCGGCCGCGGACCGTACAAGGTCGAGGCCGATGAGGTTCCGACCTCTCAGGCGATGTTCGTCGCCGATCGGATCCTGAGCATCATCGGCAAGCACTCGGTGACTCCGACGATCGCCCCGATCAAGGTGCCGGCGATCCGGACGCCGATCAATCCGCTCGACCGACTGCAGATCGCCTGCGACGGGCGCGCGATCGGCGAGACGCTGACGATCACCGACGTCGGCCTGCTGGCTCGTCGGCAGTATCAGGCGACGCTCCCGCTGGTGGTCGGCAAGGCGGTGGCTCGACGAGCCGTGAAGAAGGCGGCGCTGTACGCGACCAAGTCGGCGATGGGAACGCAAGGGCTCGGCGAACTGGCGATCGATCTGGTCGGGATCGCGTGGGAGGCGACGGAGAACGCCGACACGCGCTGCTGGGGGCTGCTCCCCGAGAAGATCCAGGTACTGCGGTTCGAGATGCCGGTCGGCCGACATGAACTCGCCTGGGAGCCGCGACTCGGGGCCCGCCGCGTCGGGCAGCTCGAAACGCATGCCATCGAGGTGCAGGAGGGACGCGACACGTTCGTCCTCGTCCACTTTCCCGACACGCGCCGTCTGGGTGAGGTGCTGACGCGGGTCCACTGAGCGCGGCGTACTGCGACCGTTCTTGGTCGCAGCGTCTGTCAACGACTTCGCCCCGGCCGAGTCGCCTTGGGGCCGAGGCACGGAGCCGCCGAGGAGACACGAAGTCACGGAGCGGAGGTTTTCTCACGGAGACGCTGAGATAGCGGAGGCACGGGGGGACCATCGATGCGAATCCGACCGCGGTCTCGGGGTTTCGACGGATGGCCTTCCGCGGTCGGCTTTGACTCGGTCGGCACCCTGCCGTAGCCCCGGCTCGTCCCGAGCCGAGGGCAGGCGACAACGACGCCGAGCGAACTGTGAAGCGTTGCGAGTGATCGGGGGCGAGTCGCCGAGGGGCTAAGGAGAGACGGAGGAGCCGAGGCACGGAGGCGCCGAGGAGCCACGAAGACACGGAGCGGAGGTTTTCTCACGGAGACGCTGAGATCGCTGAGGCACGGGGGGGACCGCCGATGCGACTCGTGCTGGGAGGCTCGGCCGCAATCTCCGTCTCTACCTTCCTGCGGCTCGGACGATTAGAATCATCCGATTCGACGAGACTCGGGAACGGCGACCGGGTCTCTCTCGTCTTCCCCCGGAACGACTCATGTTCGATTCATTGCAGGATGGACTTCGCGAAGCCTTCAAGTCGATCGCCGGCCGGGCTCGGTTGACCGAAGGCAACATGCGCGACGGGTTGGCGAAGGTCGAGCAGGCGCTGCTCCAGGCCGACGTCAGCTACGAGGTGGTCCGCGACTTCATGAAGCGGGTCGAGGTCGAGGCGCTCGGCGAGAAGGTTCTCGGCAGTCTCTCCCCCGAGCAGCAGCTGGTCGGGATCGTGCATCGCGAGCTGCTGGCGGTGCTCGGCAGCGAGGATCCGGGACTCCGCCTGAAGGCGGGGACCAACGTCCTGATGATGTGCGGTCTGCAGGGGTCGGGAAAGACGACGACTTGCGGCAAGCTCGCGAAGCTGCTGACCGCTCAGAACCGCAAGGTGATGCTGGTCGCGGCCGACTTGCAGCGTCCGGCGGCGATCCGGCAGCTCCACGTGCTCGGCGAACAGATCGGCGTGCCGGTCCATTCGCAGGAGGGAGCGAGCGATCCGGTCGCGGTCTGTCGCGACGCGGTCGCCGCGGCTCGCAAGCAAGGGATCGATGTCGTCATTCTGGACACGGCGGGACGGCTGTCGATCGACAAGGAGCTGATGGATCAGCTCGTGCGGATCGACCAGCAGGTGCAGCCCGACCTGGCGTTCCTGGTGGTCGACGGGATGACCGGTCAGGACGCGGTCAATACGGGCAAGGCGTTCAACGACGCGCTCGAGCTCGACGGCGTCGTGATGACCAAGCTCGACGGCGACGCCCGCGGCGGGGCGTTGCTGAGCGTGCGGCATGTCACCGGAGTTCCGGTCCGGTTCATCGGCACGGGGGAGCAGCTGGAATCGCTGGAGCCGTTCCGTCCCGAGGGGATGGCGAGCCGGATTCTGGGGATGGGAGATGTCGTCGCCCTGGTCGAAGAGGCTCAGGGGCTGATCGACGAGAAGGAGCGTGAGGCGCTCGAGCGGAAGATGGCGGCCGGGGAGTTCACCCTGGACGACTTCCGCAACCAGATCGACAAGATCGCTCGCCCCGGCCTGATGCAGCGGATGATGGGGCTGTTGCCCGGCGGTGGGCAGATCAAGCAGATGCTCAACGACGTCGACACGACGAAGGAAACGCGTCGGCTGGTCGGCATCATCGACTCGATGACTCCCGTCGAGCGCCGCAACCCGAAGGTGATCGACCAGTCGCGCCGCAACCGGATCGCCCGGGGCGCGGGAGTCGCTCCGCAGCAGGTGAACGAGCTGATCAAGCAGTTCGAGACCGTGAAGCCGATGTTCACGATGATGGCCGGCGGCGGGAGCCTGAAGGAAAAGATGTCGGTCGTTCGCGAGATGCAGCAGCAGATGATGGACCCGACGCGGATGATGAAGACCAAGAAGGGGACCGGCAAGCGGCTCTCGCCCGCCGAAAAGGCGAAGCAGAAGAAGGAGCGGGACAAGATGCTGCGGGACCGGCTCAAGGGGAAGCGGAAAAATTAGCGATCGGCTCTTCCGGTCCTCGGCCGATCTGGGGTATCTTGTGCGATTCGCATTCCCGTCGCGGAAGGTGCGGGAAAGAACAACGAGGAGAGTGTTTCGTGGCAGTTCGGATTCGACTCAAGAAGATGGGCCGGAAGCACAAGCCCTTCTATCGGCTGTGCGCGATGGACGCGAAGACCGGCCGGGACGGACGAGTGATCGAGGAGCTCGGCTACTACGATCCGATGGTGGCCGACACCGACGCTCGCGCGATCCTCGAAGGTGAGCGAATCGCGTATTGGCTCGGCGTCGGCGCTCAGCCGTCGGAAAAGGCGACCGTCCTGATCCGGAAGTACGGCAAGGACGGGACGCATCTGGAAGCCCAGAAGGCTGCCCTGGCCAAGGTCGCGGCGCGACGTCAGGTGACGATCGCTGCGGCGATCCGTGCCAAGAAGGGGCCCGCCAAGGGAGCCCCGGCGACGGCCGCTCCGGCCGAAGCCGCCGCCGAGAGCTGACCTCGGGCGGAGTCGTCGGCGGATGCGGTTCGACGTATGCACCCTGTTCCCCGGTCTCTTCCGGGGATTCGTCGCCGAAAGCCTGATGGCCAAGGCGATCGAGCGGGGGCTGATCGATCTTCGTCTGCACGACTTCCGCGACTGGACGCTGGACAAGCACAAGAAAGTCGATGATCGTCCCTACGGCGGTGGCCCCGGGATGGTCCTGATGGTCGAGCCCATCGTCCGCTGCGTCGAATCGTTGCTCGCAGCCGCGGCTGACGAGGGGCGAACCGCCGGACCGGTCGTCCTCCTGACGCCTCGCGGGAGACGGCTCGATCAGAACCTGGTCGAGGAGTTGGTGGCGCAGCCGGGATTGATCCTGCTCTGCGGCCGCTACGAGGGGTTCGATCAGCGGGTCGTCGACCTGCTGCAGCCGCTCGAACTGTCGCTCGGCGACTTCGTCCTCAACGGAGGCGAAGTGGCGGCGATGGCCCTGATCGAATGCGTCTCGCGTCTTGTCCCGGGAGTGCTCGGCGACGAGCGGAGCGCGATCGAGGATTCGTTCTCGTCGGGCAACCGCGGACTCGAATCCCCGCAGTACACGCGACCTCGGGTCTTTCGGGATCTGGCGGTCCCCGAGGTCCTCTTCGGCGGTAACCACGCCGAGGTCGACCGATGGCGGCGCAGCCAATCCGAAGCCCTGACCCGGCAGCGGCGGAGCGACCTGCTCGACCGACTTGCCGACACCGAATCGAACAGCCGGACGGACGCGGAGCGGCCGTCGCGAACGAAGCCCAACGATCAAGGATCCGAAACGCCGCTCGAGCGGACTCGGATTCCCGAGTTCACCGAGAAGGACCCCGAGCCATGAAGCACAAGCTGATTGCCGTCGCCGAAGCGTCGTCCCTGAAGGCCAACCCGCCGAAGTTCGAGATCGGCGACACGGTCGACGTCCACACCAAGATTCTCGAAGGCGAGAAGGAGCGGATCCAGGTCTTCACCGGAACCGTGATCGCTCGCAGCGGCGAGGGGAGCAAGGAGATGTTCACCGTCCGCCGCATCGTCGCCGGCGAAGGGGTCGAGCGCAAGTTCCCCCTCCACTCGCCGCGCGTCGACAAGGTCGAAGTGAAGCGGTCGGGCGTCGTCCGACGAGCCAAGCTCTACTTCCTCCGCGACCGCATCGGCAAGGCGGTCCGCCTGAAGGAACGCCGCACGAACTGAGTGCCGGCCGGGGGGCGCTCGCACGGCGACCGACGCCGAGACCGCGGCTGGACTCGCATCGGCGGTCGCCCCCGTGCCTCC
>CAZZBI010000232.1:0-8889 GCA_964652385.1 uncultured Pirellulaceae bacterium | reverse complement strand
GCCGAGCAGCGTTTCGCCGATCGATTCGATCGTCTCGACCGCTTCGTCGATGAAGATCGCCAGATAGCGAGGCGAGATCTCGACCTCGTCGACGATGCCGGCGAGCAGGTCCTCGATCGATTCCGGAGCGGCCTGGTGCGCTGTGGCGGGGACGGCGGACGAGGCCGGAGCGACCGGTGCGGAAGTCGCGGCATTCGCACCGGCGACCGCGTCGAAACCGGCCTGGATCTCGGCGGCCGAACGCTGCTCGCGGAAGCAGCCGGCATCGGTCAGCAGCTGACGGATTTCGGTCGACAGATCGGAAGCGTCGATGTCCTCGCGCCCTTCGGTGCGAAGCAGTTCGATCATCTCGCCGACGCGGTCGATCGAGCGGAGCACGACATCGACGCAGCGGACGTCCAGCCCGAGCTGCTCCTTGCGAGCGGCATCGAAGACGTTCTCGATCTTGTGCGTGAGCGCGTTGATGTTGCTCAGCCCGAGCATCGCGGAGAGCCCCTTGATGCTGTGGGCGGCGCGGAACATCCGATTCATCAGCTCTTCGTCGCAACGGACCGGCCGTCCGGCATCGCTGCCGGCGACCAGTCGGTCGAGATCGAGCAGATTCTCGTTCAGCTGCGCCAGCAACTGACTCGACTCGTCGAGAAAGTCCGAGAGCAGATCTTCGGCAAAGGCATCGTGGCTCGTCATGGTCGTTCCTCTCGGCGTTCAGCGGGGTCCGTGGAAGCGGAAGAGCCACGGGGTGAGTCGTTCGAAATCGTCGATCAGCGTCGAAACCGCTTCCGAAACGCCGGTGACCAGCAGCGATCCCGGCGCCAGCGTCTGACGCACGTTGTCGAGCACCCGCTGCTTGGTCGGAGCGTCGAAGTAGATCATCACGTTCTTCAGAAAGACGACGTCGAACGGTCCCTTGCGGAACGGCTCGAGCAGGTTGTGCCGCTCGAAGCGGACCCAGCCGCGAAGCAGTTCGTCGGGGCTCCACGTCACGCCGTCGGCGGCGGGACGGAAGAACCGACGCTTCAGCGTTTCGGGAACCAGGTGCATCGCCCGCTCGCCGAACTTCGCTTCGCGCGCCTGTCGAAGCGTGTCCATGCCGACGTCGGTTCCCAGGATCTCGATCGTCCAGGTCTGCGGCTGGGTCAGCGAGCCGGCGAGCGTCGAGGCGATGGTGTAGGCCTCGTCGCCGGTGCTCGATGCCGCCGACCAGATCCTCAGGCGTCGCGCCGACGGATCGGTCCCCCCTGCCGCGATCCGCGAGGCCAAAAAGTCGTCGCGAAACCAGTTCCACTGGACCTGGTCGCGGAACAGGTAGGTCTCGTGAGTCGTCACGGCCTGCAGGAAGTGATCCCACTCCGCCGCCGGTCGGTTCGGCGACGAGATCAGTCGGAAGTACGAATCGAAGTCGCGCAGACCGTTCTCGGTCAGACGACGGCGGAGACGATTGCTGAGCATCGCGCGCTTCTGCGACGTGATCCGGACTCCGATCGTCTCGTAGATCAGTTTCGCGAACCGATCCAATTCGGGGTCGGTCAGCTGCAGCGACGCGATTTCGAGGATCCGATCGACCGGCGACATGATGGCCTCTCCTGAAGGGGCGTTCACTCGGCGACGTCGAGCACGTCGTCTCGATCGAGCATCCGGTCGATGTCGAGCACGATCAGCAGGCGGTCGTCGTGATTGACCAGACCGATCAGATAGTCGTGACCGAGGCCGGCGATGCTCGGCGGCGGCGGGACGATGCCGTCGGACGGAATCCGCATCACCTCGTTCACGCCGTCGACCACCAGACCGACCGTCTTGCCGCCGATGACGACCACCATCACCCGCGTCTCGTCGGTCCGCTCCGCCTCGTTCATGCCGAACCTCAGGCGGAGATCGACGATCGGGATCACGGTGTTGCGCAGGTTGATCAGTCCCTTGATGTAGTGCGGACTCTCCGGGATCCGGGTGATGTCGCCGGGCAGGATGATCTCCTGGACGCGCGTGATCTCGATGCCGTACTCCTCCTTGTCGAGCCGGAAGCTGACGAGTTGGATGGAGCCGGTCGCCTCCTTGGCTCGGACCGTACGACTCTCGACGCTCGCGACGGAAGGAGCGCTGGACATGGGGTTGTTCCTCTGCTCGATGCCTCCCGGGCGCCATGCGGCAGCGAGAGGCGTGGTGCGTCCCATCGGCCGACTGCGGAACCGTTTCGCCGTACGCTCGAACGAAACCGGACCCATGAGTCGGGGAACCGAATCGGGCGAAAGTTACGTTGAGCGCGCCGCCGGGCAATGGCGCCGAGCGATGCGTACTCCCGCTGTTTTCGCCGAGGCGCGCCACCGCGGAGCGGATCGTAGGAGCGGTGTGCGATTCGGATCCGCGAAGCGCTGTCGAGCGCGACGAGCTCGGACCTTCGAGGCGCGGAAGCGAGATGCCGGCCGCTCGGCGGACGACGGAAGCACGCTCCGGCCACGGGCGAACCGAGTCGTCGGAGCGCCGTGCCGGAGAGAAGGAGGGATCGAGACGAAGCGAGTCGCGTCGATGCGTCCGCTTCAGGAACGCCGCGTCGATCGGAACGGAATCTCTCGATCGTTCGTGACGCCGACTCGACCACCCACTTGATGACGGGCGCCGGCGATGACGGGGGTCGGCAGAGGTCCGATCACGAGCATGGTCCGCCGTGATCGCCGGAACGATTGACAGTCGCCGGAGCGGAACTAGCCTTCGTGCGTCGACTTCTCGAGACGGATGCACCTCCGTCCGATCCGACGACCGACGCACCCCGCAGCCACCGACCTACCGAGACGACGATGAGCAAGCGAGTACTCGTGGCGGACGATTCGAGCACCATGCGCAAGATCATCCTGCGTTCCCTGGCCGCCGTCGGCGTCCCGAGCGCCGTCGAAGCGGCGGACGGCGTCGAAGCGCTCGATGCGTTCAAGGCAGGGGAGTTCGATCTGGTCCTGACCGACTGGAACATGCCGAACAAGAACGGTCTCGACGTCATCGTCGGGATCCGCGAGATCGACAAGGAAGTCCCGATCATCATGGTGACGACCGAGGCGGAGAAGTCGCAGGTCCTCAAGGCGATCCAGGCCGGCGTATCGGATTATCTGGTCAAGCCGTTCACCGCCGACACGCTCCGCCAGAAGCTCGAGAAGCACGGCTGCTGAGCGGCCGCTGGGGGGATCGATTCCCCCTTTGACATCGAACACGACGATCGACGAGCGAAAGAAGCGGAGCTTCTTCGACCCACAGCCGTCGACGGGCCGCCGGTCTCTCACGAGATCGGCGGCCCGTTTCGTTGTTCCGGCTTGCAACGACCCCGATCCCCTTTGTTCGCTCCGCGAGCTCCCCCGACGTCCTCCGTCCGACCCCTCTCGTCGATCGCGGTCCGGTGGTGCGGTCAAGAAACGATCGAGGCCGGGTCGAAACCCGGCCTCGTCGCAATTCGTTCGCGGCCCCTCCGATCGCTCGCAGGGCCGGTTCCGTGCGGATCATTCGCGAGGACGAACCGCGCCGGTCAGACCGGAATAGTCGCGACGGTCCTCGGTATGCCAGAGCGGCAGGCCGAGTTCGACTCGACGACGCAGCTCTTCGATCTTCTCGGCGGAGCCGGCCGGGGCATCGGTCGGAATGAACTCGGTCGACGCCTGCGGAACGAAGTCCTCGTCGTGACCGAACTTCAGGATCGCCTCGAACACGTTCAGCGACTTCTTGCTCATCTTTCTGGGGCCTGATTCGAAAAAAGGTGGGGCACCGATCGGCCGGAGTCGCGGTCGTCGGAAGTCCGGTCATCGGCTCAGGAAACCGACCCGCCGTCGAGATTCGCATCTCCAGCGGACGATCCCCCGTTTCCGACCGGAATACCGAGCCGTCAGACTCGTCGGCCGCAGTTTGCGGGTGGAAAGATCGAGAGATTATTTTCGGGATCCGTGACGAGTCAAGGAAAAAATGGTCAAGAGCGGTTTTCCCTTATTCTTTTTTCGCCGAGCCGCTTCGCTGCGGGATCCCGGGGGTACCGGACACTCGCGAAACCGGCGGATCGCGCGGAATCCTTGAAGAACTTCGTGCCGTCGTTCACGGACTCCCCGGCTCATCGGCCTGACGAGGGACTGTCGATTCCGATCGGAATACGGCCAATGGGAAACAGGTAGCCCTTGAGTGGCGCTTACGGGGATCGCGGCCGGCCTCAGTCGACGAGGCCCACTTGACGCCCGTTCCCCGGAAAACGCCACCGTTCCCTCGATCCGCGATCGACCGGCCGTCGGGGCGCGCTTCGGTCGGCTCGTTCCCCTTACCGGTCACTTCTTCCCCGCCGCTCGCTTCCGGCGGAAGAACTCGGTCAGGACCTCGGCACAGTCGGTCTGCATCACGCCGGAGGTCACTTGGAAGCGATGGTTCAGCCGCTCGTCCTCGCCGATCCGATACAGCGATCCGACGGCGCCCCCTTTGGGATCCCACGTGCCGAATACGACGCGATCGACACGAGCCAGAACGAGCGCGCCGGCACACATCGCGCAAGGCTCGAGCGTCACGTAGAGCGTGCAACCGTTGAGCCGCCAATCGTCGACCGCTGCCGCCGCCTGAGTGATCGCCAGCATCTCGGCATGAGCGGTCGGGTCCTTGAGCGTCTCGCGGCCGTTGTGAGCCGCACCGATGACCGCTCCCCGGCGCACGATTACCGCGCCGACCGGCACCTCGTCCTTCTCGAACGCCTCGGCCGCCTGCCGCAAGGCGAGCCGCATGAAATGTTCGTCGCTCTCGCGATCGAGCAGCAGACCGTACTGGTCCCCTTCGTCCGGCTCCGAGAGGTCGCGGTCGCGCGCATCATCGGCTCGCGAAGCATCGATCATCGACTCGACTCGCTGTGGGGAAGCACTTCTCGGGCGACCGGGATTCGCCGATGTCGACTCGGCACCGAACCGGTCGGCCCCGCGACTCGGCGTTTCGTCTCACGAACGACTCAGCGGCGATCCGAGTTCGTCGATTCCTCCGAGTCACCGTCGATCGGACGCCACGCCAGGTTGCGATAGACCCCTTCCGTCTCGAACGTGCAGAGTCCGAGCGGACGGGACAGCAGCACCTCGCCGCGAACCGAGAACTCGATGTTCGCACGGGGCTGATCGATCACCTGTTCGTCGTCGATCCACGCGAGAATCGCCTGATCGGTCACCCGGACCTTGATCCGATACCAGCGGTCCTTCTCGAAGGTCAGATAGCGTTTGGTGTCGTTGTGAGCCGCATCGTTGCCGTCCAGGCACGAGAGACCGACGAGACTGCCGGCCCAGCCGCCGACGATCAGACTGCAGTGCTCGTCGCCGACCGGAAAGGTGAGTCCGCAGAAGAAGTCGATGCCGCGAGTCTTCTTCGCTTCGAGCGTCAGTTCGTATTCGCCGCTCGGCGCTTCGCCGCTCCAGGTGACGCCGGTCAGCGGACTCCCCGGATGAAGCACCAGCTGGCCGTCGGACACCTCGACCTTCCCTTCGCCGCCGAACCGAGTCGGTTTCCAGTCGCCGAGCGACTGGCCGTCGAACAGCGATCGTTCGGCCGGCTTCTCGCTCGCTCCGTCCGATCCTTCCTGTCCGCGCACGGTCGGTGCAGTCCCAGAGAGAACGAACAGCACCATCCAACCCGCCAACGATCGGTACGAGGGGAGCGAACGATCGACGAGACGCATGGTCGTGACTCCGAGGAGCGAGCGGAGGAACGTGGGGAGGGGAGGGGGGAGCGAGATCGGGCCGCGAGCGACCGGTCCCGTCGACCCTTTCGACGGCGAATTCCTGCGGCGAGGAGCGACGATTCCCGTCGCGTCGAGCCGAGCGATTATGATAACGCTTCCGAAGGACGATCGCGCCGCGGTTTTCGGTCGTCGAGCGGCGGTCTCGGAGCGTTCGGTGGCGGATCGCTTCGATGTCCGATCGGCGCGTCCTTCAGTGGACGTCGAGCGGCAGGGAACGGCGAGGGGGATCGGTGGGACGCATGCGGTGGCAATCGAGAACGTGGCGATTGGGCGCGCTTGCCGCCGCGTACGTCGTACTCGCCTCGGTGCTGACGCATCTTCCGCTCGGTCATCGGACCGCCCGATTGGTCGGTCTGATCGACAAGCCGCTCCATTTCGCCCTTTACGCGGGGATGGTCGTGCTTTTTCTGGTGGCGTTCGGCCGTTCGCGCCGGGCGATCGTCGTTTCGGTCGGCATCGCCGTCGCGATGGCGTCGCTGGATGAGGTGCTGCAGGCGACCGTTCCGAGTCGCACGGTCGACTGGCGCGACTGGATCGCCGGCGTGGCCGGAGCGGCTCTGGTCGGCATCGTCGCGTTGCTGTTGCCCGCCTCTCGACCGATTCGCACACGAGTCGACGAAACGGCTGCTTGACCCTGCTCGGCCCCTAGGCCGAAGATGCTCTCTCGCGACCGATCGACGACCGTCCGCGACTTCGCCGCGCCACCGAGCCGCGCTCCGGCGATGTTCCGAGAGACCGAAGGGAGACGAACCGATGTCCGCTGTCGCAGCCGCAGGTCGTGACGATCGCCGATCGACTCGACGAGGAAACGCGGAGCTCGGGGGGGCGCTCGCGCGGTTCCTTCCACGGGTGCTGCTGATCGCGGCGGCGTTCGGCGCCGTCGGCTCGCTCGGGCTCGCTTCCGTCGCTCCCGTTCGTCTCGCGGCGGACGAGCCTTGGCTCACCGATCTGGACGCCGCCAAGGAACGCGCGGCGGTCGAAGGAAAGTCGATCCTGGTCGACTTCACCGGATCGGACTGGTGCATCTGGTGCATCCGATTGGATCAGGAAGTCTTCGCCACCGAGGCGTTCGTCGCCGCGGCTCCCGAGAAGTTCGTGCTGGTGAAGCTCGACTTTCCTCGCGACAAGTCGGGGCAGTCCGCCGAGATGCAGGCCGCTCACGAGCGCTGGTCCACGACCTACGCGGTCAGCGCATTTCCGACCGTTCTGCTGCTCGACGAACAGGGCCGGCCGTTCGCGTCGACCGGCTATCGTGAAGGGGGCCCGGACGGCTATCTGCAGCATCTGGACGAACTGCTCGCCGCTCGAACGCGACGCGACGAGGCGTTCGCCAAGGCGTCCGCGGCCGCAGGGACCGAGCGGGCGCAGTTGCTCGATCAGGCGATCGCCGATCTCGACCCGTCGATCGTCGATCGCTTCTATGCCGAGGTGATCGAGGAGATCGGAACGCTCGACCCGGATGATGCGGTCGGACTGCGGACGAAGTACTTCGCCGCTCGCGATCGCGAACGACAGCAGGCGCTGCTGGCGAAGGTCGAACTCGCGGCTCGCTCGCTCGAGATCGATCGAGCGCTCGAGACGATCGATCAGGTGTTGCAGGAAGAGCGGATTCCGTCGGAACTGCGACGGCAGATGCTGCTGCAGCGACTGGGTGCCCTCAAGCGAGCTGAGCGGATCGAGGCCCAGCTCGAGACGATCGACTCGATGCTGGCGATCGAAGGGCTCGACGCCGAGACGTACGAGAAGGACTTCGTGATGAAGGCCTACGCGCTCGTCGCCTGCGATCGGGAAGATGATGCGATCGCGATGCTCGGCGATCGGATCGGCACCACGCTCCGCAATCGCGAGCTCTATCGGACTCGGGCCGAGCTCCTGGCTCGGATCGGACGCTTCGATCAGGCGCTCGAGGATTACGGTGTGGTCCGCGCCGCCGCGCAGCGCGAACCCGAAGTGATCGTCGAAACGGTGCTGGCCGAGGCGGATTGTCTGCTCGAGCTGGAGCGCGAGGATGAGGCGATCGCCGCGATCCGAACGCTGCTCGAGCGGAAGGACCTGCCGAACGAGTCGCGCGTCGACGTGCTGATCGAACAGGCGATGATCCTGCGCGAGCTGGGACGCGACGAACAAGCGGTCGAGGCGGAGGACGCGGCGTTGGCGCTGACGACCGACGCTCGGCGCCGAGCCGCGCTGCTCAAGGTGATCGAATCGCTGCGCGACAAGGATTGAGGCGTCTCGGACCGGGACCGTCGGGACCGCGATTCGGTTCGCGATTCGCGATTCGGTTCGCCGGCGTACGCCTGTCGCTCGGTCAGCTCTTCGCGCGACCGGATCGCTGATCGACCAACCAGCGATAGTAGTCGATCGAGCGTTCCAGCCCTTCGCGGAACTCGATGCGCGGATCGTAGCCCAGATCGCGACGGGCCATCGTGATGTCGGCCATGCTGTCGCGGACATCGCCGACGCGGGGCGGAGCGTGTTCGGCCCGGATGTCGGTGCCGAGGAGTCGATTGAGTTCGTCGATCAGCGTCAGCAGACTGGTCGACGCGCCGTTGGCGACATTGAAGATCCGGCCGCCGATCCCCGGAACGCTGGCGGCGAGCAGATTCGCCTGGATCACGTTCGCGACGAACGTGAAGTCTCGACTCTGCTGTCCGTCGCCGTAGACGACCGGTGCTCGCCCCGAAAGCATCCGGGTCAGGAAGATCGGAATGACGGCCGAGTAGGGACTGTCGGGATCCTGACGAGGTCCGAAGACGTTGAAGTAGCGGAGCCCCACCGTCTCGAGGCGATACGTTTCCCAGAACGCCCTCAGGTAGAACTCGCTGGCGACCTTCGCCGCCGCGTAGGGGCTGAGCGGCGCCAGCGGATCGGCCTCGCGTTTCGCGAGGGTCGGCTGATCGCCGTAACATGCGCTCGAGGCGGCGAAGACGACTCGCTTGACGCCGGCTCGCCGCGCCTGGTCGAGTACGACGACGGTGCCGGTCGCGGTGGCGGCATGCGAGCCGATCGGGTCGTCGACGCTGGCCGGCACCGACGCGATCGCCGCCTGATGAAAGACCACCTCGACCTGATTCATCGCCCGAGCAACGGCCTCGGCATCGGCGACCGAGCCCTGCAGGAACTCGACGTCGTCAGCCACGTCGGCCAGATTCACCAGCGTTCCCGAC